>JBGAOG010000006.1:0-48448 GCA_044221985.1 Phycisphaerales bacterium
ACACCCTCACCCGCGCGTTCTACG
Organism: Phycisphaerales bacterium; assembly: GCA_044221985.1. Classification (GTDB taxonomy): domain Bacteria; phylum Planctomycetota; class Phycisphaerae; order Phycisphaerales; family UBA1924. The sequence continues at coordinate 25 of JBGAOG010000006.1, forward strand.
CCAAGGGCGACACGCGCACGCCCATGCGCGTCGCCATGGGCATGGTCGCCCTCAACTTCACCCTCAACCTCACGCTCATCTGGTTCTTCAAGGAGGCCGGGCTCGCTTGGGCCACCGCCACCACGGCCACCGTCCAGACGCTGCTCCTGCTCGTGCTCCTGCGCCGCAAGCACGCCGTGGGCTCGCTCGACGCCCCCACCGCCCGCGCCCTGGTGCGCATCGTGCTGGCCGTGCTGCTCATGGGCGCGTGCACCGTGGGCGTGGACCGCTGGATGCCCGAGGCGACGCTGTGGCGCTACCACTTCCTCCGCCTGCTCGCCCTCGTCGCCACCGGCGCGGGGTCGTACGCCCTCGCTTCGCTGGCCCTGCGCATGCCCGAAATCTCATGGCTCCTCCACCCGGCCCCGCGCGGGGCGGATGGGAAGGTCGTTGGGTTGAGTTTGGAGTAGGACGCCACAGTCCAGCGACTTGCCTTCTCAGCTCGACCCACCGATCTCCGCGCCTTGAGCCCCTCCGTTCGGTTCGCGCCTTCCCTACGCTCACGCCGTGACCGATCCGCCCAATCAGCCCCGCCCGCCGCGGTTGCGGCTTGGTGTCGTGGGGTGTCTCGCCGTTGGCGTGCCGGCATTGCTGGTGCTCGGCGGGCAGTGGTTGTGGCGAATTGTCCATCCGGCGTCCGGCGTGGGGATCTTCATCGTTGTGCCGCTTGTTCTCACGTCGATCTTCATCGTCGTCGCGGCTTTGGGCCTGCGTTCCCGGCTGAAGCAACGATCCAAGCCGGAGCAGGTCGTCATGGTCCTCGGCACCTCCGTGGGGATCTTCGGCACCCTGATCGCCACCGGCCAGGAGCTGCGTTCGGGACTGTTGAGCAATCCCATGGCCCTGCTGGTCCCCGTGGGAATGCTGCTCGCGACCTCGGGCTTCCATCTCGTTCACCGCGGCATCAAGGGCCGGCGCCTGGGCGACTCGCTCCACTGCCCCAAGTGCGACTACGAGCTCGGCGTCCCCGAATCCGAGGCGCCGATTCGCTGCTCCGAGTGCGGATACCCGTGGCTCGGGGGATGGGCCAAGGGCCGGCGTGTGCGCGCGCCCCACCTGGCGTGGATCGGGGCCAGCATGCTCGTGCCGCCGCTGTTCGTTCTGATCACCACGTTCACTTCGATGGGAGGCGCGGTGGTACGCATGCTCCCCACCGGGGCCGTCATCAGGCTCGCGAGCCTCGACGCCTGGGGGCACAATTCCATGGCGTGGGCCGAGGTCGGGACGCGCCCGCTCTCCCCCGCGCAGGAAATCAGGCTCGCGGAACGCCTGCTGGACGTGCGACTGCGGACCGGATACCTCTACGGACCACCCAGCACGTGGCTCGACAACGCGGTGCTCGTGGGTGGCGCCGGCGGCCCGCTCCCGCAGGGCCTGCGAAAACGCTACTTCACTGAACTCTTCGAACCACGCATCGACATCCCGGATCGCGTGGACAGGGCGGCGGTGGCGCAGATCCGCTTCGCGGGCCCCTACCGCGCAGGAGGCGCGCCGAGTTGGCTGTATGTCTGGGTCGATGAGGTGCGAGTGGACGGCACCCTCCTCGACCCGGCGCCGTGGCGGCCCAGCGCCAGCGACGGGTGGGTCTTCGCGCTCTACCTCGCGCAAGACCTCCATCCGTTCGGCAACACGCTCCCGGGAACGGGCTTGGGCGAGCCCCCGCCCCTCGATACCAGCACGCCCGGGCAAAACCACATCTCGGTTCAACTCACGGAGTGCCTCGTCGCCCGCGGCACAACGCCGGGAAAGGGCGGCCCCCCGCTCTTTGCGACAACCGCGACCATCGAAAAGACCATTGTCGCGGATGAGGCGGGCGTGCCCCCGAAGTGATGACCGCGACCGAGTGCCATGGATGTCCGGTGGGCTTCGGCCGGACATCAACGCTTTGGCAGATTCACAGGGAGGAATTGAAGAACACCACCTTCCCTCCGCCGAGCCTCCGGACTCGTTGCGGCACGGGGATGGTTGCTCTTACTCCAATGCCACCTGCCGAGCCGGACCCCTCCGCTTCCTACACCAGCAACCCTCGAATCTCGTTCCACTCCAATTCCGCGGCGCTCGGGTCGTTCACCGACTCTCCCACCACAAGGCGCAACTGCGTGTGGAGGAACCGCCGCACCGTCTGCACAGCGGCCGCGGCGTCGGCGGCGCTCGCGAATCCGAGATCGGGACCGAGCTTCGCGAGTGGTGGCGGTTCGGACGCTCCGCGGCACGCCCGCAACACGCGAGTCTCGAACAGCTCCCAGTGCTTCGCACGCCCCGTCTCCACGAAATGCCCCTCCGTCCGGCGCAGCGCCTCGTCCACCTGGGCCAGGGCCCAGCGGCGATCGAACATGACGTCCGGTTCCACACCGTTCGTGGAAACCAGCCGCTCCTCCTCCGCCGCGATCCTGGCCTCGTCCAGGGTGACCGGGCGAACGCTCCGGGCTCGGTGCGCGTCGATGACGAAGTTCCGCAGGGCGGTGAGCAGCAGCGACCGCAAACGCCCCACGCACGGGTCGGCCTTCTGCAACAGGCCACGGTCGATCACGACCTCGGCGAAGAACGCCTGGGTCAACTCCGCCGCGGCGTCGCGGGTCCGCCCCGAGCGACGGAGGAACGTGTACACCGCGGGCCAGTACAACTCGACGAGGCGGGCCAAGGCCGCCTGGCGTGCAGGACCATCCTTGAGCGCCCGGATCAACGACCAGCGCGTGGTCTGGAGGCCCACATTCGAGTGCTCAAGGTCCACGCGGTTTCCCAAGTGTGCGAGCCGGGAGTCCCTTCCCCCATTCCTGCGCGAGCCGTACTTCGACGTATTCAACAACGTCAGGCTGCTGATATCGTGCCCACCACGCCCGAGCGTGGTAATCTGGTATACACCAAGATGGCCAATGCGTCAAGCAGCACGCCGCCCATCGACACCGCCTCGGCGGGCAGGCTCATCCTCTGGCTGGAGCAGGACCTGCCGATCGAGCATGACGAACGCCTGCCGACCATCCCCGGCTATCGCCTCGACCGCGTGGTCGGCAGCGGCGCCAGCGGCGTCGTCTACCGGGCCTTCCGCGAGGGCTCCGATCGCCCCGTCGCCCTAAAGGTCATGCGCCCCGAGATCAGCGCCGGATCGTCCGGCCATCGCGCCCTGCGCGAGCTTGAGGTTCTCGAGCACCTTCGGCTCGACGTCGTGCCGCGCCTCATCGACTATTCGCTCCACGACGGGCGACTCTGCATCGCCAGCGAGTTCGTCGAGGGGCTTGCCCTGGATCGCTACGCCGACTCGCTGGACCGCCGCCGCCGCGCCGACCTCCTCGCCCGCGTCGCCGACGCCGTCCAGACCCTCCACGAGCACGGCGTCATCCACCGCGACCTCAAGCCACGCAACATCATCGTCACCCCCCGGGGCGATCCGATGGTGGTCGACTTCGGCCTGGCCGTCGATGCCGCAGCGGTGCACACCACGCTCACCACGGACGGCTCGCCCGTCGGCACGCCGTCCTTCATGGCCCCCGAGCAGGCGCGCGGCGACCGACGGAACATCTCCACGCGCAGCGATGTCTACGCCCTGGGCGCCATCGGGTACGTCCTGCTCGCCGGGCACACGCCGCACGACACCGCCGGCGGCGTGGCCGACGCGCTGCGTCGCGTCGCCACGGACCCGCCGCGCGATCCCCGGGCCCTCGATCCGACACTCCCCATCCCCCTCGCCGCGGTCCTTCGCAAGGCCGTCGAGCCCGACGCCCAACGCCGTTACGCCACCGCAGCCGAGTTCGCGCTGGACCTGAGGCACTGGCTCAAGGGTGAACCGGTGACGGCCAGGCCGCCGACGAAGTGGCAGCATGCCACCACGTGGATCGTCCGTCATCCGAAGGCCACAACCGCCGCCGCGATGATCGTCATCGCAGGCGTGGTCCTCGGCACGGCGTTCACGGGACTCGACCTGATCCGCAACCGTCCATCACATTTCATCTTGTCCACGGATGGGAGCAAAGCAGATCTCGTGACCGCTGCTGGAAACGTCCTTCATTCGTGGAATTTCCCTACAAGTAGCGAAGCTGGCATGTTCCGTGAGTGTGCGAAGCTGGTGAACCGTCCGGCACGATTGGGTGGCGGTAGATTGGCGCTGGTACTCACCAACTCACCCGCGCTCCAGCAAGCATCCAGCGGTCCGCATTTCCAGCTTGAAGCCTGGGACGTGGATCGACTCGACAGGCCTCTATGGCAGACCAGCGCAGCGCCGCCTGAAAAGCGCGGGCGCAGTCCCTCTCGGCCGGCGAACCCGACGTTCCAAGTCAGGGCCTTCCTGTTGGCCGACGTGTTCAGCGGCCCGGAGCACTCCGACCTGCCCGGACCGGAGATCATCACCCTCCATTCCCAAGACGACCAGCCGGGCATGCTCCGGGTCTACGACCTCGCGGGGCGAGTCCTTTTCGAAGTCCTGCATTGTGGGGCCCTGGGCAGCGTGCAGTTCCTTCCAGGGTCGGAGTTGATCGTCGTCAACGCCTGCGACAACTCCTACGAACCGGGTGAACGAGCCGCCGACCCCCTGGGCGTCCAGTACGTCTCCGCTCTGCTCGCAATCCGCGCCAAGCGGGGGGCCACTCTCGGCGAGATGAATGGGTACTTCGAGGATCCCGACGCGGTCGCCTGCATTGCCTGGCGTCGATACCTGACCGCGAATCGCGATTGGCCGGAGTTCAACGGCAGTCTCTTGCGCACCACCAATCGCGCGGATCCATCGTGCCACGTGGGTTGGATGCTCGCCCCGAACTGGACGACGCTCGTTCCCAGTAGTTTCTGGCTCACCGTGGACGCCCAGGGCTCGATTGTTGGGCGCGGCGGCTCCGACGGCCCCGTCTCCAAGCTCGACGGCGCCAGGGAGGCGCTCGAGTCCATCGAGCTGACCGCTGACCCACCGCGAAGCGCCCGCAAGAAGCCTCCGCCCCCCGATCAGTAGGCCGCCCAGACTGGGCACCGTCATCATTCCTGCAAGGAGCATGGGCTGGCTCCGTAGACGAGTGGGACCTCTGAACAACTTCTCCGATTCTACCCGTTTCAAAAAACCGCGTGGCGGCGGCGTGCGTAAGGGGAGGGGTTGGGGCGCTGATGCCAGGCGGTGAGGTGAAAGATGGCCGAGCGGACGAACGCGGATCACGGGCTGGTCGATGCGTGCACGGCGAACTTGGGCGGGCCGCGGACGGCGGCCTTGCTGTCGCGGCTGGGCCAGGCCGTGGCGTGGGACACGCTGGTCAAGCCCATCCTCGCGCTGCCCGAGTACCGCGGCGCGGCGAAGGGAGAGAACAAGGGCGGGCGGCCCGCCTGGCCGGCGCTCACCATGCTCAAGTGCGTCCTGCTGGCCAAGTGGTTCGGGCTCAGCGACCCGCAGCCGGAAGAGTGCCTCCAGGACCGCCTCTCGTTCCGACGCTTCGTCGGGCTCTCGCTCACCGACGCCACGCCCAACGAGACGACCTTTGTGCGGTTCCGGACCCGCCTGCGCGAGGCGCACCTGGAGCGCCGCGGCGTGTGCTGCGCCATCGCGTTCAAGAGGCAGCCGGGGCAGAAGGACCTGCCGCCGCTGCTGAGGCGGCTCAACCGGGTGAACGCGTCGGTGCGGGCGGTGGTGGAGCACCCCTTCGCGTGTATGAAGAGCATGGGGTGCCGGCGCGGGCTCCTGACAACCTGCGGCCGCGGGCTTCATCGGTTCCGATCACGTCGTTCGCGGCCGCCGCGGGGATCGCGGGCGCGACCCCGGCTGATACGGCGGCGGCGTCCCCGGGCACACACCCAGCAGCCGTGAGCCAGGGTGTTCCTGGTCTATCGCGGTCGTGCGGCGGCTGCTCCGCCTTCACTGGGTTGCCCCTGTCGGGGCCGCCCCGCCGGCTCGCACTTGACAGGGGGCGGGGGCCCGCCCGCCGGAGCGGTTGTTCAGGAGTTCCGGAGTTCCTTTGGTGGTTGAGTACGTCAACGGCCTGCCAGGGCTCAGCCGGCGCCCAGGTCTTTGAGGATCGCTTCGCGCACACTCTTGGCGTCGGCCTGGCCCCCGGACAGCTTCATCACCTCGCCCACGAGGCGTCCCGCGGCCTGGAGCCTCCCGGCGCGGACGTCCTCGACGGCCCCGGGATTCGCCGCCAGAACCTGGGCGATCCAGGCGTTCATCGCGCCCTGGTCGCGCACGATCAGGACGCCGCGGCGTTGGGCGACCGATTCCACGTGCGCCAGCGCGTCGCGGGGCGCCACCTCCCCGCCGGGGGTGCACAGCTCGTCGAAGATCGACTCCACGCCCGCGGCCGGGAGCGAGCCGTCCTCGCGGAGCCTGGCCAGCGCGGCCAGGCGCGTGGGTGGCAGGCCCAGGGCGCTGGCGAGCACCCCGCGTTCGTTGGCGCGCCGGGCGGCGGCCTGGAGCAGGATATTGCCCGCGGCCTTCCCCGCACGCGAGCGGTCCACGCCCAGCTCCACCAGGGCGTCGACCGCGGCGTCGAGGTAGTCGCAGTTCGTTCGCTCCTCGCACAGAGAGAAGGCCTCCTTGGCGGGCAGGGCGTACTCACCGGCGTAGCGCCGGAACCGCGAGAGGGGCGCCTCGGGCAAGCCCGCCCCGAGCCGATCTCGCCAGGCCTCGTCCACCGCGACGGGGAGAAGGTCGGGATCGGGGAAGTAGCGGTAGTCGTGGGCGTCTTCCTTCTCGCGTTGGAGAAAGGTGGCGCCGCGGGCGTCGTCCCACCCCCGCGTGGTCTTGGCGCCCGGCGCGGACTCGAGCCCGTCCTCGCGCCAGCGCCCGGGCTGCTCGCGCAGCTCGAACTCGATGGCGGCCTTGAGCGCGCGGAAGGAGTTGAGGTTCTTGATCTCCACGATGGGCGTTCGGACCACGCGCCCGCCCTCGAGCGTCAGCTCGCAGTTGATGTTGGGCTCGAAGCGCATGTGCCCCTTCTGCATCACGCCCGCCGTGACGTTCAGGGCGCGGCACGTGGCCCGGAGGAGCCTGGCGAAGAGCACGCACTCGTCGGCGCCGGCAAAGTCCGGCTGGGTCACGATCTCCAACAGGGGTGTGCCGGCTCGGTTGTAATCCACGATGGAGAAGTCGATCGCCCGCCCGCCGGGAGCCTCGTGCAGCAGCTTGCCCGCGTCCTCCTCCAGGTGGGCGCGGAGGATGCCGATGCGCCGCCCAGGGCGGGAGAGATCGGGGAAACCCTGCGCGTCGGACGCCGGCAGGTCCACCGCCCCGTCGAAGCAGAGCGGGAGCTGGTACTGGCTGATCTGGTAGGCCTTGGGCAGGTCGGGGTAGTAATAGCCTTTGCGATCCCAGCGCGAGAGGGCGGCGATCTGGCAGCCCAGGGCCAGCCCGACCCTGATCGACATCTCCACGGCGGCCTTGTTCATCACCGGAAGCGAGCCGGGCAGGGCCAGCACCAGCGGGTCGATGAGGGAATTGGGCGCGGCCTCCGGGGCTTCGGCGTGCGCGGGGTTGGGGACGCGCGTGAACATCTTCGTCCGCGTGCCCAGCTCGACGTGGATCTCCATGCCCACGATCGGGCGGACGCCCGTGATGTTCGCGCCGGGGCTCATCGCGTGATCCTAAGGCGGCGGGCCAGGGCGTCGAGCAGAAGGTCGGGTGCACCGCCGGGGTCGACCCGCGCGTCGATGACTTCCGTGCCGGCGGCGTCTCGGGCGACGGGCGCCCAAAGCTCCGGGTCGGTGCTCAGGAACACCGAGAGCACCGGGACGCCCAGGGCGGCGGCAAGGTGGGCCGGGCCGCTGTCGAACCCGAGGAAGAGCCGGGCCGCGGCGAGGGCGTCGCCCAGGTCGTCGAGCGTGGAGAGGTACCGCCCGGAAAGGGAATCAAACTCGCGGCGTTCGTCGGCGCCGAATCGCTCGACCTCAACCTCGCCCGCGAGGAGCTGGAGCGGGATGGCGTGGTCGCGCAGGAGGGAGATGATGGAGATCCAGCCGGCAACGGGCCATCGCTTGGCGGGCGAGCCTGCGCCGACGTGGATTACCACCGGGCCGCCGGGGTTCGACCGTGGCGCCGGAAGCCACGCGGCGGGGCGGGCGTTGCGGCGGGCGAGCTCGAGGGCGCGCGGGCGGTCGAGCCGACCCGAGAAGAGCTCGAGCCCCGCGCCCGGGAAGAGGACTGTCGCGTTGGCCTCCCACACCGAGACGGCGCTGCCATCAAGGAACGCCAGGACGCGCGTCACGCCGCCGATGGGCTGGGCTCGAAGGCGATCTCCCGCGTCGGGCGACCACAGCAGGGAGAAGCGATGGTCCTCGGCGGATCGTGCCTCGACGCCCAGGAATCGCGCGGCCAGGCGGGCCTTGGAAAGATCGCCGACGAGGGTGACGGGGCCCCTGGAGCGCAGGGCGCGCAGCAGCGGCCACAGGAGGATGCAGTCGCCCAGCGCGCCGCGATGGAGGACCCACGTGCTCATGGCGAGGCCTGCCGGGCGGCGTCGAGGGCGACGCGGAGGAGAACGCCGGCGCGGGCCGGGGTGATCCCTCGGGCACGCGCGAGGTCGGCGAGCGTGCGCGGCGGGCCGCCCCAGCCGAAGCGTTCGCGCAGGAGCAATCCGGTATCGGGTTCGAGCGCTCCCGCGTCGAGCGCCCGGCGCACGCGCTCGTCGGGCTCGAGCCAGCGCTGCCACGGGCACACGCAGCGGGTCCAGTCGGGGAGGCGCACCCCGGGCTGGAGGAGGCTCGCGGCCCGCCCCGGGGCGCGGGCGGCGTGGAGGGCGTCGGCCAGCACCTTGTCGGACGCCAGCGCCACGATGGCCGCCGGACGACCGGCGCGCGATGGATCGACGTGGTCCAGGGCCTGGGCGGCGGCGGCAACGCAGGCGCGGAAGTGCCGGGCCAGCTCGGGCGCGCGAACCTCCTCGACCCGCCGACCCAGGCGGTTCTCGACGGTGTCGAAGATCACCCGCAGCACCGGGCGGAGCAGTTGGGCCTTGACGCGTGCCGCCCAGCGCAGGCGCGTCTCGATGGCGTCGAGCTCGCCCGCACCGGGGTGGAGGCGGTCCAGGGCGCGGGCGCGGCGGGCGGCGTCGTACCGCAGGAACTGGAACGCCAGCAGCAGCGTTCGCTCGTCGCGCGGCGTGCCCGGCGTCTGGGCGCGCGCCCCCAGGACGGCCGCGAGCAGGTCCGTCGCGCCCCCGAAGCCCAACCCCTCGCGCACGCGCGCCGGAGCGAGGATGATCTCGGACGCGTCAGCATGCTCGAACGTCGGCGCGGGCGCCCCGGCGAGCCTCCCATCCGTGTCCAGGGCCCAGAGGGCCTCGGCGCGAGCCAGGGCCAGGGCGCGGCGCACGGCCCCGGGCGTGCGCCCGAAGATCCGGGCCAGGGACGCCGGGTCCATGCCCAGGCGCTGGGCGCGCAGGAGGACCCGCCGCCGGCGCGCGTCGATGGGCCCGGGGTGACGCGAGGGACGGCGTGCGTCGCGGGCCAGGAGGAGCCGCACGCCCTCGACGCTGCGCGCGTGGGCCTCCGCCAGTCGCCGTGCCGCCGCCGTGACGCTCAACCCCTCGGCGCGGCGCAGTTCGCGGGACTCGCGCCGCAGCGATTCGCGCTCCTGGGGCGAGAGCCTGGAGAACTTCCCGGCCCGCGCCAGGCGCTGGGCCTGGGCCCGCTGGAAACGGGCGATCGCGTCGGGCATGAAGACCAGGACGTGCCGGGCGCGGGGGTGGATGGCGCGACGCGCGGGCAGTCCCTGGGCGCGCAGGCGGGAGAGCGTCTTGGGGCTGATCCTCCAGCGGGCGCACAGGTCGGCGGCGCGCACGCCGCCCCTTGACAGCAGGTCCGCCTCGCTCTGGGCCAGGGCCTGGCTGAGGTGCTCGACCAGGGCGGCCAGGTCGCGGCAGGCGCTGGGGCCGGTCGAGACCGTGACGCCCGCCTCGGGCTCGCGCTGTCCTCCCACGCGGAAGGCCAGCCACTCATCGGGGTACTCGCGCGAGGCGTCGAGCTCGCCCGCGAGGCCCTCGGCCGCCGCCAGGGCCTTCTCCAGGGCCGGGCGCGGCGCGGCGGCCAGGGCGCTGGCCAGGCGGGCGAGGGTCGGGGATCTCAGAACGGGAAGGGGGGGCACGGGGGAGTCCGGTCAGGCGGGCGCGAGCGCGTCGCCCCACACGGGCTCGACGCTGGGGAGCAGGCCCAGGTGGGCGGCCTCGCGGAAGAACTGCTCCACCGCGTCGCGCTCGCGCGGGCCCACGCTGTAGCGCAGGAGTTCTCCGACGTAGCGCCGCGCGACCTCGATGGACCAACCGGCGGCGGGGGCGTGGCGGTCCACGATCCAATCGAGGCGCTGGAGGTTGCGCAGGCGCTGACGCTGGAGGAGGGCCGCCGCGTGCTGGAGGGAGGGCTCGGCGGCGCGCCGCGAGCGGCACATCCACATGGCGTACACGAAGGGCAAGCCCGTGAGGGACTTCCAGGCCTCGCCCAGGTCGAGCTGGTGGGGGTAGCGCTCGGCGGGGGGGTGGTTGGTGACGACCTTGTCGCCAATGAGCAGAACGGCGTCGGGCCAGGGTGCGCCCGGCGCGTGCCGGCGGGCGTCGAACTCGACCACGCGCGGGCAGACGCCATGGCGACGCGCGAGCAGGACCTGCGCCAGCGCGACGGAGGTGTGGCTCTCGGCGTCCGCGTGCAGGGCCTCGATGCGATCGAGGGGAACGCGGGAGAAGATCCGCACCGTGTGCGTGGGCCCGTCGCAGCCGATCATGCCCACGGGGAGCAGGGCCAGGGGCTCGGGCCCGACCACGGCGTCCACGATCGAACAGAGCCCGATGTCGGCCGAACCGTCGCGAACCAGGTCGGCGATGCGCGCGGGCACCGTGGGCACGAGGGTGAGGGACTCGAGCTTGGACAACCCCTCGACCAGCGGGGCGGTGTTGAGGTACTCGACGCAGGCGATGCGGATGGGCGGCATGGAGTTCTGGGCGGGCTAGCGGTCGGGGATCATCACGATGAAGCTGGGCTGGAGGCGCCCTTCCTTTTCCCCGGGGCGGCGCTCGCGGAAGCCCTGCCCGTTGACGAGGTTGTAGGGATGGCGTTCGCGGGCGGCCTTAAGGGCGGGCCCATCGGAGATCCCGGGGCGATTGGGGTCGTAGTCGCCCTCGTCGAAGGCGCCGACGGTCACCATGCTGCTGGCGCTGGCGTGGTAGTAGTAGGCCTCTTCACCCTCGCGGCGCAGGACTTGGACGGCCTGCTCGGCGGCCTTTCGGAACTCGGCCAGGTCCTGCGGGGATGGGGTTCTTTTGTCCGGGCGGGCGTAGACACCCACCTGAAGCGAGTAGCGGGCTTTGGGCCTGGCGGCAAGCGCGGCAGCGAGGTTGAACTCGGGGATTCCGCCCCGGACCGCGTTGGCGGGCGGGGCCAGCATGGCACCCAGGAAGGGGAGGGAGTTCTGGTACTCGGTCTCGCGGATGCGCTTGAGGTCGGCCTGAGCCTGGGGGCTGGCCGGGTTTTCGTAGCGCCCGCAGGTCACGACGAACGTCTTGCCGCGCGCGTCCACGCGAGCGTCGCGCACGCCCGCGGCCTGGACGCGCGCGAGGGCCTGCTGGGCCGTGTCGGCGTCGTCGAGGGAGACGATGACGATGGACCAGGCATCCGCGGGAGATTCGCTCGGGGCTTCCTTGGTGCCGCCGGGCGTGAACAGATCGCGGGCTTCCTGGCGGCGATCGGGCGTGGGGGGCTCATGGCGATCCCTGGTGCACGCTGCGAGCGGGAGTGAGGCGAGCAAAGAGCAGGCCGCGCAAGCTTGTGTGGAACGGGTGAAAACCCGCAATCGGCGGAGGTTGGTGAAAGTTCGTAAGTACTTGCAAGACATAGATTTGGACATGTTGACACCCCTAACGCTTATTTTGGAGGGTGGAAAGGGCCACCGTCGATAGACACTACGCGGCCGGGCCAGGATGCGTTGCCCCGGTCACCCACCCAGGCGGGGCCTTCGGCAGGATGCCGGTGGACCTGTCCGCGGAGAGTTCCGTAATGACCGATGTTTCCCCAATTTCCTCGGCGCCCCTTGGGCGAACCAACTCCGGCGCAACAGCACCGGGGCGGGGAGCATCGGGCAGTGCGGCGACGACGATCCGCCGAGCCCCAGATCGAGTGGAGGTCTCCGCCGTGGCGACGTACCTCAGCAAACTGAAGCTGTTGCCCCCGATCCGCCAGGAGCTCGTGGACAGCGTCCGGGCCCAGCTCGACGCCGGGACGTACGAGACGGTCGAGAAGATCGACGCGGCCGTCGAGCAGCTCGCGGCGGACCTGCCGGGCTGACCCGACCGGTATTCACGATGTCGTGGTGTTGAATCGCGCGTGGACCCCAGGGCTCCGTCGCGGGTTCATATACTTGGGACGCCCCGGTCGATCAGGCCGGTGATTCTGGAGCATCCCATGACCAGCGCCCCCACCCGTCCGTCGCCCAAGTCCAAGACCGGCACCGACCCGCTGCAGCTCATCGACGTCGACCACGTGCGTTTCTACGTGGGCAACGCCAAGCAGGCGGCGTTCTTCTACGCCAACCAGTTCGGCTTCCAGATCGAGCAGTTCTCCGACCTGACCACGGGCTCGCGCGACGCATCGCACTACTACCTGACGCAGGGCAATATCCGATTCGTGCTGACGGCGGGGCTGACCATCGAGCACCCCTCGTCGCTGGAAGTGGCGCTGTATGGCGACGGGGTCAAGGACGTCGCGTTCACGGTCTTCGACGCCGAGAAGGCGTGGGAGAAGGCCATCAGCAACGGGGCGCAGTCGGCCATCGAGCCCCGCACGTACAAGGACGACGTCGGCACGATCACCACCGCCAGCATCCGCACGTTCGGGCGGGTGATCCACACGTTCGTGTCGCGCACGGGCGGGTACGACCTGACGCACGTCAAGCAGGGCGGCGCGTTCATGCCCAGGTTCAAGAACATGCCCGCCCTGTCGGTCAACGAGGCCAACAAGAAGAGCCCCTGCGGGCTCAAGTACGTCGACCACCTCGTCGGCAACGTCGAGCTGGGCAAGATGAACCACTGGGTGGCGTTCTACGAAAACGTGCTCGAGTTCACGATGTTCAAGCACTTCGACGACAAGGACATCGGGACCGAGTATTCCGCGCTCATGTCCAAGGTCATGGCCAGCGGGAACAACCTGATCAAGATCCCCATCAACGAGCCCGCCGCCGGAAAGAAGAAGAGCCAGGTCGAGGAGTACCTCGACTGGCACCACCACACCGCCGGCGTCCAGCACCTGGCGCTGCGGACGGACGACGAGTTGTCGTCGATCACGGCGCTGCGTCAGCGCGGCGTGGACTTCCTCACCATCCCCGAGGCCTACTACGACAAGGTCTGGGAGCGCGTCAACAAGACGCTCAAGGCGCACGGCAAGGCCGAGGTGAAGGAAGACCACAAGAGGATCAAGGACCTGGGAATTCTGGTGGACGCCGACGACGAGGGGTACCTGCTCCAGCTCTTCACCAAGCCCCTCCAGGACCGCCCGACGCTGTTCTTCGAGATCATCTGCCGCCGCGGGAGCCAGAGCTTCGGCAAGGGGAACTTCAAGGCCCTGTTCGAGAGCCTGGAGATCGAGCAGGGGCGGCGCGGGAACCTGTAGCCGCGTTCGCGGCCCGCGGCCCAGCGCGATCGCAGGGCGTTCGCATGCGGACAGGATGCGAATCGCGGGCGTGATTGGATTGAATTGTGGCGGCGGGGCGTGCGCGAGGGGCGTCGCGCGGTAGACTTCTGGCGCGGGGGCTCCTCTCCCGCAGCCAACGGAGGACATGCCATGATCACTTCGCGTTCCGTCCCATGGACACCGGGGAAGATGCGTTGGTTGGTCGCGTTGCTGGCGCTGCTGGGCCTGGTGCCCCTGGCCCGAGCACAGGACGAGGGGATTGTCGACCTGACGCCCGTCAATCCCAGGACGGGCCTGTCGATCGCCGCGACCGTCTCGCGCGTGCACCGCCTGGATCCTCAGTCGTACCTGCTGTTGCCCGGGCAGCCGGGCACCACGCCCCAGACCTCGCGCGGGACGATCCAGCTCGACCCCGCTCCGGCGACGAGCACCCAGACGCTCATGGCGTTCAAGGTGCGGGACGTGAACTTTCTGTTCACCAGCAACGGCGTGGACACGTACGTGACCGGCGCGGGAACATACGAGATCACCCGCAGCATCGGGGCCCTGACCGTGATCGGGCAGCGCATGATCCTCGACCTGCGCGTGGGCGACACCAACGCGACCCAGCGCTTCGACAGCGGGCTGGTGGCCTTCACGGGCTCGCTCGACGCGCTGAGTTTCGACGTGACGCTGCGCACCGCGGCCACCTCCACCACCGGCGTCACGACGCTCCGCATCAAGGCGGGCGTGGCCTCGGGCCTGCGCCCCTACGCCGTCGCGACGGCCCGGTCGTGGTACCGCGAGGGGTGCTACGCGCCGTGCACGTGCCCGCTGGTGTCGACCCCGCTGGGCGGGTCGTACACGCTGGTGCCGCTGGGCGGGAGCACGTCCACGAATATCGCCGGGGACTACGCGTTCGTGGACATCGTGTTCTTCACGGGGCTGTCCACCAGCGCGTCGAGTGTGCGGGTGTGGTCCGGGGCGGGGATCTACAACCGCGACAACGGCCCGATGGCCACTCCCCTGCCGACCCAGCGGTTGCGGGCGAGCCTGACGCTGCGCGGGCCGACCACCTCGGTGCCCGTGCCGGTGCGGTACGACAGCGGGTGGACGACGGCGACGCAGCCCTGGCCCATGATCGCCATCGCGATCGCGGACCACAGCTTCTACTGCTTCAACCACGTCTTCGATTTCGTGGCGACGCCCCGATAGCCCGGCCGCCCGGGATCGCTCCGACGCCCGAACACCCCTGCCTTGAACGCGGGCCCCGGCCTCGGCGCCGGGGCCCTGGCGTTGGGGCCTAATTTGCGCCGATGGTCCGCTTCAGGAATCCGACGCTGCGCCGCGCGAGCAAGAGCCGATTCTCGAGCTTGGCAAACCCGTGCCCCTCGTCGGGGCAGTAGATGAGCTCGGGGCTGTCGCCTCGCTTCTGGAGGGCGACGGCCAGTTGCATGGCCTCGCCCACGGGCACGCGCGGGTCGTTGAGCCCGTGGGCGATGAGCATGGGGACGCGGATCTTGTCGCTGCGCTTGATGGAGGAGACGGACTCGAGGAAGGCGGGATCGGAGAGCGGGCCGTACTCGGCCTCGCGGAGCTTGCGCCGGTACCCGCTGGTCTGCTCGAGGAAGGTTTTGAGGTTGACGATGCCGACGATGTTGATGCCGGCGCCGAAGAGCCGCTCCCTGGCCTGGCCGCGTTCGACGCGTTCGGTGTCCTCGACGAGGCAGGCGACGGACATGAAGCCGCCGTAGCTGCCGCCCTGGGTGGCGATGTGCCCGGGGCGGGCGAGGTGGTTGTCGACGAGCCACTGGGCGGCGGCGACGCCGTCGCGCACGCTGTCCCATCGCCTGGTGTAGTCGTCCATCATGTGGAAGGCCCGCCCGTAGCCGGTGCTCCCGCGGACGTTGGGCAGGAGCACGCCAAAGCCCTGGGTGAGGAAGTACTGAAACTGCGCGGAGAACGCCGGGCGGTGCTGGCCCTCCGGGCCCCCGTGGTAGTTGATGACGAAGGGGATGGACGCGCCGTCCTTGGAACCCGCGGGCAGGTAGAGGAACGCGGGGATGTCCAGCCCGTCGAAGCTCTTGAACCGGACCAGTCGCGGCAGGGGGAAGGCCGCCAGGTCGATTCCCTGGGTGTCGGTGAAGGTGAGCTGGCGTGGCGTGGACGCGACGCCGGCCTCGGAGACGACGCACGCGGAGGCGAGCCCTGGCGTGCGGGCGTTGGAGAGCGACCAGGTGAGCTGTCTCCCGCGCAGCGAGACGCCCGAGACCACGCCCTGCTCGATCGCGGGGAGCGCGATCTCCTGGAAGGAGGGGAGGGCGAAGAGCCGCAGCACGCCGAAGCCGTCCGTGTTCAGCACGACCGCGAGCAAGGACCGCTCGTGGTTCATCGTGGCCTCGTCCACTTCGTGGGCGTCGAGCTGGGGGAGGGGGCGCGAGGTCGCGCCGGACGCGAGGTCGCGGAGGTAGAGGCGGCGCAGGCCGTCCTGGGCGTCGGAAAGGAGCAGGGCGCTCCGCGCGCCGGGCATGTAGCCGACGACGGCGTTGGCCGCCGTGGAGTTGGCGTCGGGACGAATGGTCAGGTCCTTGAGCTCACCGCTGGCGATGTCGAGCTCGTGGACGCTGCTGTCGGAGGCGGAGGAGTACCGCTCGACGAGGAGTCGGGAGGCGTCGTCGGCGATGTCGCCGGCGCTCCAGTGCCCCTCCTTGGCGAGGAGCTTGGTGCTCTGCGCGCTGGCAAAGTCATAGCGATACACGTGGAAGTCATTGGGGCTGGCGTCGTTGCCGGTATAGATGAAGCCCGAAGAATCGGCGAGCCAGAGGTTCGGTGAATACTGGACCTTGGGGTTGCTGGTGATGGGCGCTGGGGGCGTGCCCGCCGGAGCCTTGGGATCCAGCGTCATGATCTGCGTGTTCTCGTTGCCCCCCACGGCCGCGGTGATAATGAGTCGCGAGGCGTCGGGCGAGAGCGAGTAGCCGCTGGCGCCGTCGGGGAATGTGGTGAGCTTGTCGGCGGGCGCGCCGGGCTTGGCCGCGCCACCGGGCACGCGGTAGACCTGGTACACGCCATCGGGCCAGTCCCGCACGAACAGCGTCCCATCGGGGGCGAGGGTGGCGCCGCCGGGCGTGCGGATCTTCATGAAGCGCGTGAGCAGGTCGGCGGCGGGGGCGGCGACGGACGCCGGCGCCGCGGGCCCTGCCTGGCGATCGGACCGCGTGGAGTTCTCCGGGGGCTGGGTCGCCTGGGCCGGGAAGCAGCCGGAGACGACGGATGAGCCCGCCAGGAGCAGGGCGGCAAGGGCGACGGTGCGTGGCGTGGAGATCACGTCGGGGGTTCCTTTCGAGTGGGACGGCCGATCGAACGATCAGACGAAGTACAGGATGAGCGCGACGAGCAGGGCGATGGCGACGGCGATGATCCACCAGGGAGGCCTGGCGGGCTCGGACCCAAGGGCGTGCCCGCACTTCCAGCACAGCTCCACGTCGTCGTAGAGCTCCGCCCCGCACTCGGGGCACGGGCGGGTGACGCCGCTGAACTTCTCCAGGTCGGCCTGGCTGGGTCCCTCGTCGTCGCCCGGGGGTGGGCCCCCGCAACCGCATCCGCCTGCGCATGCCATGGGGAAGGATAGTGCCCGCCCTGGCGCACTATCCAAGCCCCGAATGCACCCCGTCCGATGACAGGGGCATGAACCTGCTGCTGGTCTTCGTCGGGGGTGGGCTGGGATCCGTCGCCCGGGTATTGACGGGCAAGGCCGTGGGGGCGGCCCTGGGCGACAAGTTCCCGTTCGGGACGCTGGCGGTGATCGGGATGCTCATCCCCATCTGGGCCCGCCACGGCAAGAGCGTCCCCCCGTACGCGTTCCTGGTGACGGGCGTGCTGGGCGGGTTCACGACGTTCTCCGCCTTGGGGTTGGAGACGTTCGAGAAGTTCGCCACCGGCAGGACGAACCTGGCGCTGCTCAACATCGCGCTGAATGTCATCGCGGGCCTGGCGGCGGTGGGCGCGGGGGCGAGGGTTGGGCGCGTCTTTGGGTGAACACGGTCGCCGTGCCCGGCTCACAGCGCCCACAGCAGGAACGCGACGACCGCCGGGATCATGAGCAGCAGGTGGAGCGCCGCCAGGCGCCCGGGCGCCGACGCGGCGAGCCGCTTGCGCCGGGGCACAATGAGCACGAACGCCCCGATCAGCGAGGCCCCAAGGACGGCGAACATCAGCCATGTGGGGATGCGCGGGTGGCGGGCGATGCCGCCGGGACCCTTGAGGAAGCTCACGCCGATGTACACCGTCACCCACACGAGCCCGGGCAACCCCAGCCACCAGGGCCCGGACTTGCGTCGGGCCTCGGCCCTCGCCGCGGCCTCACGCTGGCGGCGCTCGTCGGCGATGATGGCCAGGGCCGCGGGCTGGCCGCACTCGGGGCATTTGTCGTTGTCGAGTCCGCGCAGGTTGTACCCGCACTTGGGGCAGGGCGAATCGCGCTGCGCGAGGTACTCGCGCACGACCTGGCGAACCTTGTCGGCGTCGCTGGCGCTCACGATGCGGCCATCGTAGCAAACGCGCCCGGTCGCACGCCCACGACGAGCCCGCGAGTCGTGGCGCTGGTGATGCGACCGACTGACCGTGCGCGTGTCGATCGCCCCCGTCCCCTACGCTCCCGGGGAGGTCCCCCATGCGCTTCCGCACCATCCCGCGCACCGACATCAAGGTCTCTGAAATCGGCTTCGGCTGCTGGACCATGGGCGGGCCCAACTTCAACCCCCAGACCGGCCAGCCCATCGGCTGGGCCGACGTGCGCGAGGACGAGCTGCTCGCCGGCGTCAAGGCCGGGCTCGACCACGGCGTGAACCACTGGGACAACGCGGACGTGTATGGCAACGGCGTGGCGGAGCGGCGCTTGGCCGCCGCGTTCGCCGCACTGGGCGTCAAGCGGTCGACGCAGGTGATCGCGACCAAGGTCGGGCACTTCCGCGGCACGGCGCCCCACGGCTACGAGCCTCGCCATCTCCGCAACCAGTGCGAGCAGTCCCTGCGCAATCTCCGCACCGAGGTCATCGACCTGTACTACCTCCACCACGGGACGTTCGTGGGGCCGGGGAACGACGGGCGCGAGCACGACTATCTCCATGAGGCCGCCGACATCATGCACGCGCTGGTGAGGGAGGGCAAGGTCCGGGCCATCGGTCAGAGCGCGTACAGCGACGATGACTTCGCGCGGGCGATCCCCGTGGTCAGGCCCCACGTGCTGCAGGCCAAGGCCAACCTGCGCTCCGACGAGTTCATCCGCCCCGGCTCGACGCTCCAGCGACTGATGCGCGAGCACGCCTGCGCCTTCGTCGCGTTCGGGCCGCTCGACCAGGGCGTGCTGCTCGACAAGTTCGACCCCGACAAGCCCCCGGCGTTTGGCGAGGGTGATTACCGCCAGAACCGCAAGGACTTCAACCCCGCGACGCTCCGCGCCGTGCGCGAGGCGCTGGCGAAGGTGAGGGCGACCCGCGGCCCCGACGCGCCGGACGCCACGAGGTTCCTCGCCTCCATCGCCCAGCGTTGGATCCTCGCGCACGAGAACATCCTGGGCGTCATCCCGGGGTTCCGCAACCAGCGCCAGGCGCTCTGCAACGTCGCCGCCGGCGACGATCCGGCGATGGGCGAGAGCGACGTCGCGTGGCTGCGGGGCCTGTTCCATCGCCCGTAGTTGCTCGCGATCCTGACCGCCCGCGGGGCCAGAATCCGCATGACATCGCGAGGTCCGCGCCCTTGCGGCGCGGTGCAAACCGGTTCCGGTGTGTGGGCCGCCGGCTCCTGACGAAGGGGTAGTCATGCTCCTCGAACGCTGTCTCCGCGCACCCGTCCCGCTGCGTTCCCACGCCCCCCGACGCGGGTTCACGCTGGTCGAACTGCTGGTCGTTCTGGGCGTCATCGCGCTGCTGGTCGCCCTGGCGGCTCCGGCTTTCGTCGGCGTGCGCGACCACGCCCGCGCCGCTCGCTGTGCCGTGCAGGCCAGGAGCCTCGCCCTGGCCACCGCCGCCTGGGCCCTGGAGCGTGGCGTCATGCCCGTGAAGCTCGACTGCGGGCCGCTCGAGTGCATGGAGCTGGCCCCGGGCGCCTGGCGCTGCCCCGCCGACGTCGAGATGCTCCCCTGGCAGAAGGGCTCGTCGTACCTGTACGTCGGGATCACCGGCGGCATGCCCGGGGCCGAATGGGCTCGCCCCGAGGACGTGCGCGGCGACGTCGCCCTGCGGCGCTTCGACGCCGATTCTTCCCTGCTCGTCTACAAGGAGCTCGCCAGCGTGCGCGAGCACGCCACGGTCGTGTCGTTCGCCGGCGTGGTGACGCAGGCACGGGCCACGCGCCGACGCTGAGCCCGCGTTCACACCACCAGGTGCGCCGGCTTGGGGGTTTCGTCGCTCACGCGTTCGCGCTTGAGTTTCTCGCCCGGCTTGTCGAGCGAGATCACCATCATCTCCTCGTTGATGCGGGCCTGGAGGTGCACGGGGCGGCCCCACAGCAGGCGCAGGTTGTGGAGCACCTCGCCCGCCTTGGCGGTGTCCACCTCGAGCCCGGCGAACTTGTGGGCCAGGAAGAGCTCGCCGCGGTTGAGGTAGTTGGCGTCGACGATGTAGATGAAGGGCTGGCCCATGTTGGTGAGGTGGTGCAGGAGGGTCAACTTCACGCGCGCGAAGTCGCGGCTCACGACCTTGATCTCGCCCGTCTGCGGGTCCTGCTTGTGCTGGTACATGCGGTGCTTGTCGACGAACTCCTCGGTGAGGAACTCGTCGATGAAGTTCACGTCGTTGTAGATGCGCCGCACCTCGAAGATCTTGTCGCGCCCGCGGTGGGAGAGGTCGTCGTAGGCCTCGCGCGTGCCGATGCCCTCGAGGCGCTCCCACTCGGGTCCGTGCTGGCCCTGGTCCCAGCGGCGCTCGATGTCCTTGAAGAGCTCGACGCCGATCTTGTAGGGGTTGAACCCGCCGGGGGGCATGTGCACGACGCCGCTGTGCTGGTCGGCGTAGTGGACGATCTCCCGGTCTTCCAGGAAGTGCTGGGTCATGAGCTTGCTGTGCCAGTAGGTGGCCCAGCCCTCGTTCATGACCTTGGTCATGGCCTGGGGCGCGAAGTAGTACGCCTCGTCGCGGATGATGGAGAGGATGTCCTGCTGCCACTCCTCCAGCGGGGCGTGCCGGAGCAGGAAGAGCAGCACGTCGCGCGTGGGCTGCCCGGGGAACTTGACCTTGTCGCTCTTGCGCTTCTCCTCGAACTCTCGCTTCTGCCGCTCCAGCTCCTTCTGCGGGTTGATGAAGGGGTCCATGTAGTCCTTGGCGGGGAGCTTCTCGGGCTCGAAGGCGTGGGGCTGCTCGCCCGGGGCGCGCGACTCGCGGGCCATGAAGACGCTGTGGGGGTCGATCAGGTGCTCGAGCGACAGGCAGGCGTCGAGGAAGTGCTCGACCACGTCCTGCCCCTGGCGCTCGACGTGCCGGCGCACGCGCGTGGCGTGGTTGGCCATCTCGTCCATCATCTTGCGGTTGGTCTTCCCGAACCAGAGGTTGTGCTTGAAGAAGTCCGCGTGCCCGTACACGTGGGACATCACCAGCTTCTGGTCGGTGACGGCGTTGCTCTCCTGCAGGTACGCGTAGCACGGGTCGTTGTTGATGACCATCTCGTAGATGCGCCCCAGCCCGTACGCGTCCCGCTTGCTCAGGCGCTCGTACTCCATCCCCCACTTCCAGTGCGGGTAGCGCACGGGGAAACCCCCGTACGCCGCGATCTGGTTCATGGTCTCGAAGGGCAGGACCTCGAACACGACCTCGTGGAAGTCCAGCCCGTACTCCCTGGCCTTGGCCTTGATGGCCTGCATGTGGGCCAGCAGCTCGGGGGGGAGGTCGGTGTGCGGCGTGCCGGGCATGGGTGTCTTATCGGCCAGATGTCCCACGAGTGTTCTACGCACCGGGCCCTCACCCGGGTCGCACGGAATACGTCGCGACCAGCGTCTGCTAGTCAATGAGGACGGAGAAAGTCGCGAAGTTCGCCGCCGTCAGCGCCCAGCATGCCGCGGCCACAACCCAGCGCACTGCGATCGCCCAGCGCGAGAGGCTCCGTCGCCTCAAAACAAGCACTGCCAGAAGCCCGCCTTCCAAGGCCACTCCGACCAGCGTGGTCCAGAGGAACTCGGGCATCAGGCGACGGCTCGTCGGGACGACCCGCCAGACGTAGTACAGGAGCAGCAGCCCGCTGAACCCGGCCCCGGCCGCCAGCCCCACCAGCGCGGTGATGAACCACGCCAGCTTCGGGTGCACCAGCCCCACCCGCAGGTCCAGCAACTCGTTGCACTCCGGGCACCGGTCCCCCGGGAGCCCACGCAGGTTGTACCCGCAGGCCGGGCAGGGCACGTCTCGCGCCCGGAGGAAGCTCCGCAGGGCCTCCCCGGATCCCAACTCAGAGCTTGGTTGGTCCACGACGTTCCTATCGACGCAAACCCGGAACCCGCTCCATCATGACCCAACCAAAACCCGTTCAAATGTGAACGTGAGGCAGCCACCATGTTAAACGGATATGCGCACCAGGTTGTGTGTCATTCTTCCCGGGTCCGGTTCAACACCCGTCCACCGAGATTCGATCCATCTCTGTCCGTTCTCGCGGACAGGAGCCCCCTCATGCGCTGGACGATCGCCCGGAAGTTCACCATCGGCTTTGGCACGATCCTCACCCTCGTCCTGGCGAGCTCGGGCATCGCCTGCTGGAAGACCTTCACCCTCGCCCGCGTCGAGGAGCGCATCATGTCGACGCGGTTCCCCGCCGTCGCGGCATCGCTCACCCTCCAGTCCGCGGTCAACGCCAGCCTCGCCGAGTTGCGGGGCTACATGATCCTGGGCGCCGATGCCAAGAAGGGCGAGGGCTTCAAGGCCCGCCGCGCCGACGCCTGGAAGACCATCGACGAGCACGTCGCCGAGATCGCGAGCCTCAACCCCGGCGCCACCGGGCTGGCCGGGCTCCAATCCACGCTCGCCGAGTTCCGCGAGATCCAGAAGCAGATCGAGGACATCGCCCACGCGTCCGGCAACCTCCCCGCCACGCGCATCCTCAGCGAGCAGGCCGCCCCGCGCGCCGCCGAGATGTTCACCGCCATCAGCGCCATGATCGACGAGGAGGCCAGGCTCGATGCCACGCCCGAACGCAAGGCGATCCTGGGCGCCATGGCCGACTTCCGCGGCTCGCTGGGCATGGGCACGGCCGCCATCCGCGCGTTCCTCCTCACCGGCGACGCCACCTTCCGTGAGGAATTCACCAAGCGCTGGGCGCTCAACCAGTCCGGATTCGATCGCGTGACCGCCGCCAGCAAGCTGCTCACGCCGACCCAGAAGGGGAGCTTCGACAAGATCGTTGCGGCCCGTACCGCCTTCAACCCACTCCCGCAGCAGATGTTCGACCTCCGCGCGGGCGAGGAATGGAACATCGCCAACCACATGCTCTCCGCGCAGGCCGCGCCGCGCGCCGGCGCCATCCGGGAGAAGGTCGCCGCCATCATCTCCGGCGAGAATGACGCCACCAGCGCCGACGTCGCCTCCATCGGCGGCTCGCTGCTCGCCCCGCTCTACACCATGGCGGCAGCTTCGGGCATCTGCCTGCTGCTGGGCGTCGCCATCGCCATCGGGCTCGCGCGACCCATCATCTCCGCCACGCGCCGCCTCGCCGCCCGCGCCGCGGAAATCGCCGCGGGCGATCTGCGCAGCCAGCCCCTCCCCTCGCGCGGGCGCGACGAGCTCGACGACCTCGCCGCATCGTTCAACGCCATGACCGACTCCCTGCGCAACATCGCCCGCGAACTCGCCTCCTCGTCGCACGAGGTCGCCTCTGCCGCCACCGAGATTTCCGCCTCCGCCGAGGAGATGTCCGGCGGGATGGACCGCCAGAGCCAGGAGTCCGGGCGCGCCAGCGCGGCCGTCGCCCAGATGTCCTCCTCCGCCACGGAGGTCGCCGGGCAGGCCGCCGAGGCCGCCAACCGTGCCAAGGAATCGGGGCGTCTCGCCCACGAGGGCGGGGAGATCGTCGCCGAGACCATCCGGCACATGCGCGACATCAGCGGCGCCGTCGAGAGCTCCTCCAAGTCCATCACGTCCCTGGGCCAGCGCAGCGAGGCCATCGGTCAGATCGTCGACGTCATCAACGACATCGCCGAGCAGACCAACCTCCTCGCCCTCAACGCCGCCATCGAGGCCGCCCGTGCCGGCGAGCACGGGCGCGGCTTCGCCGTCGTTGCCGACGAGGTCCGCAAGCTCGCCGATCGCACCGTCAAGGCTACCACCGAGATCGCGACCTCCATCACCCAGGTCCGCGACGAGACCCGCCACGCGGTCGAGCAGATCGGCGCGGGCAGCGCGCAGGTCGCCGCCGGCGTCCAGCAGGCCTCCCTCGCGGAGGAGAGCCTCCACCGCATCGTCGACAGCGCCGGCCAGCTCGGCGAGATGATCCAGCGCATCGCGGCCGCGGCCCAGGAGCAGGGCTCCGCCAGCGCCGAGATCGCCCGCACCGTCTCCACCGTTGACGCCATCGCCAAGGAGTCCGCGCTGGGGTCCCACCAGGCCGCCCAGGCCACCACCCAGCTCTCCCTCAAGGCCGAAGTGCTCCGCAACCTCTCCGGGCGTTTCCAGCTCCCGACAAGCGCGTAGGGCCCCCGCTCGTTCGTTATCAGGACTCATCGCTTCGGGTGATTGTTCGACGATTCGCCGGGGGCGAGGCACGCCAGTTCAGTTGCGCCCGGCCGTGGCCGATCATCCCCGGGGAAGGGGGAACGCCCCCGGCTTCCATCAGAAACCGGGGTAACCATGCGCCTGTCGTACCGGGTCGTATTCCTCAGCGTCTCGGGGCTCGTGCTGGCTCTGGCCACCGGTGGCGTCGCCCTGTGGAACACGCGCGGGCTCAGCAACGAGCTTCACTCCGTCGTGGCCACGGGCACACAGACCAAGACCCAGGGCGAGGCGGACATGATGCACGACGCCCTGCGTGCCGACGTCTTCGCGGCCCTCCTGGCCAACGGCGAGGCGGAGAAGCGCCAGGTCCTCGAGGACGTCGTGGAGCACGCCCGGACCTTCCGCGCCAACATGGACGAGAACCGCGCCAGCGTGACCGACGCGGCCTCCAAGCGGGCCATCGAGGATGCGCTCCCGACCGTCGAGGCCTACCTGGCGGCGCGGACAGGGCGGTCCGCGCGATCCTGGCGAACAAGGAGGGCGGGCGCGCCGAAGTGCCCGCGTTCCTGGCGAACTTCTCGGCCCTCGAGGAGAAGATGGGCACTATCAGCGACCTGCTGGACGCTTCGTCCAAGGCGTGCAAGGACCGCGCCAACGCGTCGGTCTCTCGCGCCACGACGATCATGCTCGCGTGCGTGGGCGTGGGCGGCGCCGGCCTCGGAGCTCTGAGCCTGCTGCTGGCGGGGGCGATCAACCGCGCCCTGTCGCGCTCCATCCGGGCGATCACGGCGCTGGCGGCGGGGCAGATGCCCGAGGCCCTGGACGCCGCCCGGTCCGACGAATTGGGCGAACTGGCCCGCGCGGTGAACTCGATGGTGTCGACCCGCGAGCAGCTGGCGGGGGCGCTGGCGCAGGCCTCGCAGCGCGTCGAGCACGCCTCGCGGGAGCTCTCGGCGCACTCGGACAACGTGGGCACGCACGTGGGCAACCAGACCACGCAGCTGGCCCAGCTGGTCTCGGCGATGCAGGAGATGAACGCGGCGGCGGGCGAGATCGCCGGCAAGGCCTCGGAGGTTTCGGCCCAGTCCACTCAGGCCGGGCGGCACGCCACCAGCGGGCGCGACGTGGTTGCCCAGGCCGTCGTGGACATGGAGACGATCGCGACCCAGGTGCAGGCCTCGTGCGAGGTCATGGGCGAGCTGGGCCGGAAGGGCGAGCAGATTGGGGAGATCATCGAGGTCATCAACGACATCGCGGACCAGACCAACCTGCTGGCGTTGAACGCGGCCATCGAGGCGGCCCGGGCGGGCGAGCACGGGCGCGGGTTCGCCGTGGTCGCCGACGAGGTGCGCAAGCTCGCGGAGCGGACCCAGCAGGCCACGCAGGAAGTCGCCACGTCGATCACCCAGATCCAGGCGGGCACCAAGGACGCGGTGACGCGGATGAACGCCAATCGGGCGCAGGTGAGCAGCGGCGTGGAGAAGGCCCGCGGGGCGGGCGCGGCGCTCGAGCAGATCGTCGCCGGAACCAGCCAGGTGGGCGACGCGGTGCGCAACATCGCCGCCGCCGCCGAGGAACAGTCCGCCACGACCGGGCACATCAACGAGACCCTCGAACAGGCCAACGTCCTGGCCCAGCAGAGCCGCCAGGAAGCCGAGGGGATGAACGAGGCCCTGTCGCAGCTCTTCAGCGAGAGCCAGGGGCTCAAGCAGGCCGTGGACTCGCTCAAGCTCGTGAAGGGCTGATCCGGGTCAGACCAGCCGGATCCGGCGCACGCTCCCCGCGCACGCGCCGCGCACCAGCAGCTCGCCACCGGCGCGGAGCCACCGATCGAGTGCGAACCGGGCCGCGCCGTCCGCCGTCCGGATCGTCAGCGTCCCGCCCGACAGACGCTCGGGAGTGCTCGCCGCGGCCAGCTCGGGAGGCAGGATCGACTCCCAGGCGTCGCCCAGCCCTCCCACCGCCCGCGCCGAGCGGCGGAGTTGTTTCTGGATGGAGGCCAGGGCGGCGCCCACGCCCACCGCCGCCGCCGGACGCACCCGCAGCCGGCGCAGGCGCTCGATCTCGCCGATCCAATCATCCCGACGCATGGGCGATGGTACCCCGGCCCGAGCGCGAGCCCCTGCGTCGTCGGGTCAACAGCCGGCCTCGTAGTGGGCCAGGAAGAAGAGCAGGTCGTTGATATCGACCCCCCCGTCGGGCGTGCCCGTGCCCGTGCCGTCGTCGAGGTCGGCCGCGTTGGCCCCCGCCTCGTACTGGGCGAGGAAATAGAGCAGATCGTTGATGTCGACGCCCCCGTCGGGCGTGCCCGTGCCCGTGCCGTCGTCGAGGTCGGCGGGGCAGGGGGGCGTGAAGTCAATGACGAGCGCGGGACGGGCGTCGCGATCCGGGTGCTCGCGCGAGTCGAATCGCTTGGCGTTCCGCGTGCCCACGCCAACCACGATCTCCCATCCGTGGTTGTCCGCGGGCGAGTCGAGCCACGACTGCACGTCCGTGGCCATGGTCGCGCTGGTCCATGAGTACGTGCCCAGCGTGCCCGGGACCGCGAGCGTGGCGCTGGGCGAGGGCGAGAAATCCCCGCCGGGCGTGGCCCACGGCGTGGCGGGGAAGACGCTCGCGGTCCAGGTCGCGTCGCCCGCGGTGGCCGCGACTCCTTGCCCCCCGGGCTCGCCGGCGTTGGACGAGCCCTCGCCCCAGCCTGCCAGAGCGCGGTGCAACGAGACCGACGACGTCGCGGTGGTCGTGGTCGAGAGCGTCAGCGTGAGCGAGGCGGAGTTGATGGTCGAGTGCGCCGGGATCGCCACCGCCAAGTCGAACCGCAGCAGCCCGCGCCGCTCGGAGCCCCCGGCGGTAAACCCCGCGTAGACGTGCGCCCCCGCGCCGTTGCTCAGCGAGCCCGACTCGGAGTACAGCGTCGTGTCGCCCGAGGACGTGACGCTGACCACGTCGCCCCGCACTATCCCACCCGCCGTGAATCCCACTCCCAACGCCAGAACCAACGCCGTGCGTGTCGACATGCCCGCCCTTTCATGCCCCCGCGGTCAGATGTTCGAGGCGGCTCGACCCATTGCACCCCCGGGCCAGTTCGACGGACGAAACGCCCGCACCAGAACGTCCTGAAAGACCCCCTGGTCCCACGCCCGGGGCAAATCGGCCCGCACCTGGCACCCGAAGCCCGACGCCTCCAGCAGCGCCAGCAGCCGGGCCAGCCCCGGCTGCGCCCCACCCATGTTCAAGTGATACTCGATGGCCAGTTCCCGAACCCGGGCCAGCTTTCCGGAGGCGGCCAGGTCTTCCACGCACTCCAATTCCGCCCCCTCGATGTCCATCTTCAGGAAATCCACGTCGGTCCCGATCTCGTCCGACAGGCGCACCGCCTCGACCTCCACCGCCCGCGAGCCGGCCCCCGCCCGCTCGGCGCGCACGCTCGTCATCAGCGACGACCCCTCCACCGCGTCGTGCAGCGTGATCCGCCCTGGCGATGCCGCGACGGCGACCGCCCGCGGCGTCACCCCCTCCAGCGCGTTGCCCTCCACGTTCGCCCGCAGCAACTCGAACGAGCGCGGGCTGGGCTCGTACACGCGCACGCGCGCCCCCGGGTAGAGCATCTTGAAGTACAGCGTCGCCATCCCGATGTTCCCGCCCAGGTCGTAGATCAGTGGAGAGGCCCCGGGGAACTCGAACGCGTAGTCCTCTCGCACGAAGACCTCGTAGAACAGATAGCTCAGTTCCGCCAGGGAGCGGGCGCGCATGGAGCGTCCGAGGACGCGTCCCTCCGCCTTGTCGCTCCCCACCCGCGCCCGCGCGCGCAGCAACGCCCACGTGGCCAGCAGGCGCCCCCGCGAGACGGGCAGCCGTCCGCATCGCGAAAACGAGGACAAGGTCCTGAGCAACGCGAGGCCCAACGGCTCCCTCCCGGCCTGGTTCAATCGGGCGCGGTCCATCCTACCCGAACTCCGCGGATTCCCACACGTCCGGGAATAGCCCCCGATCGGACCGCCCGCCCGCGTTCGGCTACGCTCCCGGGGCCCGATGTCCACCACCATCCACATCAAGAGCGTCACCAAGTCCTTCACCGCCCCGAGCGGCGGGACGACCCATGCGGTCGATCACGTCACGCTCACCATTCCCGCGGGCGAGCTCTTCTTCCTCCTGGGCCCCAGCGGGTGCGGCAAGACCACGCTGCTGCGCATGATCGCCGGGTTCATCGACCCCACCGGCGGCACGATCGAGTTCTCCGACGCCTCCGGCACGCGCGACGTGACCTACCTCCCGCCCAACAAGCGCAACACGGGGATGGTCTTCCAGTCCTACGCCCTCTGGCCGCACATGAGCGTGTCCGAGAACGTCGCCTTCGGGCTGTCGGTGCGGAAGGTGGGCAAGGAGGAGACCCGGGCGCGCGTGATGGAGGCGCTGGCCGCCGTGCAGATGGAGGCGTATGCCCAGCGCAAGCCCAACCAGCTCTCGGGTGGGCAGCAGCAGCGCATCGCTCTGGCGCGGGCGCTCGTCATCCGCCCCAGCGTGCTGCTGCTCGACGAGCCGCTGTCGAACCTCGACGCGAAGCTCCGCAACGACCTGCGCATGGAGATCCGTCGCATCTGCAAGAGCAGCGGGATCACGACGGTGTACGTCACGCACGACCAGAAGGAAGCCCTGAGCATGGCCGACCGCATCGCGATCATGCGCGCGGGCGGGATCGTGCAGATCGGGACGCCCGGCGGGATGTACCGGCGTCCGGCCGACCGTTTCGTCGCCGAGTTCCTGGGCGAGACGAACCTCGTCGAGGCGCGTGTTGTCTCGGCCAGCAGCGAGCAGATCACGCTGGACACCCCGGCCGGGCGCCTGCTCTCGCGGGCGCACGCGACGGACGACGGCGACGCCGCCCCCACCTCCCCCCCGGCCTCGCTCCCGCGCGAGAACGCCAGCGTGCTGCTCTCGCTGCGCCCCGAGGCCCTGCGCCTGAGCCCGTCCTGGGCGCCCGCGGGCGAGAACGCCCTGCCCGCCAGGGTCGTCGAGACCACGTTCCTGGGCGAGGTCGCCCAGCACGTCATCGAGCTCAACGGTGGCACGCGCGTGAAGATCGCCCAGCTCAACCCCGCCGGCGGGGGCTCGGCACGCGCCGAGGGCTCGTCCGCGCGCGTCGAGATCTCGCCCGAGGACGTGGTGCTCGTCGGGGCTTCGTGGGAGGGGCACGGGCGGTCGCCGGGCGTGTGACCGGGGATCTAGCGCGGCGCGCGCAGGGTCTTCTTGATCTCCGCCAGCGTCTGGGCGAGATGGCGGAAGACGGCGTAGTTGCGGCGCTGGTCGCTGGCGGGTCCAGCGGGCGACCCGATCCACTCGCTGCCGGGGGGCACGTCGTTGATCACGCCCGACTGGGCGCCCAGGCGGCTCCCGCTGCCGATGCTGACGCCGTCGGCCACGCCCACGCCCCCGCCCAGCACGACGCCGTCGCCCAGCGTGACGCTGCCGGCCAGCCCGCAGAGCCCGCAGATGAGGCAGCTCTGGCCGATGCGGCAGTTATGGGCGATCTGGACGAGGTTGTCGATCTTGGACCCCCGCCCGATGACGGTGGAACCGAGGGTGGCGCGGTCGATGCACGAGCCGGCGCCGATCTCGACGTCGTCCTCCACCACCACGTCGCCGATGTGCGGGACCTTGGCCAGCCCCGCGCCGTCGGGGCGATAGCCAAAGCCGTCGGCGCCAAGCACGGCGTTGGCGTGGAGGATGCAACGGTCGCCCACGCGGCAGCGGTCCAGCACGCGCACGCCCGGGTGGAGCGTGCAGCGAGCGCCGACCCGGGCGCCGGGCCCGAGCACGACGGAGTTCTTCAGGAGCGTCCCCGCGCCCACGGCGGCGCCGGGCCCGATCACGCACAACGGGCCGACCTCCGCGCCGGGGTCGATGGACGCGGACGGATCGACGCAGGCGGAGGGGTGGATGCCCGGGCGCACCGGCGGCGCGGGCGGGGCGAAGAGGGCCAGGGCCTTGATGAAGGCCAGGTCGGCGTTGGGAACCACGAGCAGGGCGCGCCGGGGCGAGTCCGTGGCGTACGCGCCCGCGTGCTCCCGCGACACGATGGCCGCGCTGGCCCGCCCCTCGCGCCATTGCGCCGCGAAGCGATCGCCGCGGAAGAACGTGACGGCGCCCTCCCCGGCCAGCTCGGCGGGGTCGAGGCGGCGCAGGGGCAGGTCGCCCGGGCCCACGAGCTCGACCGCGACGCCCGCGGCGGAGAGCGCGCGGGCAAGCGAGCCGGAGGTGTGCGTCGCCGGATCGGGCATCGGACTACTTCTTCTTGGTCCCCGCGGGGGCCTTGGGCGGATTGCCCGCGGGCTTGGGCGGGGCGACCTTCCCGCCCGAGGCCTGGAACTGGTTGTTCAGGATGCGGAGCACGTCGTCGGTGATGTCCAGCGTGGGCTTGCGGAAGAGGACGTGGCGGCGGATGATGGCCTCGTTGGTGATATCGCGCCCCTTGTCGGCGGGCACGTCCATGGCGGTGTCGTCCTGGAGGACGAGGTCGATGCTGGTCTGCTGGGCGTACTGCTCGATGGCCACCAGGGCCTTGGCGTGGACCTCGCGGAGCGAGTCGCCCACCTCGTCGCTGACCGACTCGGAGAGGTACTTGTCGAGGGCGTCGAGGCTGCCCTCGAGCTCCATGCCCTGGAGCTTGATCTGGCGGAGCTTCTCGATCTGGTCCCTGGGGGTCTCCTCGAGTTCCTTGCGCAGGGCGGTGAGGCGCGAGCGCAGCTCCTTGCCCTTCTCGACCAGGGGCTTGTAGCGGTCCTCCATGCCCTTGTTGCGGGCCTTGAGTTCGTCCGTGCCGTTCATCAGCCGCTGCAGGTCGATGGTGGCGACGATGGGAGCGGCCTGGGGAGCGTACTCGCGCTTGCCCGCGGCCCCGGTGCGGTACGCCGCCAGACCCAGCGAACAGACCAGGGCCAGCGCCCCAGTCCAGCGGAGCAGGCGAGAGCGGCGAGAGGCGGTTGATGAGTGAGCGATCATGCGTGCGGGAACTCCGGTATTTCGCCCGCCCACCGAAAGCCCCCGGGGCGGCGAGGTTTGTGAATACTAGGTCCGTGCGCGAAACCGAGCGGGCGGGGACTCACTTGAACGGGATGTCGATGCTGAAGGTGAAGAACCGGGTCCCGTCCTCGGGCTGCTTGCGCAGGGGGAACCCCAGGTCGAAGGCCAGGGGCACCGGCGAGAGCCCCGGGATGATGACGCGGAAGCCGACGCCGGCCGACACGCGATAGTCGGCGAAGGAGAAGCGCTGATTGACGGTGCCCGAGTCGACGAACAGGGCAAGGGCGAGGACGTCCTCGTACAGGGGCTGCTGGAGTTCGGCGCCCAGGAAGAAGGAGAAGTTGCCTCCCACGGGGTCGGTGCCCAACTGCCCGTTGTCGTGGCGAATGCCCCTCGGGGAGACCCCGCGATAGTCGAACCCTCGCAGCGACTGCCCGCCCAGCATGAACCGCTCGTAGACGGGCGTGTCGCCGGGCCCTTGGGGGATATACGAGAGCTTCGAGGAAACCTGCAGTACGGTGCGACGCCCCAGGATGTCCTCCAGCACGGGCACGAACACCTTGTGGTCGGCGTGGATGGCGGTAAAGTCGAAGTCACCCCCGAGAACGCCCACCTGCTCGATCGAGAGCTTCGTGAGCGTGCCGCGCGTGGGGCGCATGCGGTTGTCGAACGTGTTGCGGCTGAGCGAGGCGCCCAG
Organism: Phycisphaerales bacterium; assembly: GCA_044221985.1. Taxonomy (GTDB): domain Bacteria; phylum Planctomycetota; class Phycisphaerae; order Phycisphaerales; family UBA1924. The sequence goes on from JBGAOG010000006.1 coordinate 32,014, forward strand.
GCCCGTGAGGAGCCTGAGCCCGGCGTCGCGGTGGTAATCCTCGGCGGAGGCGTCGGCGAAGTTCTCGAGCTCGGTCCACTGGAAGCGCAACGGGAAGGACCCCTCCCATCGCGAGCCGAAGCGGCGCGAGAGGGAGAGGTTTGCCCCGTATTGGAACTGGTCGTACTGGCGGAGGGCGTCGCGTCGGGCCGAGCCGTTGGCGCTGCCGGAGAAGGCGGACTCGAAGAGGGCGGGCTCGGCCAGCCCCAGCCCGAAGGTCTGGGACTTGGTGCCCGGCGCGAGCTGGGCGTTGAAGGTCTGGCCCGCGCCGCGGAAGGACTGGCCCGGGGCCAGTTGCCCCAGGGTTCTGGGGTAGTCGGTGACGTCGAAGTTACGCTCGGTGGTGGAGACCAGGGCCGTCAGCCCGCCGTCGGAGCTGAGCACGCCCCCGATGTTGAAGTTGCCCGTGTTGGTCTCCTTGACCTCGACGAGGACGTCGCGGAAGGAGGGGTCCATGTCGTTGACCGGCTGGATGGTGACGCGGGGGCTCTTGGGCAGGAAGAGCCGGGTCTGCTCGAGGCGGTCCTCGGTCTCGCGCGCGGCGTTGAGGTCCAGCGGCCTGCCCGGGGCCACGCGCACCTCGCGCCGGATGACCTTCTGCTGCGTGATTTCGTTGCCGCTGATGTTCACCTCGCCCGTGAAGAACCGCGAGCCCTCGGCGATGTCCAGGCGCAGGTCGATCAGCGGGCGGTCCGCGTCGCGCAGCTCGTGCGCCTCGAGCTGCATGTCCACGTACCCCATCGTGCCATACGCGTTCCGGACGGCCTCGATGGACCGATCACGGTGTCGCTTGCCGTAGACATCCCCGGGCCTGAGGACCATCAGCCCCATGATCTGCTCGGGGCTGAGCACGTGCTCGTCGCCCGGCGCGTACACGGCGACGACCGAGCGCAGCGTGTAGACCGGGCCCTCGCTGATCACGAACGTGACGATGGCCTCGCGTCCGTCGGGCGACACCTGCACGATCCGATCCACGCGGGCGTCGAAGTAGCCGCGGTCGCGGTAGTAGTTGGCCAGGACGGCGACGTCGGCGGTCAGATCGTCGTCGTTGAGCGGGGCGCGGGAGAAGAGCGTGGAGGCCGTGCTCTTGAGGTCCTGGCGCAGCTCGCGCGGGGTGAAGGTGAGGTTGCCCTCGAAGCGAACGTCGGCGATGGTGGTCTTCTGCCCCTCGCGGACGCGGAAGACGAGCACGCCGCGCGAGGTGAGCGCGGGCTGGTCGGGCGAGACCTGGGCGTTGTAGTAGCCCTTCTCGCGGTAGGCCTGCTCGATGCGCTTGGCGTATCGCTGGATGGTGTCGGGGCTGACGGGGCTGCCCACCAGGGCGCCGGTGATGTCGCGGATGTCCTTGTCGCCCAGGACGTGGTTGCCCACGCTCTGCACGTCGCGGATCACGGGGACGGGGCGGAGGAGGAAGGTGAGCCGGATCGACCCGTCCTCGAGCGCCGCCACGCGGCTGGAGACCAGGTCGAATCGACCCAGGCGGCTCAATCGCTGCACGTCGGAGTTGACCAGGTCGGCCTGGAAGGGCGTGCCGGCGAGGCTGCGCAGCTGGTTGCGGACGAGCTGCGCGGTCTCGTCGTCGAATCCGCCCGCGGGGGCATCGACGGGATTGCCGCCCTCGTCGAGGCGGTGCAGCACGACCTCGCGGATGGGGCGGCTTTCGAGCGAGGCGATCTCGGCGCCAGGTCCGGGCTGGGCCAGCGCGGGGGCGCCCAGCCCCACCAGCGCGCACGTCCACGCCGCGAGGACGCGACGCTGGCGGGAGATGGTGGAGGTTCGGGGCACGCGTGGGGCGATGGTAACGCCCCGGGAGGGCGCGGGCGCGGGCGCCTCACTGCAGGTTGACGGGCATGACCACGTACAGGAAGTCCTGCCCGGACTTGATGAGCGCGGGCTTGCCCGGGGCCTTGAGCTCCATGACGACCTGCGGATCGTCGATGACCTTGAGCGCGTCGGTGATGTAGCTGGGGTTGAACCCGATCTCGATGTTCTCCCCGTCGTAGCCGGCGAGGTCAACCTTGATCTCGGCCTGGCCCATCTCGGGGGCGCGGCTGGAAAGCTCCAGCCGCTTCTCCTTGCCGTTGAAGGCCAGGCGCACGCCTCGGGATTCCTCGTTGGTCAGCACCGCCGCCCGGCGCACCGCGGAGATCATCACGTCGCGGTCGAACGTCACCTTCTTGTCCTGGTCGCGCGGGATCGCGTCCTCGTAGGGCGGGAAGGCGCCCTCGACGAGGTTCGAGACCAGGACGGCCCGCCCCTCCCCGCCTTCCTTGGGACCGGCGCCGATGCTGAACAGGATCTGGTTGTCGGTGATGGCGATGCTCACCGATTCCTCCGGGTCCGACAGCAGCTTGAGCAGCATCGCCAGGGCCTTGGTGGGGACGATGCACGACACTGGCTTGGCGTCCTTCTCGCCCCCCCCGATGTTCGCCCGCGATACGGCCAGCCGACGCCCATCGGTGGCCACGAACTCCACGCGCTTGCCGTCGCGCTTCACGAGCACCCCGCTGTACGCGAAGCGGGTGTTCTCCCGCGCCGTGGCGAACAGCGTCCGCGTCACCTGCTGGGAGAGCTGCCCGGAGGGGTGGTGCATGACGGCCTTGGCCTGGGGCGCGCTGGCCGACCCGGTGAGCACCTCCGCAAAGCCGGGGATCGCCGGAAACTCCTTGGCGTCGTACCCGAAGACCGTGAAGTGGGCGTCGGCGCCCCGGATGTGCATCGTTTCCTTGTCCGTCTCCAGCGTCAGCGTCGGCTCGTTCTCCTCCGCCGACACGATCTGGCGGAGCTTGTCGGCCGGCACGAGCGCCTCGCCCGGCTCCTTCACGTCCACCTGCGCCAACGTCAGCTTCAGCGCGATCTCCGCATCGGTAGCGCTGAGCGACAGCTCGCCCGCCTTGTCCTTCTTGGTGGCCATGAGCTTCACGCACGACAACTGGACGCGCGGGGAACGTTGGGCGACGGCCCCCGAGACCAGATTGATGGCCTCCATCAGGGCTCCACGATCACAGATCACCTTCATCGCGCTGGCTCCATCGCTCATGCCCCGGCGGCTGGCCCGGGCGAGCGGACAGTCTATCGCACCCGTTCCCCCAACCCGTGCCCGACCGCCGTGGAAGGTCGATCCCCATTTCCCACGCAGGAACCCGTGGGACCTCGGTCTGACCTCGGGCTCCCGGCTACTAGTGTCCTAACATACTACAAACCACAACGCGGGCGATCGCCAGATCGTCCTGAAATCGCGCAACAAATGACCGTCCAATCAGAACGGCGTGGTAGACTGGGCTCGCTGCCCGGTGGGGCACAAGGAGATCGAGAGATGAGCACCCGCAATTCCGTTTGCGTGTTGGTTGGCGCGCTCGCATTGTCCGGTTCGCCGGCGTCGGGCCAGCACACCTTCCAGCACAGCGTGGGCACCAACAACGGGACCGAGGTTGGATACGACATCGACCACATCCCCGGGGGCGGGTTCTGTGTGGCCGGGTACGAGCAGTTCGTCGGGCAGCCCGCGGACGTGTACGTCAACCGATTCCGCGAGGACGGTCTCCTGATCTGGGCTCGGCGCCTGTTCGGCACGTCGCGTGAGGTTGGGTACGCGATCCGTCCGACGAGCGACGGCGGGTTCCTCGTGGGGGCGGAGACGGACTCGGGCGCGCCCGCCAACACGCAGATCGCCCTCGCGAAGATCAATGGTCTTGGCAACCTGACCTGGGCGTTCCGCTATGGGGGGACCGGGTTCGTCGACGCGCCCTCGGGGGTCTCGGTGCGAACGCTCGACGACGGCGGGGCGGTGCTCGTGGGGCGCCGGGCCAACGTGGGGAACTTCCCGCTGGCGGGCGTGATGATCCGCGTGGATGCCAACGGCGCTCCGCTGTTCCAGCGCCTCTACGAAGCGTTCGACCCCTTCGCGGACACCGGCACGCTCAGCCTCACGGACGTGCGGGCCCGGGCCGACGGGTTCATCGCGTGCGGCTGGATCGACGACCGCCAGTTCGGCGGGCGCATCATCCCCCTGCTTCTCAGGACGGACCTCGCGGGGAACGTGGTTTGGTCGAGAACCTACGGGCAACCCGCGGCGGATGTCACCGCCGACGGGCTCGACGTCGCCGCCAACGGGGACATCGTGTTCAGCGGGCGGATGAGCGTTTCCACGACCGTCCCTACCACGCTGTTCCTTGCCCGGACGGATGCGGCGGGGAACCCCATCTGGTACTCGGGTCTTCCCAGCGTGGTTAACGGATTCGCCGCGGTCCAGGTCACGAGCGCGCAGGACATCGTCGTCGCCGGCACGACGACGACCGGGGCCAACGACCCGCTGGGGCAGGATGCCTGCATCGCCAAGTTCGACAGCTCGGGCGCGTTGATCTGGGCCCAGCGTTACGGGGACACCGGCCACGACGAGGGGCACGGCGTGGTCAGCCTCGACTGCGGGCGCGGCTACGCCTTGGCGGGGCTCTCCCGCGTCGGCGGCCGCCCGGGGCTGGAAGATGTGTACCTGGTGCGGGCCACGGCGTACGGGCAGAGTGGGTGCCTGGAGCAGTCCTTCGGGCTGCCCCTGCCCATCGTCGTCACGCCCAGCCCGCTGCGCACCCTGCACCAGCTCGCGCAGACCGAGTTCACGACCTGGGCGATCCAGAGCACGGTCCAGGCGAGCATCAACGTCACCCATTGCGCCGCCCTCACCTGCCCCGCGGATGTGGACGACGGATCGGGCACCGGCACTCCCGACGGGGGCGTGGACATCAACGACCTTCTCTACTTCCTGGCCCAGTACGAGGCCGGCGGCTCCTGCGCCGACCTCGACGATGGCTCGGGCACCGGGACCCCCGACGGGGGTGTGGATATCAACGATTTGCTGTACTTCCTGACCCGATACGAGGGGGGATGCTGAGCCCAGGACTTTCCCCCGGGGGGCTGGTGTTTCTGACGGCGGATACCGGGTTATTGGTACAAACAGTCCAAAATTCTCCTGATTTCATCTGCACGAGGGTGTACCCGGTTCCGAAGTTGGATAGGTTTTGGAAGAGCGCAGCGAGCTCAACTCATTTGTGGGGACCCTGGCGGGCTTTTCGTGAACAGCCCGTCCCGGGAGAGCGATGTTGATGGATGCCCGCGTCGCCGCGCGGCACGGGTGGTATCTCAACGGGTCCGGGGCGGAGTTGAACCATGGCAAGCAAGAAGCGTTGGGGCGAGGTGGCGTGGCTGGGCGCACTGGGCGCGTTGCTGGCGGGCGTGGGATTCGCTGATCCGGCGCCGACGACGCCCGAGGATTTCGTGCACGGGGGTTCGCAGCCGCTGACGCTGACCGTCAAGCTCCAGAGCGCGGACGTGTGCCTGCTGTGCCACGCGAACTACAACGAGCCGATGGAGCCCGGGGCGCTGTGGTCGTCGAGCATGATGGGCCAGGCGGGGCGTGACCCCGTCTTCCACGCCACGCGCGCCATCGCCCTCCAGGACGCGGACAACATCGGCGCGTTCTGCAATCGCTGCCACTCACCGCAGGCGTTCATGGGCGGTCGGACGCTGCCCACCGACGGCAGCGCGTTCACGCCCTCGGACTTCGACGGCGTGTCGTGCTCGGCGTGCCATCGGATGGTCGACCCGGTCTATCGCCCCGGGATCAGCCCCGTGGAGGACCAGGCCATCCTGCAGGATCTGACCATCCCGCCGGTCGACCCTGGGAACGGCAATTTCGTGTTCGATCCACTGGACCGGCGCCGCGGTCCCTTCACCCTCGACGTCCAGCCCCACGACTGGCTGCAGGCGGCGTTCTACCGCAGCTCGGCCCAGTGCGCCACGTGCCACGAGGTGAGCAACCCCGCCTTCAACCGCCAGCCGGACGGCACGTACGTGCTCAACGCCCTCAACCAGCGTCACCCGACCGACAACCAGCGCGACATGATGCCCGAACAGCGGACCTACAGCGAGTGGCTGATGAGCTCGTTCGCCACGACGCCCCAGCCCCTGGGCCCGCGCTACGGCACCAACACCGCCACGGTGCAGACCTGCCAGGACTGCCACATGCCCAAGAAGACGGGCTGGGCGTGCGACCCCAGCTTCTCCCCGGCGGTGCGCGACGACTATCCCCAGCACTTCTTCGCCGGCTCCAACACCTGGGTGCTCAAGGCCGTGCGCGCCCTCAACAACGACCTGGAGACCAACCTGACGCCCGAGCGCGTGGATGCCGCCGTGGAGCGCAACCACGAGATGCTGCGCGACGGGTCCGACCTCGAGCTCTCGCTGGAAGGTCCGCAGCTCAAGGCGCGCATCGTCAACCAGACGGGGCACAAGCTCCCCACGGGCTACCCCGAGGGGCGGCGCATGTGGATCAACGTGAGGTACTTCGGCGTCTTCGGGCAGGTGGTGGGCGAGCACGGGGCGTACGACAGCGCCACCGCCGTGCTGACCGAGGGGAACACCAAGGTCTACGAGATGCGAGCGGAGATCACCCCGGCGACGGCGGCGGTGTTCGCCAAGCCGGCGGGCCCGTACCACGGGCTGATCCCGGTCGACCGGGTGTACAAGGACAACCGCATCCCGCCGCGAGGGTTCACCAACGCCAACTTCGCGTCGATCCAGATGCCCCCCGTGGGCTACTCCTACAGCGACGGGCAGTACTGGGACGACACTTTGTACGACATCCCCGCCGGCGCCGTCCGCGCCGAGGTGCGCGTGTTCTACCAGACCACCAGCCGCGAGTACATCGAGTTCCTGCGCGACAACAACCAGGGCGGACCCGGCAACGCGGGTGAGATCGCGTACAACCAGTGGCTCCTCCAGGGCAAGAGCGCTCCGGCGGAGATGGACATGGGCGCCATCCGCATCGCCTGCTACGCCGACCTGGACGACGGGAGCGGGTCGGGATTCCCCGACGGCGGGGTCGATATCAACGACCTGCTGTTCTTCCTGGCCCAGTACGAGGGCGGGTTGATCGCCGCCGATCTCGACGACGGGAGCATGACGGGCACCACCGACGGCGGCGTCACCATCGACGACCTGCTCTTCTTCCTGGCCCATTACGAGGCGGGCTGCTGAATCGTCGGGCGGATTCTCAAGGGCACCGGCGGCGTCCATGTGGGCGCCGCTTCTTCGTTGGCGCCCCGCGCAACCCCGGCCCCACGCCGGGGCGGACGGGACCTCCATGCGCGGGACAGCGCCGCCCGGGCGAGGCCCCCCGTCCCCGCGTGCCGTCCATATAGTGGCGAACCAGGCCGCACCGAACAACCACCATGCGCGGCCCCTGAAAGGACTCACACGTGCCCGATCGTCATTTCGACGTTGTCGTCATCGGCGGAGGCCCCGGCGGCTATGTCGGCGCCATCCGCGCCGCCCAGCTCGGCTACAAGACCGCCGTCATCGAGCGCGACAAGCTCGGCGGCGTGTGCCTCAACTGGGGCTGTATCCCCAGCAAGGCCCTGCTCTCCAACGCCGAGCTCTACGAGAAGCTCCAGGAGCGTGAGGCCTGGGGCCTGAAGATCAACGGCGAGGTCGGGTACGACTGGAACAAGACCATCAGCCGCTCGCGGGACGTCGCCGCCAAGCTGAACAAGGGCGTCGAGTTCCTGATGAAGAAGAACAAGATCGAGTTCATCAAGGGCAACGCCAAGATCGTCTCCGCGCGCAAGACGCCCTCGGGCGTGCGCCCCATCCCGGCGGGCGACGTGGTCACCATCGACGTCCACGACGCCACCATCCAGGACACGCGAACGGACTCGCCCGTCAGCGTCGGCGCCAAGCGCGAGCGCATCACCTGCACCCGTGTCGTCGTCGCCACCGGCTCGGTCGCGCGCGACCTGCCCTTCGCGAAGTTCGACGGCGATCGTGTCTGGGGCGCCCGCGAGGCCATGTTCAACCAGGCCCAGCCCAAGAGCCTCATCGTCGTCGGCGCCGGTGCCATCGGCATGGAGTTCGGCTACTTCTACCACACCTTCGGCACCAAGGTCACCATCGTCGAGATGCTGCCGCACATCCTCCCCGTCGAGGACGACGACGTCGGCATCGCCATGGAGAAGGTCTTCCGCAAGCACGGCATGGACCTTCGCCCCAACACGGGCGTGGTCAACATCGAGAAGACCGCGGGCGGGGTCAAGGTCACCGTCGCCCCCATGGTCCAGGGCGCCGACGGGAAGTTCGCCCCCGACAAGAGCAAGGCCGAGGCGCTCGAGGCCGAGAAGGTCCTGCTCGCCATCGGCGTCAAGGGGCGCTTCGACGGGCTCTTCGATCCGGCCCTCGGGCTCGGCGTCGAGCGCGACCACATCAAGACCGACTTCCGCCCCCTGGGCTGGGATGGCCCGGGCAAGGGCACGACCACCGAGGCCATCGACTACAAGACGAATCTCCCGGGTGTCTACGCCATCGGCGACGTCATCGGACCGCCCTGGCTGGCCCACGTGGCGAGCGAGGAGGCGGCCCTGTGCGTGGAGCGCATCGCGTGGCGCGACAAGAAGATCCACCACGAACCGATCCCGATCGACTACACCACCGTCCCCGGTTGCACCTACTGCCACCCGCAGGTGGCCAGCGTCGGGTTCACCGAGCGCGCGCTCAAGGCCCAGGGGAAGGTCAAGGGCAAGGACTACGAGGTGGGCACGTACCCGTTCAGCGCCCTGGGCAAGGCCATCGCCACACGCCACACCGACGGCTTCGCGAAGATCATCCGCGGCCTGCCCCGAGGCGAGATCCTCGGGGCCCACATCATGGGCGACCAGGCGACGGAGCTGATCGCGGAGATGAACCTCGCGCGACGCCTCGAGGCGACCACCGAGGAGTTGATCGTGACCATGCACGCCCACCCGACGATGCACGAGAGCCTGCACGAGGCGGCGCTGGCCAGCGAGGGACGCGTGATCAACGCGTGAGGCACACATAGCCGAATGGCAAAGCGCACAAAGGCGCAACTACGAAAGGGCCCCGGATCGCTCCGAGGCCCTTTTCTGGTTTGCGCCTTGGCGCCTTTTCTCTTTGGCCATGTGTCACGCGGCCATCGACAGCTTCCCGCCCGTCACGCCCGCGATGGTGAGCGAGCCCCCGGCCCCGGACGTTCCGAATTGGACCAGCACCGGCTCGCTCGCGTCGCCCGCGCGCTCGCCGCGGATGCCCTGGATGATGTACGTCGCGTTCGTGCTCCCCAGGGGGAGCGTGTTGTCGGTGAAGGTCTTGCGCTGCGAGTTCCCGATCACGGTGAAGGGGTTTGAGGCGCTCGCGTTCCCGATCCTTCGCGCGATCGAGAAATACGCCCCGCTCGCGTTCCTGCTCTTCCACTTCAAGGTCACCGCCCCGCCCGGCTCCAATGTAATACGCACGTCGGTGGGCGTGGAGGGGGGGGACTGCGGGGCGGGCTTGGCCGGCGGCGGGATCTGTGCGCTCGCGTAGACGCCGGGGTTGGCCGTCTGCTCCGCGAAGGCGCGGATGGTGTTGATGAGCGCGCCCGCGGCGGCGGCCATGTCGTCCTCGGTCTGGTGGTAGGAATCGGTGGCCGACTTGCTCGCCTCGCGCGCGGAGATCGCGCCCTGGTACTTCGCCCGCGCCGTCTCGGTGAGGGCCTTGAACGCGGTGACCTGCGCCGCGGTCAAACCAATAGTCGCGGGCGCCGCGATCCACACGGGCCAGTGCGATTCGCAGAACTCGATCTGCTGCACGCGTCCGTTCGGGAGAGTTCCCATGCGTGTTCCTTTCTTATGAGAGTGCCCAGCCCCCCGGCCCCCGAGGGGTCCGCATCCCGGGACCCGTCCGGCCCCGACGCGGGTTTCCGGGAGGGCCCTTCCGGGGGCCTTCCGGGGGATCGACTTGACCGCGTTCGAGTGGTCGTCCGAAAAAAAGGTCGAAGATCCGGACCGCCGGGTATTCCAAAGATCGCCGAGAGCAGGTATCTTCCCCCGAAGCCCGAGAAGACCCGGGGAAAAGGCCCTGGGCGGTCGGGGCGGCTTCCGGGCTTTCCGGGGCGGGTCCGGGGGCGGGTCAGCGAGCGATGAGGCCGGATCGGTGACCGGCGCGGGCGGATCGGTCGTCGGCGTGCCCGGATCGACGAGCGACGGGGCCGGATCGAAGACCGATCGGGGCGGATCGAAGGCCGATTGTGGCGAGTTAGTAAGCGGCCGGGGCGGTTTTGCGTTCGAGCAAGGGCGTTCGAGCAGGGGCGCAAGCAACAGGTTCAATCACCAGGGTTCAACCAGTAGGAGGATCGAGCGATGCGTCGGACTTTCGTGGGGACGTTCCGGGCGTGGCGGATGGTCATGGTGCTTCTCGGCGCGCTCGTACCTGTGCTGGCCTCACTCCTTGGGTTGACCCGCGCGGCATACGCCCAATGCGCACCCATGTGGCTTCCTGGAGAGGGGATACCGGGAACTGACGCCATCGTGAGTGAAGGCGTGATGTGGGATCCGGATGGCGCTGGTCCATCGCCCGAACGCCTGGTCATCGTGGGTGAATTCGATGTGGCCGGCAATCGGCGGACGTCGGGCGTCGCGATGTGGAACGGGTCGGCCTGGGAGCCCATTGGGACGGGGATCGACGGGTCGTTCTTGTCTGCCGTCGTGTTCAACGGGGAACTCCTCGTGGGAGGTTTGATCAGCGCTCCCTTCAGCACGAGCATCGGAGTCCTTCGATGGGACGGGACGGCATGGACTCGATTCTCGACGGAGGTTAGTGGAGCAAACGCCGTGTACGACATGGCCGTCCATAACGGACAGCTCATCGCCGCGGTCGACGTTGGAACACCAAACGCCAACGTCCTCCGCTGGACCGGCTCTGCGTGGGAAATTCTGGGATCCGCAAGCAACGGGCTTGTCCGCGCCCTCGCCGTGTACAACGGCGAGCTCTACGCGGGCGGACAGTTCACGACGATTGGCGGGACGACCACCAGAGGCGTCGCACGGTGGAATGGGTCGCAATGGACGAGCGTCGGGGGGAGTGCCAACGCCGACGTCTTCGCTCTTGGCGTACACAACGGCGAGCTCATCGCGGGTGGTTCGTTCACGTCGGTAGGAGGCGGAACGGTTTCGGCGAATCGCATCGCCGCGTGGAACGGGACGGCATGGCACGCCTTCGGCCCGGGCGTCAGCAACCAGGTATCGGCGCTGGCATCCTACGCGGGGAGCCTCCACATTGCGGGGAACTTCCTCATCCAAGGTGGCACGACCAACGCGGGGGTGCTGCGATGGAGCGGGACCCAGTGGCTCCCGCTCGGAACAGGGGGTGTTTGGGATAGCACGCGGCTCACGGTCATGGGTGACGAGCTCGCGGTTTTCGGGGTCAACCTCGAGCCCGTGGGCTCGAGCTGGACGAGCGGGGCGAGCTTCGTTGCGGTGTGGAACGTCGCGAACCAGACTTGGCGCGGCCTTGGTTCGGGGTTGAACAACCCCGTCCTCGCCCTGGCTGAGTACAACGGGCGACTAATCGTCGCCGGCGCTTTCACCAACGCGGGCAACACGCTCGCGAGGCGGATCGCGGCATGGAACGGCACGACGTGGTCGCCCATGGGTGCCGAAGCGCACGGAACTGTCTACGCGCTCCAGGTGGTCGGATCCGACCTCTTCGCTGCGGGGGGGTTTTCGAACGCGAGTGGTATTCCCGTGGGCAGTGTCGCACGTTGGGATGGGAGCGCGTGGCGTCCCCTGGGGAACGGAATCCAAGCGGCGGTCGGCTCGCTCGCGCTCTACAACGGACAGCTGATCGCGGGCGGCTATTTCAATACCGCCGGCGGAGAGGTCGCCAACTTTGTGGCACGCTGGGACGGCACCAACTGGCAACCCCTCGGAACAGGAATGGACGGACCCGCCTTCGTCACAAACGTGAATGCGCTCGCCGTGTACAACGGCGAGCTTGTTGCTGGAGGAACTTTCACCTCGGCGGGTGGATCGCCGGCCGCGAACATCGCTCGGTGGAACGGAGCGACCTGGGCACCGCTTGGAGCGGGTCTGCCCGCGCCGCAGTTTCAGCAGGCGGTCCAGGATCTTGCGGTCGTGAATAACCAGCTTGTCGCGGTCGGCAACTTCGACGTCGCCAGCGGCGCACCCGCCGACTCCATCGCACGATGGAACGGAACTTCGTGGACGGCGCTCTCGGCGCCAGGGGTCACTGTTCGTTCCGCGACTTCGGTGGGCGAATACAACGGCGAACTCATTGCCGGGGCCATTTTTCGCTTTGGGTTAACCGCTTCCTCCGGGATCGCCCGTTGGACCGGATCGACGTGGGAGCCTCTGGGCGCAGGCAATGGAGATGTCGGCGGGACCATGCGAGTGTACCGAAACGAGCTCGTCGTGGGTGGAGGGTTCTCCGTCGCCGGCGGCTCGCCTTCGGCGTTCCTCGCGCGCTGGGGCTGCTCGCTCCCGCAGTGCCTCGCCGACCTCGACTCCGACGGCCTCTTCTCCAACGGCGGGACGCCCGACGGCGCCGTCACCATCGAGGATCTCCTCTTCATGCTCGCCGCCTTCGAGGCGGGGGATGTCGCCGCGGACCTCGACGACGACGGCGATCCGGCTACGGGCACCCCCGACGGCGCTGTGACGATCGAGGACCTGCTGTTCTTCCTCGCGCGCTTCGAGGCCGGGTGTTAGGGAAAGCCGGGAGCACGGGGCGGAACGCACTCTGGAACGGGCGAAACCACCCTTGAGGGGGCCAGAACGGCGAACGCGGACCTGGACAACGACGCCGAGCCGGGCGTGGGCGTGCCCGACTTCGCGGTCACGGTCGACGACTTGCTGTAATTCCTGGCCCGGTACGAGGCCGGCTGCTGACCAGGAGGCCCTGCCCGGGACTTCTGCCCCGATAATCACCAGAGCCGCCATTTCAGCCACGCGGACTGACCCCGCCTTGCTCTAGAATCGAGGGCGTGGGGGGACAGGAGTTTGTATGCATCACCGCGCCCCGATCGCGTGTTCACTGATCTTGGCCGGGCTCGCTGCTCCGGCGAGTGCCCAGATCTCGCGCCCCGTGGCCGACGAGGTCTTCTACCACTTCATGCCCATCGCCTGGCGCGACTCCAACAACGACACCTATCGCTACGGCGACTTCAACGGCATGACCGCCTCGCTGGACTACCTGCAGGGCCTGGGCGTGACCGCCGTCTGGATGAACCCGATCTTCCCGTCGCCCGCGTACCACGGGTACCACCACCGGGCCCCGAGCACGGTCAACAGCTGGTTCGGGGTCGAGTCGGATTTCTTCAACTTCGTCGCCGCCGCCCACGCCCGCGGGATCAAGGTCTTCGTCGATCTCGTGGTCTATGGCGTCAATCGCGACGACATCTATTTTCAGTCGGCCAACGGGAACCCCAGCAGCCCCTACGACACGTGGCTGGCCTTCACCAACAGCGGCAACACCCAGTACACCGGCTCGACCTACACCACGTGGACGGGCTCGTCGGTCCGGTTCATCAACTGGGACCTCCGCGACGCGACCAATGCCGGCGCCATGCGCAACCAGATGATCGCCTGGAGCCGGCACTGGCTCGACCCCAACAACGACGGGAACCCCAGCGACGGCATCGACGGCTTTCGCCTCGATCACGTCTGGGTGCAGTACGGCACCGGCCCCGACGGCTGGGGATACAACCTCGACGACTTCTGGATGCCCTGGCATGCCGCGCTGCGCCAGACCAACGCGCAGGTCTTCACGTTCGCGGAGCAGGCCGATTGGGGCAGTTATGGCGCGGAGTTCCTGCCCGCGTTCAACGCGGCGATGGCCAAGCCGATGCTGTTTGCGATCCGGGACGCGGTGAACAACGAGAGCGCCGCGGGCGTGTCATCGGCGATCCTGAGCACCCTGGCCGTGCTTCCGGTCGACGCCGCCGCCACGGGCCGCACGTTCATGGCGGAGCTGGGCGACCACGACGTGGACCGCTTCATGAGCGTGACGGGGAACAACTGGGGACGGGCTCGCGCCGCCGCCGCCGTCCTCATGACCCAGCCGTTCACGCCCATGATGTACTTTGGCGATGAGATCGGGATGCTGGGCACGCAGGGGAATTGGGGAACGGACGCCAACGACATCCCACGGCGCGAGCCGTTCAAGTGGAGCGCCGTCGCCGGCGCCCCCATGACCAACTATTTCCAGCAGAATTCCTCGGCCTACAACGCCCGCTTCTCCCAGAACAACGATGGGCGCAGCGTGCAGGAACAGCAGGGCGTCGCCGGCTCGTTGCTGGAGACCTACCGCTCCCTCATCGCCGTTCGCAAGAACAGCGTCGCGCTGAAGGCCGGGACGTACGCCGCCTTCTCCGCGGGGCACTCCGCGATCTACGCCTGCCTGCGTCACGCCGACGCCGCCCACGGCGGGCCCCAGGGCGCCCTCGTCCTGATCAACATGTCCGGGGCCAGCGTCACCACCACCGTGAATCTCTCCGGCGTCACGGTCGGCGGCGGGTCCACCACGCCGACGCCGCTCTTCGGCCCCGCGCTGCCCGCCATCACCGACGCCAACAAGGCCGCGTACCCGGTCACGCTCCCCGCCTACACCAGCGTGATCGCGACGGCGGACCTGAGCCCCCCGCCCGCGCCGGTCGCGCCCGCCGACATCGACGGTCGCGCCATCCCCGCCGAGGCGGGTCCCAGCGGGACCGTCGGGACGGCCCACGCCCTGCAGACCTGCGCCACCGGCTTTGGCGACAACCTCAACGAGCTCGACGGGCTCTACCTCAAGGCCTCGCCCGCCACCATCGCGGGGGCCCTGCGTGTGGGGATCACCGGTAACCTCGAGGGCAACGCCAACGCCGTCGTTCTCCTCGTCGACACGGGCTCGGGCGGGCAGAACGTCCTGGCCACGTCCAACATCTCCAGCCCGCCCGCGGGGATCGCCGAGCTGACGGGCACGCGTCTCGACGCCGGGTTCTCGCCCGACACCATGTTCTTCATGAACGCCAGCGGGGGCAGCGTCCTCTATGTCGACCAGGTCTCGCTCCCGGCCTCCCCGGGCGTCGCCGCAAAGACCTATCGCGGCAGCGTGGGGCGCGGCACGGGCCGGTGCCTGCTCAACGGCGGCGCCAACCCCAACAACCTGTTCGTCGCGTTCGACAACACCAACGCTTCGGGCGTCACGGGCAGCGGCGTTTCCGGCGCCGCCGCCGCCACCACCGGGCTCGAGATGTTGATCCCGTACCGCGATCTCTTCGGCGCGGGCGGCCCCTCGTGCGGCACGCTGCTGGTTGGCGCGTTCCTGACTTCCTCCTCGGGATCGGCGAGCAACCAGTTCCTCCCCGGACTGCCGCTGGGGACTGGTAACCCGGGCACGGCGCCGAACCTCACGGGCTACGCCGGGCTCCAGTTCCTGGCCGTGCAGATCCCCGCCGCCGCGGACCTCGACGACGGCACCGGCACCGGTGCTCCCGACGGCGGCGTGGACATCAACGACCTGCTCTACTTCCTGGGGCAGTACGAGGCGGGCGCCCCGGCGGCTGATCTCGACGATGGGACAACCTCCGGCGTTCCCGACGGCGGCGTGGACATCAATGATCTGCTCTTCTTCCTCGGCCGCTATGAGGGCGGCTGCTGAATCCACGCAGGCACGGCGGCCAGCTCCCTCAAGGGCTTGAACCCCGGGAGCCACGTTGCGTCATAAATGGCTCGCCCTCATGGCTGCCCCACGAACTTCGGCCAGCAGTTTTCGGCAGCTCCGGCCCTTCCCCGCGGCGGCCTGCGCGGGGAGGCGCGGGGTCCTTACCGGCTTATTGGCCCCTGGACGAGTGGAGCTTGAGGGAAACGCGGATCTCCGAGCCTGTTATCCCTTGCCAAAGCGGATACGTTCGGACATAATGATGCCCGAGCGGAGCGGCACCGTCCCTGCCCAGGCGGAGGGGGTTGGGCTGCACCGGGAGCTTGCGGGGGATCGACGGAAAGGCGGCGGCGATGAGCATTCGCGTGAACGGCGTGGCGGCGGTGGGCTTGGTGGTGGCGGGGGCGACCGCTTGGGGGCATCCCAACTACCTGGCGGAGTGGATGAATCAGTATCCGAGTTCAACGCTCCCCGTGCGGATGCAGATGCTGACGGGTAACGACTGCAACGTGTGCCACCAGCCGCCGCAGACGAACCGGCCTGGAACGTGCTATCGAGACACGATCGCGGGCTTCATCGCGCAGGGGTTCTCGATGAAGAATGCGATCCGGGAGGCAGGGACGGTGGATTCGGACGGGGACGGGACGATCAACAATGATGAGATCAACATGCCCCGGCTGGACCAGCCCGGGCATGTGGGGTATCACCCCGGGCTGCGCGACCCGATCGGGCGTGATCCGTGCGCCACCGACCCGCTGGCGGCGGTAACGAACGAACTGGAAACGCCCCCGGCCCCCTGCCCGTCGGACCTCGACGACGGCAGCGGCACGGGCACGCCCGACGGCGGGACCGACATCAACGACCTGCTGTACTTCCTCGCGCGCTACGAGGCGGCCGACCTCGCCGCCGACGT
>JBGAOG010000070.1:0-16635 GCA_044221985.1 Phycisphaerales bacterium
AACTCTTGCGACCGATTCGAACTCGTGGTGAGGAATCAAATCCCGCGAGATTCCAGCGGGTTCCACGCCTGAAAACGGACCGGGAGACTCGAGCGGACCCGAGTCTCCCGGTCAAGCGGAGAGGGGGGGATTCGAACCCCCGAAACGGTTACCCGTTTACGCGATTTCCAGTCGCGTTCCTTCAGCCACTCGGACACCTCTCCGGCTGGGAGGGGCATCCTTGGGACGTTCCAACCCGGAATCAATCCGAAAGCCCGCGGGGCCAGCGGGGCGCGGCCGTTCGGCCATTCCTCCCCCGTTGTCTACACCCGCCCCAGGCTCGCTGCGCGCTCTCGGATGCCATCGATCATCCCGCGGACCTCGGCCGCCATCCGCGAGTTCGGAAACTCCTCGATGATCCGCGCCCCAAGCCGGGACGCCTCCGCCCAGCGCCGGTCGCCCACCGCGAGCTTGAACTGGGCTCCCAGGTTGTCCCGCGCCTTGCCGATGATCCCGCGGGCCAGTTCCCGATACGGCTCGGCCTCGACCTCGGTCAGGAACTGGTCCAGGTCCCGCAAGAGCGTCATCGCCTCGCCCACCCGCTCCTCGCGCGTCGCCAGCAGGAACCGCCTCTCCAGGTCGTCCTTGTACGCCCCGCGTGCCTGCTCCACCCGCTCGCGCAGCCGCTCCACGCGGGGCGAATCCGGGTACAAGCGCGTGATCCGGGCCGCGTCCGCCAGCGCCAGGTCCCATCGCCGCTCCGCGATCAGCGCGTCGAGCCCCGCCAGCGCCTCGTCCACTTCCGCCCCTTGCGTTCCCGTCCGGGCCTCGTCAATCCGCGCCCGGTACGCCTCGGCCTCCTGACGCAGTCCATGACGCTCCGCCAGGTCCTTGAGCATCACCATGGCCGCGTCGTGGCGACCCGCGACGATTTCCTCATCGATCGCGGTCCGCAGTGCCTCGCGCTCCGCATGCCGGTCCTTGATCCGGCGCACCTCGGGAGATTCTCCGGCCCGGGCCCGGATCGCGTCGAGCGCGGACCCAATCTCATCGAGGCGAGGATCCCGCCCACTCCCACGGGCCAGGATTGCCGCGCACAGGGGCGCCGTGCACGCCACGACGACCAGGCCCAGAAGCCCGGTCGGTCGATCGACCTGGAGCGAGATCGCGAGGCACGTTCCCAGGGCCGCCAGGTACATGAGCGCGCACGTGACGACGAGCGCGCCCCCGCGGGTTCGGGTTGCCGGGCCATGTTCTTCGTCGCGTTCCATCCCGCGTTCCTTACAGGCCGCCTTCGCCGGCCATGGAATCGTGCCTCGGTTCAGCTCCCCGGCGTGGCTTCCCCGCAGTTTCGCGTGACCGGGACCAGGCACAGGAAGCGCAGCCCCGGGGCCGCGGCGCTCGCGCCCGCCGCCCTGAACTGGTGCTCCTCGTTGGGCGGAACGAGGATCACGTCCCCGGCGCGAACGGGTCGCTCCTGGCCCTCCAGCAGCACCGTTCCCGAGCCAGCGACCACGAACACCTCGTGCTCGTAGTCGTGGCTGTGCCTGGGTGTGAATCCGCCCGGCTCGACCTTGAACTGGCGCAGGGCGAAGTTGGGAGCGCCGTCCTCGCGCCCGCACATGATCGCCATCTGGGCCATGAAGATCGCTCGTTTCGCCGCTCTCACCCTCGTCGTTGGCGCCCTGGCCCTGACCGGCTGCACCTGCGCCGACAAGGCCCCCGCCGCCGCGGGGATGGTCAACTCCAATTGCCCGATCTCGGGCGAGCCTTGCTCCGACAGCAAGGTGACCTGCGACTTCAAGGGCGCCCAGGTCGGATTCTGCTGCAACAAGTGCAAGGCCAAGTTCGAGGCGATGACCGACGCCGACAAGCAGGCGGCGTTCAACAAGGTCACGGGAAAGTAAGGCCACGCCCCGGAAGCGCACCCGCGCTCTGCGCGACGCGAACGCGATTGTGACGAGGGCCCCGGCGCGATCCGGGGCCCTTTTTCGTTGCGGGCCGGCGCGATTAGTACGCCAGGCACTGCGCGATCGCCTCGGCGATCCGCCTGGCATCGGGGAGGTACTGGCCCTCGAGCTTGTAATACGGCATCATCACGTCGAAGCCCGTGACGCGCTGGACCGGGGCCCTGAGGTGCAGGAAGCAGTACTCCTGGATGATCGTCGCGACCTCCGCCCCGAACCCGATGGTCTTGGGGGCCTCGTGGACCACCACGCAGCGGCCGGTCTTCTCCACGCTCCGCGTGATCGTGTCCGCGTCCAGCGGCGAGATCGTGCGCAGGTCGATGAGCTCGACGGAGGCGTCCTCGGGGACGTGGTCGAGGGCGGCGTTGCAGTCGTGCACGCACGCGCCCCACGAGATGACCGTGATGTCCGTTCCCTCCTGGATGACCTTCGCCTGGCCCAGCGGGATCGTGTACTCGCCCTCGTCGACGGTCTCGCGGATCGAGCGGTAGACCCGCTTGGGCTCGAAGAAGAGCACGGGGTCGGGGTCGCGGATGGCCGCGAGGAGCAGGCCCTTGGCGTCGCTGGGCGTGCTGGGGATCACGACCTTGAGCCCGGGCTGGTGGGCGTAGATCGCCTCGGGGCTGTCGCTGTGCAGTTCGGGGGCGTGGATGCCCCCGCCCCACGGGACGCGGATGGTCAGGGGAATGGTCACGCTGCCGCGCGAGCGGCTGCGGTAGCGGGCGGCGTGGTTGACGAGCTGGTCATAGGCCGGGCCCATGAAGCCCTCGAACTGGATCTCGGGGACGGGGCGCATCCCGCCCATCGCCAGGCCGATGGCCGAACCCATGATGCCCGACTCGGAGAGGGGCGTGTCGATAACGCGGTCTGGGCCGAAGCGGGCCTGCAGCCCCTCCGTCACGCGAAAGACCCCGCCGTTGAGCCCGACGTCCTCGCCCAGGCAGACGACGCGCGAGTCGCGTTCCATCTCCTGCGCGAGCGTCTCGTTGATGGCGTCGACGAGGGTGAGGCCCTGGGAGAGCATTTGTTCGGATCGGGGCACTGCGGGTCTCCGTGGCGGGGAACAGGGGATCGAGGAGGGGATGGGCGGTGGGCGTGGGGCGCTAGCCGGCCTTGCGCCGGGTGCGGCGGCGCGGTTCGCCCATGACCTTGGCACCGAGCTTGTTCAGGATCGGACGCAGGCGATCGAACTCGTCGGGGCTGAGGGCGACGAGGCGGTTCATCCTTGAGGCACCGCGTCCGGCGGCCCGGAGGCGGGTCGCCAGGTCGCCGGTGGTGTCGAACAGCGCGCTGATCCGGGCGTCGAACCGGACGAACACCGCGCCGGGGGGGACCCGATCACGGAACCTGCCGCGGGCGGCCTTCTTGAAGTCGTACTCGGATCTCATGGGGTTCCTCGGCTGTTGACGTAGGCGGTGGTCTCGGTGCGGGTGGCCCGCCGTGCGTTGATGATGCGAACGAACGAGTCCGCCCCCTTGAGGTGTTCGGTGTAGGCCGTGGTCAGGAGCGTGCCCGTGGCGGACAGACCCAAGTGTATGAACCGGTCCTCCGCGTCGGAGTGGTCGGGATCGTGGAGGTCAAGTCCATGGGAGTCGGCAAACGTCGTCATGGCTTCGGGGAACGTGACTCCGTGCTTGCGCTCGTTGGCCGCGGCCTTGGCGGGGTCGAACTCGAAGAACTGGGCCACGATCACCTCGCGTCCTGCGAATCAACCATGGACCGGCTCGGTCGTCAGTCCGACCTGCTCGGGCCGCTGCCCGAGCGAGTGCGTCCGGTGCGTCTTCTTCTGGATCTCCAGCTCGCGCGTGATCGTCGCGAACGTGTAATCGAACATATCGTCGGGCGAAGGAGCCGCGATGCCCTCGGCGGCCTTGACGACCTCGGTGGCCAGCGCCTTGCCCGCGTCCTCGAGCGTGGACTGCTTGATGTCGTCCCAGAGCTTCCTCTGCTCGAGGTACCTGCGCAGGCGGATGATGGGGTCCTTGCCCTGCCAGGCCTCGACCTCCTTGGGGTCGCGATAGCGGCGGGCGTCGTCGGCGGTGGTATGGTCCGCGAGGCGATACGTGACCGCCTCGATGAAGCTCGGCCCGCCCCCGGCCCGGGCCCGCTCGATGGCGTCCTTGCTCGCCTTGACCACCGCGAACAGGTCGTTGCCGTCCACCTGGATGGTGGGCATGCCGTACGCGATCGCCTTCTGCGCGATCGTCTCGCAGGCCATCTGCTGCTCGCGCGGCGTGGAGATCGCCCAGTGGTTGTTCTGGCAGAAGAACACCGTCGGCGTCTGGAACGCGCTGGCGAAGTTCATCGCCTCGTGGAAGTCGCCCTCGCTCGTCGCCCCGTCGCCGAAGTACGTGATCGCGACCCGCGCCTCCTTCTTGAGCTTGAAGGCCCAGGACATGCCCGTCGCGTGGAGCATCTGCGTCCCGATGGGCACGCACAGCGGCGTCACGCACACGCCCTCGGGGATCTGGCTCCCGCGCTCGTCGCCCATCCAGTACATGAACACGTAGTGCATGGGCAGGCCGTGCATCCACAACGCCGCGTTCTCGCGATAGCACGGCACCAGCCAGTCCACGCCCCGCTTGGCGGCAAACCCCGAGCCGATCGCGGCCGCCTCCTGCCCCTTGTTCTGGGGGTAGGTCCCCATGCGCTTGGCGCGCTGGAGCTTGAACGCCGTCTCGTCCACGAAGCGGCACTTGACCATGTACTGGTACAACTCCAGCACGTCCGGGTCGCTCAGCACGGGCGAGCCGTCGGCGTTGAGGGCCAGCTTCTCGTCCAAGTGGCCTTCCTCGTCGAGGATCTGCAGGTACTCGATCTTGGCCTGATAAACGGTTCGGATAGGCATGGGCCAAGGGTAGCCGCTCAGGGCGCCCCTCCTCGCCTCTCCACGATCTCGCGGGGCATCTGTCCCGCGACCACCCACCCCTCGCCGGGCGGTCGGCGGGCACGCCTGCCGCCCGCCCCGACTCACCGTTCGTGGCCCCGTGCGGCGCCCGTGACCCCTCGCCCCGCCCCGCGCCGGCGCGTCGGGTCCGCCACCGGGACGGCCGCCAGCAGCCGGCGCGTGTACTCGTGGCGGGGCGAGCCGAGGATCTCCTCTCGCGTCCCCGCCTCCACGATTCGTCCGCCCTGCATCACCGCGATCCGCGGGCACACGTGCTGCACCACCCCCAGGTCGTGCGAGATGAACAGGTAAGCCAGCCCCAGCCGCGACCGCAGGTCCATCAGCAGGTTGATGATCTGCGCCTGCACCGACACGTCCAGCGCGCTCGTCGGCTCGTCGCACACGAT
Organism: Phycisphaerales bacterium; assembly: GCA_044221985.1. Taxonomy (GTDB): domain Bacteria; phylum Planctomycetota; class Phycisphaerae; order Phycisphaerales; family UBA1924. The sequence continues at coordinate 5,241 of JBGAOG010000070.1, forward strand.
CAGTCGCGGGGACAGCGACAGCGCCCGCGCGATGGCCACCCGCTGCTTCTGCCCGCCCGACAGCTCGTGAGGGAAGCGCCCCACCGTCGATGCCGCCAGCCCGCACTGGTCCAGCAGCGCGCCCACGCGCCGGCGCAGGCCCTCTCCGCGACGCTCCAGCCCGTGCACCACCAGCGCCTCGCCCAGGATCGCCCCCACACGCATGCGGGGGTTGAGCGAGCTGCCCGGGTCCTGAAAGACGATCTGCATCTCGCGGCGCAGCCCGGCCAGCCCCCGCCCGCGGGCGCTCAGCACGTCCCGCCCGTCAAAGCGCACGGCGCCCGAGGTGGGCTCGATCAGGCGCAGGATCGCGCGCCCCAGCGTGCTCTTGCCGCTCCCGGACTCGCCCACCAGCCCCAGGGCCTCGCCCCGCGTCAGCGTCAGCGACACGCCATCCACCGCCCGAACCCATCCCACGCGCCGCCCCAGCGCCCCGCCGCGGACCGGGAAATGCACGCACAACTCGCGCACTTCCAGCAACGCCCCGTCCTCGCCCTCCGCCGCGGCGCGGTCCCCAGGGCCCCCGACGACCCCGGGCTCGCCCGCGCCCTCGAACTCTCCGCTCCGTTCGCGCTGGCGCGGCCCCTGAGTCATGCCGCATGGTAACGCCGGGCCCCGCCGGGGCGTTTGACCCGGGCCCGCCTTCCGCTACCCTTTCCTCCCCGCAAGGGGCAGCTGCCGGGCAGGTAGCTCAGTTGGTAGAGCACCGCACTGAAAATGCGGGTGTCGCCGGTTCAAGTCCGGCCCTGCCCACTTTGGCCGATTCGCGGGGCACCGACCGTCACGCCCCCGTGGAACCTCAGGGCAGGACGAGACGCGGGCGCCCGGGCGATTGCCCTTGGGGTCCGCAGGCCAAACGCCGTGAGTCGGTGGGGGTTGTGGTGGGCTCCTTCGCCGTTGGGGCCGAGCTCCCTTCGGGGGCGCCCCGGGGGCCTTTCTTCGCGGAGCGCGCCGAGCAATTCGGCGTTGCGTTCCGGCCCGGGCGCGGGTATCACAAGCCGGCGATTCCTGGTATCCTTCTCCGATCTTCCAGGAGCCGGGGAATGCTCACCAACGCGTTTCGTCTTGCCGCCGTTCTCGTCGTGACGTGGGTCGTCGGGCTGGCGCCGGCCCAGACGCCGCGGAGCGTGCCGCGGCAGGATCCCAAGACCGACGCCCAGAAACTGCTCGACGGGCTACGCCTTCGCAAGCCCAAGACGATCGAGAAGCCTCTGGTCGTCTACACGGTGCAGCCCGAGGACACGGTCTTTCCCTCGTTGGTGATCGCGTCGGCGACGATCAAGCGCGACGAGTCGGCCCGCACGGAGTTCGAGCTGGGCGACATCGGCGGGCTGATCGGCGTGGGTGTGGTCGCGCCGATGGACGCCACGCCCATCACGGTAACGCTCTCCTGCGCGGACGTCATGGAGCCCAGCGTGTTCAAGGGGACGCTGGCCAAGGGCGGTTCGACCTACGCCATCGCGCCCAAGGTCAAGTGGAAATACAAGGAGCTCATGAAGAGCCGCCAGCAGATGCCGGTGGACGTGGTTTTCAAGGTGAAGATCGGAAACTTCGAGGAGACGGAGCACGTCCGCACCTGCACGCTGCGAACGATCAACGACTGCCCGCTGGGGTTCCTCTCCGGCGAGGCCCTCAACGACACGCATTGGGCCTTCGCGGCGTACGTCAACGAGGACCACCCGTGGGTGGACGCGCTGCTCAAGGAGGCCCTGGACACGGGCGTGGTCAAGAACTTCACCGGCTACCAGGCCCGCGACCCCGACGTGGTCCTCAAGCAGGTGTACGCCATCTGGCGCGTGTTCCAGAACCGCGGCATCAGCTACAGCGACATCTCGCGGGTGTCCGCCGCCCAGGGCGACACCATGTTCAGCCAGCACGTGCGCCTGCTCGACGAGAGCATCGACAAGAAGCAGGCCAACTGCATCGACGGGACCGTGATGCTCGCCTCCGTGCTCCGCAAGATCGGGATCAACCCGCGCATCGTCTTCGTTCCCGGGCACGCCTTCCTGGCCGTCGACCTCGACGCCGCCGGGACCGAGCTCGTGGGGCTGGAGACCACGATCCTGGGCGCCGCCCGCAAGGAGGACTTCGACCGCACCCAGAAGCTCCGCGCGCTGCTCATCGACGCCAAGAGCTACGAGGAGGCGAGCTGGGATTCCTTCCAGGCCGCGCTCAAGGTCGGCACCGACCGCCTCAAGAAGGAGCTCCCCAAGCTCACCAGCGACACCGACACCACGCCCGAGTACTGGCTGATCTCCATCGGCGAGGCCCGCGAGGTGGGCGTGCGACCCATCCCCTACCTGCCGGACCTGACCAAGGCGACCGAACCGCCCAAGGGCGAGGCGCCCAAGCGGGAGCTCAAGCGAATCCGGTAATCCGGCGAGGCTCAGGAGTCCCCTGTTCGCCTCGTCCTCTTGACACCTCGCCGCCTGGGCACTTCGATCGGGCCCCTCCCCGATGGTCGGGGCTCGTTCTCCCACGCACGCCTCTTCTACCCTCCCCCATGATCCTCCTCGCGCCCACGGCGGCCATCATCGGCGCGGCGATCTGCACGCCCCTGCTCGTGCTGCTGTACCTGCTCAAGCTGCGCCGCAGGCCCGTGCGGGTCTCGACCATCGCCTTCTGGGAGCAGGCCGAGAAGGACCTCCAGGCCAACGTGCCCCTGCGCTGGATCCGACCCACCTGGATCCTCCTGATCCAGCTCCTGGCCGCCGGGCTGATCATCCTGGCGCTGGGACGGCCCGCGGCGTCGTGGGCCTGGCTGCCCGGGCTGGGCACCCGGGGCCGCGCCATCCTGCTCATCGACAACTCCGCCTCGATGAACGCCAAGGACGGGCCCGGCGCCGCCACACGCCTCCAGGAAGCCAAAGAACGAGCCCTCGCGACCGTCGAGCAGCTCGCGCGCACGCAGGGGCAGAGCGTCGCCGTCGTCTCCTTCGCGGGCGAGCCGGCGGCCCGCACGCGCTTCACCGGCTCGCGCGGGCTGCTCCGCGACGCCATCGCCGCCATCGAACCCACGGACCAGCCCGCCGACCTGTCCGCGGCCCTCAAGCTCATCGAGGCCCTGGCGGCGGGCGGAGAAGACGAGAGGTCCCGGCGCGAGCCCTTGGGGGTCATCGTGTACAGCGACGGGTCCTTCCGTCCCGGAGCGCCGGGCGCGTTCGCGGGGCTGAGCGTGCGGCTCGAACGCGTGGGCCCGGCGCCCGGGGACGACCGCGACAATCTCGGCATCGTGGCCCTGGCGGCCCGTCGCGACGACGCCGATCCCGCCACGATCCGCATCTTCGCGCGCGTTCAGAACGCCGGACGCGAGGCCCGTTCCACACCGGTGACGCTCTCCCTGGACGGGATCATCCAATCACGCGTCGCCCTGGACGTGCCCGGACAACCCTCGAGCCCGGGGTCGCCTGCGCCCGCGGGAGGAACGGGCGACGCGGGACAGGACCAGGTGACCCTGGGCACGGCCTCGCTCACGCTGGACCTCGATGCACCCAAGGGCGGGGTAGCGATGGTCTCGCTGGGGCGCGAGGATCTCCTGGAGGGGGACAATGCCGCCGCCGTAGTCCTCGCGCCCGCGTCGCGCCCGTCGATCCTGCTGCTGCGCGCCGGGCCGTCCGGGGCGAGCGATTGGATGCTCGAGGGCGTGCTGCGCGAGCTCCGGCCCCGCCGCCTCGACCTTCGCCCGGCCCCCTCGGGGCAGGGGCCCGCGCCCGACCTGGCCGGGTACGACCTGGTGGTGCTGGACGGACCAGTCGATGGCGTGGCGCCGGGACCGGTCCCCACGCTCTCCTTCGGCGCGGCGCCGAAGATCCCCGGCGTGACGCTCGGCCCCGCGCCCGCCGCGGGCAGCGCCGGTTCGCCGCTGCTGTGGGAGCGAACACACCCGATCCTGCGCGATGTCGCGCTGGACTCGCTCTTCGTCTCGCGCCTGCGCCACCTCTCGATCGACCCGACGACCCTGGGCCCGGGCGGGCGACGCACCGAGCTGGCTCGCGGGCGGGCGGACGCCATGCTCGCCCTCGTCGAAGCGGACGGCGTGCGCCACCTCGTCGCGCCCTTCGACCTCGCGGACTCGAACTGGCCCCTGCAAGCCTCGTTCCCCATCTTCCTGGCGCAGGCCGTGGACTGGCTGACCCTGCGCGCCGAGTCGAGCCTGGGACGCGGCTTCACGACGTCCCAGGCGTGCCGTGTCGCGCTGGGCCCGGGCACCGGCCCCGTGCGGTTCGACGGACCCATCGAGATCAACGCCGACGCGCCCGCCGACGCCGAAGCGTCGCTGGGCATCATCGCGCGCGCCGGCGTGTATACCTCGCGCTCGCCGCGCGCCAAGGACACGGTCATCGCCGTCAACCTCCTCGACGAGGTCGAGTCGGCCCTGGCCACGAGCGACCAGCTGCGCGTGGGCGCGACCGCCGCCCTGACGCCGGCCGAGGCGGGGCAGCGCGAGCTCTGGCCCCTGTGCGTGATGGCCGCCGGCGCCCTGCTCATCCTGGAATGGCTGCTCTACGCCTGGCGGATGCGGGTGTAGCGGGCTGACTCCGGGCCCGGGGGCGTCGCCCTTCCAGCCCCGGCTTCCCGCGGGCCCGCGGATCGGGGCCTCAAGGGACCCGCCCCAAGGAACCCAGGCCCGCTCACAACTCGCCCCGCTGCCTCCGCCTCAGCAGCGCGATGAACACCGGGCCGCCCACCAGCGACGTCAGCACCGAAATCGGCGGGCGCCCGCCCGCGAACCCCAGCAGCTTGAGCCCCGCGACGCCGCTGTCGGCCAGCAGCACCAGGCTCGCGCCCGCCAGGGCCGATCCAACGATCAGCGTCCGGTGCGACGGGCCCGCGAGCAGGCGCACGACGTGGGGCGCGACCAGCCCGACGAACCCGATGGGACCGGCCAGGACCACGGCGCCGGCCGAGAGCACACCCGAGAGCACGAAGCTCAGGGCGCGCAGCCCACCCAGCGGCACCCCGACGCTTCGGGCCTCGTCGTCTCCCAGCGCCGCCGCGTCCATCGCGCGCCCGCCGCCGACCGCAATGCCCACGCACGCCAGCACCAGCGCGCCGATGGCCCCCAGCTGCCCGGGCGTGACGTCCTCGCGGATCGCGCCCAGCAGCAGGCGCGATACCTCCAGCCCCTGGTCCGGCATCAGGTGCCGCACCAGCTCCGTCCCGCCCGCGCAGATCAGCGCCACGATCACGCCCACCAGCACCATCGCGATGGGATCCAGCAACCCGCGCCGCTGGCTGAGCCCATACACCACGCCCAGCGCGGCCCCCGCGCCCAGGATCGCCATCGGCGTCTGGAACCCCAGGTGCGCCATCCGCGCCAGCCCCTCCCCTCCCCGATAGGCGGCGTAGGCGCTGAGCATCACGCCCAGCCCCGCGCCGCTGCCCAGGCCCAGGAGGTCCGGCGACGCCAGCGGGTTGCGCAACAGCGACTGGAGCAGCACGCCCGCCACGCCCAGGGCGATGCCCACGGTGACGGCGCTGGCCACCCGCACCGCGCGCAGCGCGAGGACCTCCCCCAGCACGTCCGCGCGCTCGTCGAGCCCGCCCACCCCGAGGCGCAAGGCGGCCGCCGCGAGCAGCGTCAGGACCAGCATCGCCAGGATGACCCCGGGGCGTCGCACGGGTAGAGGCTACCAGCGCCGGGGGAGGAAGGGAAATCCCCGCGCCCAAACCTCTATACTCCCCCATGCCCCTCACCCGCGAACAGATCGCCCAGCGTGCCGCCAGGGAACTCCACGACGGGTACATCGTGAACCTCGGCATCGGCCTGCCCACGCTCGTCGCCAACTACGTGCCCGCGGGGATGGACGTCTGGCTCCAGAGCGAGAACGGGCTGCTGGGCATCGGCCCCTTCCCGCGCGAGGACGCGGTCGACGCGGACCTGATCAACGCCGGAAAGCAGACGATCACCGCCCGCAACGGCGCGAGCTTCTTCTCCTCGGCCGATTCGTTCGCGATGATCCGCGGCGGGCACGTGGACCTGTGCATCCTGGGCGCGATGCAGATCTCGCAGGAGGGCGACCTGGCCAACTGGATGATCCCTGGCAAGATGGTCAAGGGCATGGGCGGGGCGATGGACCTGGTCGCGGGGGTCAAGAAGACCATCGTCGCGATGGAGCACACCGCCAAGGGCCAGCCCAAGATCCTCCGCCAGTGCTCGCTGCCGCTGACCGGCAGGCGCTGCGTGGACATGATCATCACCGACCTGTGCGTCCTGGAGATGGACCGCCGCGCCAACCGCTTCGTGCTCACCGAGCTGGCCCCGGGCGTCGGCGCGGACGACGTGAAGAAGGCGACCGAGGCGTCCATCGGGGTGGCGCCCGAGGTCAAGGTGATCGCACCCTGAGCCGGCGCCCCCGGGGCGCCTGCGGAGGCGAACATGGACACCACCACGGAACTCCTCTACTCGGGCCTGGGACGCACCGTGACGGCGTTCGACCGCTTCACGGGACGCCCCGCCTGGCAGCGCAAGTTCCCCGGGCTCTTCGGCGGGAACATCTCGATGGTCCTGCCCCACGGCAACGAGGTCTACGTGGGGCGAGGGAGCTACATCTACTGCCTCGACCGATTCAGCGGGAACGTGCTCTGGGAGCGCGGCGTGGCGGGCTCGGGCAGCTACATCCTCCTGGCCATCTCCGGCGCCGTCAACGCCCAGCAGCAGGCGTCCGTGGACGTCGCCGCCGCCGCAGGGGCCGCGACGACGGCCGCGACGGCCTCGTCCTGATACCTCAGCCTCCGAAGAACCCGCGGACGCGTTCCACCAGCGTGTGCTCGCCCAGGTCCCGCAGCTCCCCGGCGTCGAGGAACATCCCCAGGCACATCGGGCATCGATCCACCACCACGTGCGCCTGACGCGGGTCGCGACGTTCCTCCAGACCCGTTCGATCGCGCGGGCACAGGCGCGGCGTTCGCCCCCGCCCGGCCTGGCCGCCGCCGGGTTTGCCGGGGTCGATCCGCGGAATCGCACCCTGGGTCGCCTTCACGCGCTCAAGCTCGGAGGCGTCGAGCCAGATCCCGCCGCACGCCGCGCAGCGGTCCACGCAGAACGCCCCCAGTTCCAGGCGCGCCATCACCCCCGCGCAGTGCGGGCAGTTGAGGTGCATCCCGGGCTGGATGTTCAGGTCCTTGGGCATGGCGAATACTAGTGCCCCGCCATCTCAGGCCCGGCGCAGCATCCGCACGCCGCCGTACCGGGTCCGCTTCATCTCCTGCCCGTCGCGCACGTCCACGTACACGCCCTGGTTGAGGGTGGTGGCGATGAGCCCGCAATCCCGGAACGGCACGCCCTCGCGCAGCACGCCCGCGACCGCCCGCTCCACGCCCTCGTGGTAGGCGTCGTGGCACAGGACGACGGCCCCGGGCGCGGCCACGCCGGCGATGCCCAGGAGATCGGCGCGAGTCGGGGCCTCGTTGTGGTCGCCGTCGAGGAACACGAAATCGAAATCCCCGCCGGCGCGATCGCGAGCCTCGGGCAAGGCCGCCGGGGAGTAGCCGGCGATGAGCGTGCACCGATCGGCGATGCTCGCCCAGTCGAAATCGAGCTCGGGCTTGGGGTCCACGCCCACGTACACGCCCCGCCCGAGGTCGCTCAGGGCCGCGTGGATGATCCTCGCCCCGCCCCCGAAGCGCACGCCGATCTCCAGGCACCGCGCCGGCGCCAGGGCGAGAACGATCGCGTACAGCAGCAGGCGTTCGCGCGGCTTCTGCTCGGCGTGGACCTCGAAGATCGGGGCGATGCGCGAGGGGCGCGCCGTGAGCACGGGATCGTCCGAGCCCCGGAACGCCCAGCTCCCTCCGGATCCGATGTGTGCCATGGCGCCTCTATCGGTCCGCGCGGGCGAGATTCTCCCCTTCCTCTCGGCAATGCGCACACCAGAGCCCGGGCGGGCCCAGCGTCGCGTACACCCGCCGCACCACCTCCGCGTCCGGCGCCGGCTCCAGCAGCCCCAGCCTCGAGAGCATCCGCGCCCGGTACTCGTCCCTGGCGTCGCGGAACTGCGCGTTGCCCTGGGTGTACGCGTACTCGCCCCGGATCAACGCGTTCACCTGCTCGATGCGACGCTCGGGCTCGGGGTGCGTCGACAGGATCTCCGGCTGGCGCTGGCCGCCCGCCGACAGGCTCTTGAGCACCTGCATCACCTCGCCCTGCGCCGCCGGGTTGTACCCCTGCCTGGCCATGTACCTCATCCCCAGCCGGTCGGCCTCCAGCTCTTCCGCCCGCCCGTACTTGAGCATGAACAACTGCCCGCCGATCTGGAGCGCCGGAATCCCCAGCGCCGCCGTCTCCTGCACCCGCTGATTCCCGCTGGACTGGACGATCACCGCCGCCACCCCGATCCCGCCCTGGATCGCCGTCGCCTGCGCGATCCGCTGCGCGCCGTGCTCGGCCGTCACGTGCCCGACCTCGTGCCCGATCACGCCCGCCATCTCGGCCTCGCTGCCCAGCCGCGACGCCAGCCCGCGCGTGAAGAAGACCTTGCCCCCGGGGAGCGCAAAGGCGTTGACCACGTCGGAATTCAGGAGCGTGAATTCCCACGGAAGCGTGGGATTCTCCCCCTCGGTCTGCGCCGCCAGCCTCCCGCCGACCTCCGCGACGTACGCGCACGCCGCCGCGTCCTTCACCGACCCGCCATACTGCTGCGTGAACTGCGGCGCGGCCTCCAAGCCCAGGGCGATCTGGTCGCTGCGCGACATCCCCAGCGTGAAGATCGACTTCCCCGTGGCCGCGTTCTTCACGCACCCGCCCAGGGTCGCTCCGCAGAGCACGAGCCCCAGGGCCACCAGCATTCCGCGCCCAGCCATGCGTACCTCCTTGCCCCCTCGCCCGTACCATGCGGCGAGATGGTTCCACAGGATACATCCGCTCCCGCCCCGGGGTGGTCCCAGGCCGAGCTGGACGCCAACCCCCACGCCCACGCCGACAAGCCCGCCAAGGTGCGCGGGATGTTCGCCGCCATCGCCCGCTCGTACGACCTCAACAACCGGCTCCACTCGCTCTGGCGCGACCAGGCCTGGCGCCGGTTCGCCGTTCGGGCCTCCGGCGTGCGCGCCACCGACGACGTGCTCGACGTCGCCTGCGGGACCGGCGACCTCACCGAGGCCTTCGCCCGGGCCGGGGCCCGCCGCGTGATCGGCGCCGACTTCACGCCCCAGATGCTCGACATCGCCCGCGCCAAGCGTTCGCGCCTGCCCGCGCCCGTCCGCGAGCGCCTCGACTATCAGGAGGGCGATGCGCAGCGGCTCCCGTTCCCCGACGCCGCCTTCGATATCGTCTCCATCGCCTTCGGCATCCGCAACGTGCAGGACCCGCCGCGCGCCCTCGCCGAGTTTCGGCGCGTCCTGCGCCCCGGTGGACGGCTCGTCGTGCTCGAATTCGACCGCCCCCGCAGCGCGCCCGTGCGCTGGTTCAACACCTTCTACGGCGCGCGCGTCATGCCCCTCACCGCCACCCTCATCAGCCGTGATCGATCCGGCGCCTACCGCTACCTCCCCCGATCCGTGGGCACCTTCATGACCAGCCACGAGATGCTCGCCGCCCTCCGCCGGGCCGGATTCGTGGAGTGCTCCGCCACCCCCCTCACCCTCGGTATCTGCGCCTGCTCGCGGGGAGTCGTGCCGCCCGTTTGAACCGGCGGGACTTGCGCTGCCCTCGTCCGCGCCCCTCGCACCACCCCGGAATCCGGTCCCGTTCTTGCGCCCCGGGCGCAGGACGCTTATGGGACGCCCGCGATCCTCCCCCATTCTGCCCGGGGGTCCGGCGTCGCCGCCGATAGCACTGGCCTCACCCGCCCGGCGAGCGTTCGCCGGGCTCCCGTCCCGGGGATGGCGGACGGGCACGCACTTCAGGGCTCGGGCGGCGGAGTCGCTTTGGTCCCGGGAGCTCACGCCATGAGCCAGGAAATCGTGATCGAGCGGTTCTTCGAGACGCTCATCAACGGGGACCGCATCCGCGCCCGTTCGATCCTCGACGAGGTCTTCGACGAGAACACCTCGCCGCAGATCGTGCTGACCAACCTGATGTGGCCCTCGCACGAGATGATCGAGAAGGCCCACCGCGCCGATCAGCTCACCCTGCTGGGTTACCACTTCGCCACCCGCTTGCTCCGGGCGCTGGTGGACCAGACCGCCGCACGCCTGCCCCGGCGCGAGTGCAACGGCAAGACCGTCCTCGCCTTCTGCGGGCCCAGCCAGAGCGAGGAACTCGGCGCCCAGATCGCCGTGGACCTCCTCGAATCCCACGGCTTCCAGGTGCGTTTCGCCGGCGGAGGTGTTCCCGGCGACGAGATCCTCAACGTCGTCAACGAGACCAGGCCCGATTTCCTCCTGCTTTTCGCCTCGGCTGCGGCGGACCTGCCCGCCATCCGATCGATCATCGATCAGCTGCGCGAGATCAACGCCGCCTCTCGCACCAGGATCGCCGTCGGCGGCGGGGTCTTCAACCGGGCCCCGGGCCTGGCCCAGGAGATCGGCATCGAGTACTTCGCCACCGACCCCCTGGACATGGTGGAGGTGCTCATCAACAACCGCACCACCCCCACCGAGGAACTCGCGCCGACCAAGCGCAAGACCAAGACCAGGGCGGCCTAAGCCGCTCTCCGATCGCGAATCGGACCCCGACCCCGCGCCCGGCGCGGGGTTTTTCGTGCGCCGACACCGCTTTGCACGTTCGGGTTCTGATCGGTCTATCTTCAATCCGCGTACTTTCCGCAACTCGCCAGGGACCCCGCCCGGTACATTGGACGGGGAAAGGGCCATCGGAACATGCAGCGCAGCGAGGAGATCCGTTTGATCGAGTCGGCGGCCCGGGGCGACCGGGGCGCGGCGGCGGCGCTGGTCCGGGCCCACCAGGGGAGCGTGTACGCCTACATCCTCCGCCTCAGCGGGCGCCCCGACGTGGCCGAGGACGTCGTCCAGGACGCCTTCGTGCGCGCCCTGACGAATCTGCAGCGCTTCGACTCGCGGTTCCGCTTCTCGACCTGGATATTCACCATCGCGCGCCGCCTGTACCTGAACCTCCGCGAACGCAAGAGCGCTCGCACCGGCGTCGAGATGGACGCGACGCAGCGGGCGCCGGCGGCCGGCGCGACGATCCTGACCCAGGACCGGGACGTCGTGCGCGACACCCTCCAGCGGGCCCTCCTGGAACTCTCGGACGAGCAGCGCGAGGTGGTCGTGCTGTTCCACCAGCACGGGTGGCCCATCGCCCTGGTGGCCCAGCACCTGGACATGCCCGTCGGAACCGTCAAGAGCCACCTGCACCGCGGGCGTCAGCGCCTGCGGGAGTTGCTCGAGCGGCAGCCCGCCTTCCGAGGCGCCGGGATCGTGCCCGACTCATGGCTCGGCTCCGGCGTCGCCC
>JBGAOG010000071.1:0-16552 GCA_044221985.1 Phycisphaerales bacterium
TGAACGACAAGTCGAGCGAGCCGATCCGCCCGGATCGGATCTCGGAGGTGGCGCGGGCGATCTGCGAGCGTCTGAACGCCGAGGAGGCGCACTTCGAGGCGTCGCTGACGTATTTCATCAAGAAGCTCGCGCCCATCACCAAGAGCCCCGGGCTGATGGACTATCAGGTCCGCTTTGAATGCGTCAGCAACGGCCACGACGACTTCATCATGACCGTCGCCGCCCCGGCCACCAGCCTCTGCCCCTGCAGCAAGGAGATCAGCGCCTACGGCGCCCACAACCAGCGCTGCCGCATCGAGGCTTCCGTCCGCTTCCGGGGCAAGATGTGGATCGAGGAGCTGGTCACGCTCCTGGAGTCCGCGGCCAGCTGCCCGGTCTTTGCCGTGCTCAAGCGCCCCGACGAGAAGTGGGTTACCGAGCGTGCCTTCGAGAACCCCAAGTTCGTCGAGGACATCGTCCGCGACCTGGCCCGGGCCCTGGAGCATGAAAAGAGAGTCTCGTGGTACTCTATCAACAGCGAAAACTACGAGAGCATTCACAGCCACAACGCCTACGCCGCCCTGGCCCGATGGAAGTGAGCGGGGCGGTTCCGGGCCCATGCGAACGAAGTGCGAACATGCAGATTGGTGCGAAAACCCTCCACAATGCCCCCCGAGTTTGGTACGATGTAAGGAGAAGCGAGGAATCTCGCGGCGGTTTCGCCGGGCCCATTCGGGCAATCTCGCGGGGCGACCGGGTCGAGCTTTCTGGGAGTGAAGGCACCATGATCAAGACACATGCCGGACGGACGTTCAGGGGTCGGTTCGCACGCGCGGCGGCGTTCACGCTCATCGAACTGCTCGTGGTGATTGCGATCATCGCGTTGCTGATCTCGGTGCTGCTGCCCGCCCTGGGCAAGGCCCGCATCGCGGCGTGGGTCACGCTCTCGATGAGCAACATCAAGCAGGGAACGACCTCGGGCCTGATGTACCGCGAGAACTACAAGGGGTATTTCCCGATCACCCCGATCATCGCCGGCGGGGGGCAGCGCCCCGGGTATCGCCAATACAACGACACGACCAACGTTCCCACCGACATCATCGCCTGGTGCAGTTGGACCTTCGCCGGCGGGAACTGCTCGAAGGCGTGGGCGGGCAGCGCCTACTTCGACGTCCATGCGGCCGACCGCCCCATGAACTCGTGGCTCTATCCGGACGTGGACTTCGCGAACACCGCTCCGCCGCTGGGCATCCGTCTGGCCCCGACGTCCAATGACCGCACCGCGTCGCTGACGCCCGTGCTCCGCGATCCGTCGGACAAGATCGGGCACCAGCAGCGCTGGACCCACACCGGGCACCCGGACACCTGGACCAACAACAACCCCGCGATCTCCTGCTACCAGGACGTGGGGACGAGCTACCAGTACAACGCCAAGTGGTTCGATCAGCTCTACCCCAGCCCGCTGCCTTTCGGCAAGGCGTTCCTCGCCGGGTGCAAGCGATTGGCGGTCGGCGAGGGGTACAACCCATCCAAGCTGGTGTGGCTCAACGACGAGAACGCCGACGTGGCGATCAACAACTGGACGCCGGGCACGAGCCTGCGCTACAAGAACAGCTTCGGGGACATCAACAAGGCGATGCTGAGCTTCATGGACGGGCACTCCGCGTACGTGACCGTCATCCCGGGCTCGACGCCCGAGTCGTTCAAGAACAGCGCGTACAGCCTGGTCTTCGACGACCTGCCCGTCCCGCCCCGCTAGGCCGACCCCGCGCCTCGGCTTCACCCCAACTGACACTCCCGACCCCGCCCCCTCGGGCGGGGTTTCTTGTTGGTGGAGGCGTTGGGTTCGGCCCCACCCGCCGTAGGATTCACGCCTCCCAGGATGGGGTGATCAGGCGGCGACGGATCGCGCGATGGGCACACACGCGTTCATTCCCAGCGTCTTCCACCGGCGGCTGCTGCTGCTGGCGGGGTTGTCGCTGGGCGTCATGGGCGCGCTGACCTGGCGCCTGGGCGTGCTGACCCTGGGACGCGGAGGATCGCTGCGGCGCGAGGCCGAGGGCGCGCTCATGCGTCGCCAGTGGATCCCCGCGGCCCGCGGGCGGATCCTGGACCGCAAGGGGCGTGTGCTGGCGGTGGATCGCCCGAGTTTCGACCTGGCGGTGCGGTACGACGTGGTCACCGGAACGTGGGCCCAGGCCCGCGCCCTGCGCTGGGCCAAGAGGCTGAGCGGGCATCGCTGGTTCGACCTCTCGCCCGACGAGCGTCGCGAGCGGATCGGCGCGCTCGAACCCGTGTTTCGCGCGCACCTGGATCGGGCGTGGGACGAACTGGCCCGCCGCGCCAGGATCTCGCGGGCCGAACTCGACCAGCGTCGCGACGACGTGATCGTCGGGGTCGAGGGCAGGCATCGCACGATCATGGACTTCCGGCGCGCCCAGGAAGAGGCGCCCTACGTGGACAAGGGCATTGAGATTCCCGACTCGGAGCGCCAGGCGATCGAGAAGCGCGTGGCCCGCCCCATCGAGGAGCAGGAAGGCGCCCACGTCCTGCTCAAGGGAGTCAGCGACGAGGTGGGCTTCGCGTGCCTGGCCCTGGGCGACGACGACGTGGACCTGACCCTGCCGGTCCTGTCGAGCGATCCGAGCGAGGCCGCCCGCAGCGCCAGCGTGGAACGCTTCCCCGGGCTGGAGGTCATGGACACGGGAACGCGCGAGTACCCGCTGGAGACCATGGACGTGGAACTCGACCGCGCCACCCTCCCGGGACCACTGCGCTCCTCGGGCCCTCAGAAGCTCCGGGTCACCGGCGTGGCGTGCCACGTCCTGGGCCGCATCCGCGACCGCGTCCAGGCGGGCGACGCCCATGCCCGGGCCAAGGCCCTGGGCGCGGATGCCGGGCTCGCGGCGCGGGCGCTCATCGACACGGGCGGCAGCATGCCCGTGGACCGGGGCTCGTACGCCGAACGCGACCGCGTGGGCGCCGCCGGCGTGGAGTTCGCCCAGGAGGCCCAGCTCCGCGGGCTGCGGGGGCTTCAGAGCCGGCGCGTGGACACGGGCGAGCGGACCAGCCTCCAGCCCGAGACCGGGCGTGACGTGCGACTGACGCTGGACATGCGCTTGCAGGCGCTCGTGCAGGCGGCGATGAGCAAGGAGGCCGGCCTGGCCGTCGTCCAGCCCTGGCACGGGCAGGAAAGCCTGACGCAACGTCCCGGCGACGCGCTGTACGGGGCGGCGGTGGTTCTGGACGTGGACACGGGCGAGATCCTGGCCCTCGTCTCCACCCCGACCTTCACACGCGAGCAACTGGCCGAGGATCCCAAGTCGGTCTACGGCGACAGCGTGGAGACGCTGATCAGCGCGCCGGGGATCAACAAGGCGGTGGCCAAGGCCTACCAGCCCGGTTCGGTGGTCAAGGCGCTGCTGTTCGTGGAGGCGGTGACCCAGGGGATGATCCCGCTGGACAAGCACATCGAGTGCACGGGTCACCTGTACCCCGACCAGCCCAACAAGTGGCGCTGCTGGATCTACAAGCGCTCCAACGGGGCCCAGACCCACCAATCCCAGATGGGGCACGCCCTCGACGGGGCCGAGGCCCTCATGCTCTCGTGCAACATCTTCTACTTCACCGTCGGGCGCACTCTGGGCGTGGAGGGCGTGGTCAGGGCGTTCCGCGACTTTGGCGTGGGGGATCGCTTCGCGCTGGGCTCGGGCTACGAGCAGGCGGGGCAGGTCGGGCGCCGCGGAACGCTGGGGGAGGGGCTCACGATCTTCGACGCCACGCAGATGGGCATCGGGCAGGGGCCCGTCACCTGGACTCCGCTCCACGCCGCCGACGCCTTCGCCACCCTGGCACGCTACGGGCTCAAGCGCCCGCCCCGCCTCATCCAGGACGCCCCCAGGACCGAGGAACGCGACCTCGGGCTCAACTCCCACGCCGTCGACGAGGCCCTGCGAGGCCTGCGCTTGGCGGTCGAAGAGGAGCGCGGCACCGGGCACGCCATCGTGACCGACGGCGCCAAGGAGCCGATCTTCAACGTCCCGGGCGTGCGGGTGTGGGGAAAGACAGGCACGGCGGCGGCGTCGCCCGTCGTGGGAGACCCCGACGGCGAGGGGCCCGAGCCGCGCCAGGTGCTCGAATCCGGCGATCATTCCTGGTATGTCGTCCTCGTGGGACGCGAGCGCCCCCAGTACGCCATCGCGGTGGTCGTGGACTTCGGCGGCAGCGGCGGGAAGGTCTCCGGGCCCATCGCCAACCAGGTCCTGCACGCCCTGCTCGCGGAAGGGTACCTGTGAGGAACCCGCCATGACCTGGGTGAGCAGCAACCAGCGCCCCGCACGCACGGGCGTGGCGGCCAGGCTGCTCGCGGAGCTGCTCTCGGCCGGCGGGGTGGCCTGGCTCGTCGTCTTCTCGTCGGTGGCGCTGAGCTACCTCGGAATCAGGGCCATCGACGTGGCCACGGAGGGCGAGCCGGCGGCCCGGCACGTGCTCGGCGCCATCGCCTCCAAGCAGCTCCTGCTGGCCCTGGTCGGGCTCGCCGGGGGCGCGGTCGCGGCCATGGTCCACTACCGGGTCTGGGGGTGGTCGAGCTGGCTCTTCTTCGGGGTCGCCATCGCGCTGATCGTCTTCACCCTGCTGCCCTTCGTGCCCACGTGGCTGGTGCGACCCCGCAACGGCGCGCGGGGGTGGATCGACCTGGGACCCTTCGAGCTCCAGCCGGCGGAGCTGGCCAAGGTCGCCTACGTGCTGGCCCTGGCCTGGTACCTGCGCTACAGCACCACGCACCGTACCTTCCGAGGGCTGATCCCGCCCGCGCTCATCACCGGCGTGCCCGTGGCCCTCATCACCCTCCAGCCCGACCTGGGGTCGGCCAGCCTCTACATCCCCGTGCTCTTCACCGTGCTCGCCGCCGCGGGCGCCAAGCTCAAGCACCTGGCGATCGTGGTGCTGGCGGCGGCCCTGGCGGCCCCGGCCGTCTATCCCGCGCTCAAGCCCCACCAGAAGCAGCGCATCGAGGGTCTGATCCAGCAGGTCCGCGGCGACACCAGCGCCGACCAGGACGTGAACATGCAGAGCGTCGTGGCCCAGCGGCTCATCGGCGCGGGCGAAGCGGTGGGCATGGGCGAGGCGAAGAGCCGGGCCATCGTCCAGTACAGCCGCCTGCCCGAACGCCACAACGACATGGTCTTCGCGGTCGTGGTCAACCGCTGGGGGCTCGCCGGGGGGCTCTGGGTTGTCGGGCTCTACCTCGTCTGGGTGGTCTCGGCCCTGGCGACGGCGTGGACCATCCGCGAGCCCTTCGCTCGCCTCACCATCATCGGCTTCGCCACCTTCATGCTCGTCCAGGTCTTCGTGAACATGGGCATGAACTTGGGGATCGTCCCGATCATCGGCGTCACGCTCCCCTTCGTGAGCTATGGTGGGTCAAGCCTGGTCACCGGCTGGCTGATGACCGGGATCGTGATCGGGATCGCGGTGCGCCGACCGGGCATGCCGCGCTATCGCAGCTTCGAGTACTCCGAGTCCGAGGAGGTCGCGGTTGACTAGCGAGAGGACGAACCAGCACCCGAACACCCGACCGCCGGCGACACGCGCGCCGATGACGCTGCCCGAGCTCGCCCCCCTGGCCCCCCCCGCGGGATTCTCAGAAGAGGCCCGCGCCCAGGGCATCGAGTTCGAGAGCGACGATCTCCGTCGCCTCGGGCTCTACCTGGCCCTGCTCCTGGAGGTCAGCAAGACCACCAATCTGACGGCCATCGAGGACGCGGACCTGGCCTGGCGACGCCACATCCTGGACTCGCTCACGCTGCTGGGCCCGCTCAGCGAGCTGCCCCACGGCGCTCGCGTCATCGACGTGGGCAGCGGGGGCGGGCTTCCCGGGCTGCCGCTGGCGATCTGCATGCCCGACCTGAAGTTCACGCTCCTGGAGGCCACGGGCAAGAAGGCCGAGTTCCTGTCGCTGGTGGCGCGCCGGCTGGTGCCGGGCAACACCGCGGTGCTCCCCGAGCGGGCCGAACGCGCGGGGCATGATCGTGGGCAGAAGGTCAGCCACGGTGCCGTGACCTCGCGCCAGGGCGGGCACCGCGAGCAGTACGACGCGGTCGTCGCCCGCGCGGTGGGGCGACTGGCGACGCTGCTGGAGCTCACGACCCCCTTCGCCAAGGTCGGGGGCAAGATCCTGCTCATCAAGGGCGAGCAGGCGGGGGTCGAGGTGGAGGAGGCCCGAGAAGCCATGCACCTGCTCAAGGTCGTGCACGTCGGCACGCTCGACACCCCCACCGGCAAGATCGTGGTGCTGGAAAAGCCGTCGGCAACGCCTAGGACGTACCCCCGCGCCGATGGCGAACCCAAGCGCAGCCCCCTGGGGGCTGGGCGCCCACGCACCGGCCGATAGTCGATACGTGCTGTCCCTGGTGATCCTCTACGGCATGCTGGCGGCCTGCGCCTCGGTGGGTGTGGTCATGGTGCTGCGCTACGACTTGCACGACCGCGAGCCCTGGCCCCTGCTCGCCGTCGCTTGCGCCCTGGGCGCAGGGCTCATGTGGCTGGCGGGAGGCGTGCAGGGGTGGCTGATCTGGGGCGCGGTCGACCACGCGCCGCGTCTGCTGGGCGCCTGGTACTTCTCGCTCCTGGCGGGAGTCACCGAAGAGGCGGCCAAGCTGCTCGCGGTGCTCCTGATCGTGCTCGCCTTCCGCCGACACTTCAACGACCCGCTGGACGGGATCGTGTACGGGTCCATGGCCGGGCTGGGGGCCGCGATCGAGGAGTCCATCTGGGTGATGGGCTTCCCCACGAACATGCCCTACCTGCCCGCCACCGAGCCCATCCGCCTGGCCGGGCACCTCGTCATGGGCGGAATCGCGGGGTGGGGCCTGGGCATGGCGGCCTGCGGGCGCCGTGCGCGCACGGTCCTGACCTGCTGGCTTCTGGCCGTCGCCATGCACGTGGCTTGGGACTACGTCGCGTTCGAGAGCGCGGCCACGGCGTCGGCGCGGGGCGGGCACCCCCTGCCCTGGCAGACCCTGGGCGCGATGGGGATCATGGGGGCGGGATTGCTGCTCTACAAGGGGCTCCTCGACCGGGCCGCGGCGCTCTCCCGCGCGAGCCTCGCGGGCAACTCCCGTACACTGACGCCGTGAGCGAGTTGGCACGGGAAGTGTTCGCGCCCGAGGGCGTGCTGTCGCGGGCCCTGGGGAGCGATTTCGAGTCGCGTCCCGAGCAGGTGCGCATGGCGGAGGCGGTGCTGCGCGCCATGGAGGGCCGCTCGCACCTGCTCGTTGAGGCGGGCACGGGCGTGGGCAAGAGCTTCGCGTACCTGGTGCCGGCCATCGTGCGCGCGACGCGGTTCAACGAGACGGTGGTGGTGGCGACAAACACGATCTCGCTCCAGGAGCAGCTCGTGCAGAAAGACATCCCGCTGCTCACGCGCGCCCTGGGGCTGGACGAGGAAGGCAAGGGCGAGGGCGCCTCGCGACCGCTCAAGGCCGTTTTAGTCAAGGGGCGGGGCAACTACGTCAGCATCCGCCGCCTCAAGCTCGCCAGCCAGCGCCAGGATCGCCTCCTGGGCGATCCCGCCGCCCGGCGCAGCCTGCACGTGATCGAGGAGTGGGCCTATGCCACTCGGGACGGAACGCTCGCGACCCTTCCCGCGCTCGAGCGCGCCGGCGTGTGGGACAAGGTCCAGAGCGACAGCGGGAACTGCATGGGGCGCAAGTGTCCCCACTTCGGCGAGTGCTTCTACCAGAACGCCCGCAAGGAGCTCGACGGCGCCAACCTCCTCGTCTGCAACCACGCCCTCTACTTCTCCGACCTGGCCCTGCGCGCCCAGGACGTCGGCTTCCTGCCCGAGTACCAGCACGTCATCCTCGACGAGGCCCACAATGCCGAGGACGTCGCCAGCGAGCACTTCGGGGTGTCCTTGTCCGAGGGGCGCGTCGCCCACCTGCTTTCCACGCTCTACCAGGGGCGCAGCGGGAAGGGCTACCTCGCCCAGCTGGGCCTGATGGCCGGCGACGTCGGGCCCGTCGAGGGCGCCATCCGCCTCGTCGACCAGGCCGGCAGCGCGACTCGGGCCTTCTTCGACGACCTGCTCAAGCTCTGCGAACGCGGCGGGGATTGGGCCAGACGGGAGCTGGCGGGACGGCGCCTTCGAGAGCCGGGGGCCGTCGCCAACGTCCTCACCCCCGCCATGCGCGAGCTCTCCCTGAGGCTCAAGGCCCTGAAGGAGCTGGCGAAGGTCGAGGCGGACAAGTTCGAACTGAACTCGTTCGCGCAGCGCGCCGAGATGATCGCGGGCGACGCCGAGACGCTCGTCGCCCAGACCCTCCCGGGTTACGTCTACTGGGTCGACGTCGGCGGCGTGGAGGACGGGCGCGCGCTCGACGCGCGCGGGCCTCGCGTGACCATGGCCTGCGCGCCCATCGAGGTCGGCCCGCTGCTCAAGGAGCGCCTGTTCGCCGGCAAGACCAGCGTGGTCCTCACCAGCGCCACGCTCGCCACGCGAAGGGCCGAGGAGGGTGAGAGCGGCGAATCGCCCCAGGACGCCTTCGCCCACGCCATGGGCCGCCTGGGCTGCGCGGGGGCCGACACCCTCCAGCTGGGCAGCCCGTTCAACTACTCGCGCCAGGTGGAGTTCATCGTCGACCGCGGGGTGGACAATCCCCAGCGCGGCGCGCCCCGCGGGGGATACGCCGTCCAGCTCGCCGAGCGCATCTTGCACCACGTCCAGGCCACCCGGGGCGGGGCGTTCGTGCTGTTCACCAGCTTCGCGACGCTCAACGCGGTGGCGAGCCAGTTGGCCGGGCCCCTGGCGGAGCTGGGCATGCCGCTGCTGGCGCAGGGACGCGACGGCCCGCGCGGGCTCATCCTCGAGCGCTTCCGCGAGAACGACCGGAGCGTCCTGCTCGGGGCCGCCTCGTTCTGGCAGGGCGTGGACGTCCGCGGGCGCGGGCTGCGCAACGTCATCATCACCAAGCTCCCCTTCGAGCCCCCCGACCGCCCCCTCACCGAGGCGCGCGGAGAGCGGATCGAAGCCCGCGGCGGGGACGCGTTTGCCGAAGACTCCCTCCCCCGCGCGGTGATCCGCTTCAAGCAGGGCTTCGGGCGCCTCATCCGCTCGGCCAGCGATCACGGTCGCGTCGTGGTGCTCGACGGGAGGATCGTGGCGTCCCGCTACGGGCGGGCCTTCCTCCGCGCCCTGCCCGAGGGCGTCCAACCGCGGATCGAAGCCGAGGACCCCGAGGCCTAGTCCCCTCGGGCACGCTACGCTCCCCATCCCGACCGGGAGGCATGGAGGTTCGTGCGCGGCAATGCTCAGCTTCGTGACCTTTGACGGCGACGGGATCGAGCCGCGGGAGTTCCCCCCGAGGCACGCGTATCTGCACGGGCCCGACGAGCTGCCCCTCCAGGCCGACGTCACCATGTCGCAAGGGCACGTCCTCTGCCAGTACGACGCCACGCACTCCAAGGCCCTGGTCGTGCAGGTGTCCCTCGAGGGGCCCGAACCGCTGGGACTGCTCACGTTGCCCACGTGCCTGCTGCCCGATCGGGCCAACTCCTACCTGCTGCCCCTGGAGCTGGCCCGCCATCAGATCATGCTCTTCCTCAACAAGCTGGAAGACTGGCAGCTCACCGACCTGCCCCCCGAGAGCGCGACGATGCGCCGCTTCGAGGAGGCCAGGGACGCCTTCACCGCGGCCCTCGTCGCCCAGCGCTCGCCCACAGGCCAGGGGCGGGCCGGCTTCAGCGCCGAGGCCTCCCGGGCCGCCGTTCGCACGCTCGCCCAGGCCGTCGACGCGGGCGAGCAGCTCACCCTGATCCAGGCCGAGCGGCAACTCGCCGAGCGCTCGAGCGGGAAGCTGTACGAGGACGCCGTGGGGCACTTCCGGCGCGTCACGCAGGAGGGCGTCCCGGCGGGAGCGCCCGTCGTGGTGCCCGGCGGCAGCGGGGTCGTGCTCCCCGGCCCCGCCCAGGTTGGCTGCGCCGTCAGCCCGGCGACGGCGGGCGAGCCCGCCCAGAGGGCCTTGATGGGCGCCTGCGACTTTGTCAGCATGCCCATGCGATGGAACGACATGGAGCCGCGCGAGGGAAAGTACTCCTTCGCCGGGACGGACCGGTGGATCGAGTGGGCGGTGCGGGCGGCCCGCGTTCCGGTCCACGCCGGCCCGCTGGTGGACTTCCGCGCCTCGTGCATCCCCGACTGGCTGTACATCTGGGAGAACGACTACGAGACGCTGCGCGACCTCGTCATCGAGCACATCCAGGCCATCGTGACGCGGTACCGACGCACCGTCCACCGCTGGACCGTCGCCAGCGGGCTGAACGTGAACACCAACTTCAAGCTCCCCCTGGAGAGCGCCCTGGACCTCACCCGCGTGGCGGTGCTGGTGGTCCGCAAGCTCCAGCCCCAGGCCAAGGTGCAGGTCGAGATCGCCCAGCCCTGGGGCGAGTACCACGCGTACAACAAGCGCTCCATCCCGCCCCTCGTCTACGCCGAGGCCATGGTGCAGATGGGACTGCCCATCGACGCCATCGCCCTGCGCCTCCAGATGGGCCACGCCCAGCCGGGCCTCTCCACCCGGGACCTCCTCTCCCTCTCCGCCCTGATCGATCGGTACGCGCAGTTCGAGAAGCCCCTGGCGGTGACGGCCCTGGGCTGTCCCAGTGCGCCCATCGCGCCCACGCCCTACCAGCCCCGCGCCGGATCCGCCGCGGAAGATCCCTACGAGCCCGGGCGATGGCGCGACGCGTGGAGCGAGGCCCAGCAGGCCTCGTGGCTTGAGTGCGTCGTCGCGACCTGCTGCAGCAAGCCCAGCGTGCAGAGCGTCTGTTGGCAGGACCTGGCCGATCCCGCCCCCGGTGTCGCGCCCCCCGAGATGCCCTTTGGCGGGCTCCTCACCAGTGCCTTGGCGCCCAAGCTCGCCCTGGGACGCCTGGCCCAGATTCGCCAAGGCGTGCGGACCGGCAAGGCCGCCCTGTCCGTGGTCGAAGCCCCGCCGCGGGCGGCGCGGTAGACTGCGCCCCATGGACCCGCGCACCGAACCCCGCTGGACATTCACCGGCCCCGTGAAGTGGGCCGCCGTCACGCTGGTCCTGCTCGGATCCGTGGCGGGGCTGGGCGCCGTCGTGTGGTCGCGCGGGCCTCGGACCCTCGTGCCCCTGGCCAGCGTGCGGGACGTGCCCACGGCGCAGCGCCCGCCCGCCGGACCCGACGCGGCGCCCCGGGGCTCGCGCCCGTCCCCCGCGACCGTCTCCGCCGGAACCCTCAACGTCAACGCGGCCACCAGGGCGGAGCTCGAACTCCTGCCCGGCATAGGCCCGGCGCTGGCCGGGCGCATCATCGACCACCGCACGACGCACGGGCCCTTTCGGTCCATGGACGATCTCGACAAGGTCCGTGGCATCGGGCCCAAGCTCATGGAGCGCCTCAGGCCGCTCGTGCGCTTCGAGTAGGGATTGGGCACCACCGTCCGCGGTTGCCCGTGGGCGCGGTCATCCGGGGCCGGTGGGCGAGCCCGCGTCCGTCCGGACGAGCCCGAACTTGCGGATCTTGTTGTACACGGTCACGCGGTCGACGCGGAGGATCCCGGCGGCCTGCGTGATGTTCCACCCCGTCCGCTCGAGCACGCCCGCCACGTGACGCCGCTCGATGTCCTCAAGCGACTCGCCCTCGCACGCGGGCGCGGCCGGGCGACCGGCGGTGATGGGGAGGTCCTCGGGCTGGATGGCCGGGGGCGTGCCCACGACCATCGCCCGCTCGATCGCGTTGCACAGCTCGCGCACGTTGCCGGGCCAGTGGTACTCGCCCAGGCGACGCAGGGCGGCGGGGCTGATCTCCGTGATCCGCCGGTCCATCTGGCGGGCGAACCGCTCCACGAAGTGCCGCGCCAGCAGCGGGATGTCCTCGCGCCGCTGGCGCAGCGGCGGAGCCTCGATCGTGAACACGTTGATCCGGTAGTAGAAATCCTCGCGGAATCGCCCCTCCCGAACGGCCTTCTCCAGGTCCTCGTTGGTGGCGCACACCACCCGGAAGTCGACACGCACCGTCTCCTGCCCGCCCACGCGGGTGAAGCACTTCTCCTCCAGAACCCGCAGCAGCTCCACCTGCATCCGCGGCGAGATCATGCCCACCTCGTCCAGGAACAGCGTCCCGCCGTCGGCCATCTCGATCTTCCCGCGCCGGCGCTGCACCGCCCCGGTGAAGGCGCCCTTCTCGTGCCCGAAGAGCTCGCTCTCGAGGAGGTTCTCGGGGATCGCCCCGCAGTTGACGGGGATGATGGGGCGGTAGCGCCTGGGGCTGTTGGCATGGATCGCCCGCGCGATGAGTTCCTTGCCCGTCCCGCTCTCGCCCACGATCAGCACCGTCGCGTCCGTGGGCGCCACGTGCGTGATGAGCTGCGCCACCTTGCGCATCGGCGGGCTCTCGCCCACCATCAGGTCCACCGGCGCCAGTGCCTCGATCGTCTGGCGCAGGCGCGTGTTCTCCTCGGCCAGGCGCCGCTTCTCCACCGCCCGCTGGACCAGGTGGCTCAGCTCCCCCGGGTCCACAGGCTTGGTCACGTAATCGAACGCCCCCTCCTTCAGCGCCCGCACCGCCGTGTCCACCGATGCGTACGCCGTGACGATGATCACCGGCAGCCCCGCGTCCAGCGCCCGCAACGCCCCCTGCAGGTCCAGCCCGTCCATCCCCGGCATGCGGATGTCCACCACCGCCGCGTCGAACCGCCGGCCCTTCGCCAACTCCAGCGCCGCCGCCCCGCTCTCGCACGCCACCGCGTCGATCCCGTCCTTGCGCAGCCAGCGGCTCAGCGAGTCTCGCACGGAAAACTCGTCGTCCACGACCATCACCACCGGTGGCGCGACGCTCATGCGGGAACCTCCGCCCCCTGGAGCACCGCCCCGGGCTCGGTCGGGGCGTTGGGCGCCCGCCGCGGCAGCGTGATCAGGAACGTCGTGCCCGCGTCGGGCCGCGACTCGACCCCGATCTCCCCGCCGTGCGCGTGGACCACCCCGTACACCACCGACAGCCCAAGCCCCACCCCGCTCTTCTCCCCCTTGGTGGTGAAGAACGGCTCGAAGATGTGCGGGAGCGCCGCCGGATCGATCCCCACACCCGTATCGCTGATGCTCAGCCTCACGCGTTGCTCATCGCCCCCCAGGTGCACCCCCAGCACCGCCTCGCGCCCCGAGATCCCCTGCATCGCCTCGATGGCGTTCATCAGCAGGGCCAGGACCGCCTGCTGGACCTGCCCCTGGTCCGCCACGATCACCGGATCGCCCTCGATCAGGCGCGGATCGCTGCGGATTCGGTGGACCTCCAGGTGATGCCGCACCAGCATGAGGCTGTGCACGACGATCTCGTTCAGGTTCACGGGCGCCGGCCGCGAGCTCGACCCCCGCGCGAACACCAGCAGGTTCTTGACGATCCCCCCGCACCGCAGCGACTCCTTGTCCACCAGCGACAGGTACCCGTCGAGCTCCTGGCGCAGCGCCGGTTCGATGGGCTGCTCCGCCAGCTCGCGACGGACCAGTCGGGTGTACGCCAGGATCCCGCTGAGCGGGTTGTTCAGCTCGTGCGCCACCGTCGCCGAGAGCTTGCCCAGCGAGACCATCGTCTCCACGCGGATCATCTGGCGCTGGGCCTCGCGCAGCTCCTTGGTCTTCTGCTCCACCTTCTCCTCGATCGTTCGGGACCACTGCTGACGCTCCGCCTGGGCCGCCCGAAGGTCGCCCACCATCGTGTTGAAGGCCCCCGCCAAGGCCGCGAGCTGATCGCGCCCCGAGATCTCGATGCGCGTGGAGAGGTCCCCCGCGGCGATCCGGCGCGTCCCCTCGTGCAGCCGCGCCACCGGCACGTGCACCAGCCGCCGCACCACCAGGGCCGTCACCAGCGCCCCGGCCAGGATCAGGGCCGCCGTGGTCCCCGCGAGCTCATGGCGCGCGCGCGCGATCGCCCGGTCGAACGGCGCCATCGTCATGCCCACCTCCAGAACGCCCAGCACCGGGACCTGGTCAGGACCCGCATGGCACCCGGCCGTCGAGCATGACGCCTCGTTGCGAATGACCGTCAGGCGGCGCTGTGACTCCTGACCGTCCTGGCGCTGCACCAGCGTGGCCTCGCCCAGCACGCCCGGACCCCGCGCCTGGCGCCCCGGATGGCACGGCACGCACGCCGGGGCGCTGATGCCGACCACCAGGTCGCGCTCGCCCGCGTCGGACGAAAGGGCGATCCGTCCGCTCTTGGAGTACACGCGCACGCCCGTGAATCCCGGCGACACCCCCAGCCTCTCGATCCGCGACTGCACCTCGCTCATGCGGTTGAGGAGCATCCCGTCGTGCGTGGCGCTCTCGATCAAGGCCGTTGATCGCTCCAGGTCCGCCCGCACGAACCCCGACGCCTGTTGACGGATCGAGAGGTAGCCCAGGATCGCGTGCGCAGCCACCACCAGCACCACCACCGCGCCCAGCGGCAGGCCCAGGCGAAACTCCAGCGAGCGGAAGAGGCGTTGCAGGACGGAAACCACGGCGTCCTCACCAAAGCGGATTTCGGACACCTGAATTATCCCCCTCCGGTGTTGAAGGTCGACGCGCGGCGCTGAAGTTTTCATCGCCGCGGCCGTCCCAGAATCACCCCGGGGTCGGCTTGGGGCCGCCAACCGCGGTACCGACCCCCGTGGTCGTTTGGTGCGGAACTTGCAGCGACCCTCTTCGAGCGCTCCGCGGGCAATCATGGACCGAGCACTTCCCATCCTGAACCATGCCCCTCCGGCACAGTCCTGCGTGTGGACGGACGCCGGAATGGTCGCCTTCCGCCTCTGCGACCGCGGGTTTGCGTGCGAGCACTGCCCGTTCGACGCGGCGATGCGCCGCGACCCGCTTGCCGACACCGGCTCCGCGAGCCCGCGCGAAGGTCGAGCGCCGGTGGACTTCCCCGTCGATCGCCTGTATTCCGAGGCCCACGTGTGGGTGCAGACCATCCGGGAAGGACGAGTCCGGGCCGGGATCGATGCCTACGCCGCCCACCTGCTGCATCCGGTCCAGCACGTTGATCGCGTGCGAGGTCCGGCTCGAATGGAAAGGGGTGAGCCCTGGTGCGTGCTCCAGGCCGAGGGCGGGGACGTGCCCTTGGCCCTGCCCATCTCCGGGCGCATCACCGGGTGGAATGCGGCCTTGGAGGAGTCGCCCGTCCTGGCCACGGGCGAGCCCTACGGCGCCGGGTGGATAGCGGAGATCGCCCTATCCGACGCGCGCGATCTCGACCGCTTCGTGGTCGCGGCGTGCGCCCAGGAGCGCACGCTGCACGACGCCCGCCAGTTCCGGCGCGCGGTGGCGTTTCGCCTGATGTCGCGCGATGCGGTGCCCGAGCCGGTCCTCGATGTCTCGTTCCTGAATCACACGCGGCGGCTCGTGGGATCCGACTCGTTCGTGTCCCTGGCGCGTGAGTTTCTTCACTAGGCGAGCGCCGAATCTCACCACAGCGTTGACGAATTCCTCAACAGTCTCCGGCGCCAGCCCCTCCGGCCGGGGCGGCGGATCGACCTTGGGACAGTCCTGACGCAGGCGCTCGGAGGCCACTGGGGATGGTCCGTGGATTGCAATACAAGGGGTTGAGTTCGCAACCCAAGGAGCCGCCCATGGCATACCTGAGCCACCAACCCAAGAGCTCGATCCGGGAATACGCCGCAACGGGGGCGCTGGCGGCCGCGTTCGTGATCTGTCTGCCCCTGTTGGGCTTCGTTGCCTTCCTGCTCCGCGGACCCGTGCTGCTCGCGGTGGCTGGCGTGCTGGCGGCCGCGCTCCTCGCGGGCCTGTGGCATCTGTCGGCCCCGGGCCTTCGGGCGTGGCGCGCCAACCACCGCTCGCCGGTGAAGTAACGACGTCGTGATGGGCGTCCCGCCCACGGAGGCAACCCGATGAGCACGACCCTCCCCAACCCACCCGCGACGCCGGTCGCGTCGCTCCCCATGAACCGGCGCGAATTCGTGGCGGGCGCGGCGGTCCTGGCGGCGCTCACGATCGGGGGCAAGGCCCTTGGATCGCCCCCCGAGCTCAACCCCGCGCGCGTGGGCGTGCTGGTCGATCTGACGCGCTGCGTGGGCTG
Source organism: Phycisphaerales bacterium (assembly GCA_044221985.1). Taxonomy (GTDB): domain Bacteria; phylum Planctomycetota; class Phycisphaerae; order Phycisphaerales; family UBA1924. The sequence goes on from JBGAOG010000071.1 coordinate 16,079, forward strand.
CCGTCGCTGCGAGTGGGCGTGCGCCGAGGCGAACGCCAATCCCCACGGAGCCATCGAGGAGTACGACGATCAATCGGTCATGACGTCCCGTCGCGCGCCCACCGCCGACCAGTTCTGCGTGATCAACCGCGTCCCGGCGGCCCAGGGCGCCTCCGAGGCCGCGTTCATGAAGGTCCAGTGCATGCACTGCGAGAAGCCGCCGTGCGTGTCGGCCTGCCTGGTGGGCGCGATGCGGAAGGACCCCAGCGGCCCCGTCACCTACGACGCGTCCCGCTGCATCGGCTGCCGCTACTGCTAAGCCGCCTGTCCGTATTGGGCGCGGCGCTTCAATTTCACGAAACCTTCGATCCCCAAAGAGCGGATCAATCCGGAGATGTCGTATCTGGGCAACCGCCCGCGCCGTCAGGGCGTGATGGAGAAGTGCCACTTTTGCATCCAGCGCACGCGCCAGGGAAAATATCCCGCGTGTCTCGA
>JBGAOG010000072.1:0-16438 GCA_044221985.1 Phycisphaerales bacterium
TAGAACGCCACGTTCACCCCCACCCGGGCCCCGTACGCCTTGTAATCGCTCCCGATGTCGCCTCGGAACCCGACCTCGAAGGTCGACCCCTTCCCGCTCACCTTCCGGAACGCCAGCCCGATCTCGGGGGTGACATAACTGTCCACCGCCGCGTCTTTCATGAACTTGGTGTGCGAGACGCCCCCGTACGCATACCAATCACTGTCCCCGAGCTTGAACATCGCCTGCACGCCGTTCTTCAGGATCTGCTGGTCCACTCCCGGGTCGATGCTGAAATCCCCGAACGTCAGCTTCTCCCCGCGATAGAACCCGAACTGGTTCGACATCTCCAGCGTCAGCCAGTCGTTCACGTCCCAGCGCAGCAGGCTCGTCCCGGCCCCGCTGTAGATCAGCCCCCCCGCGCCCAGCTCCTGCGATCCCGACCCCGCCACGCTGATGCTGGGCGTGATCTGCCACGTCAGCGGCAACTCCTCCGTCGCCTTGACGGGGCGGATCGGCACGCCCAGGTTGAGCCCCACGTGGAACACGCTCGCGTCGCCCACGCTGTTGTACCCCACGAACGTCCCCAGGCTCGTCCCCACCGTGTTCGAGAAGTTCCAGTCCACCGACGACGACACCATCGCCGTCGTGCCGTCGAAGTCGCCCGCGGTGAACGCCGCTCCGCTGACCCCCAGGCGCCACTGCAACCCCGTTCCGTCCTTTTCGTCCTTGTTCTCCACGACGCTCCACATCGCCGCCTGGCGGTTGTACCGCCCGTACCGGTCGAACGCGTAGTCCGCCAAGCGGGCCGTGCTCGCGTTGGGGTTCCCGTCCGACACCGCCACCAGGCTCTGCGCGTTCATCGCCTTGAAGAACGTCGCCAGGTCCGCCGACCCGTTCTTCTTGAGGTAGTCCGTCACCAGCGTCTCCAGGCTCGCCCCGCCGCCGGTGGCGTCGAACGTCCGCGTCGTCCGCGTCCCGTCCGGGTTCAGGAACGTCAGCGTCGCGAAGCTGTTGGACGCGTTCTTGTCCACCGTGATGGCGTTGGCCACCCCGGCGTATGACAGCGACAGCGACGCCGTGGTGTTCGCCAGCCCCGTGAACTGGTTGGCGTTGTTCATCGCGTCGCTCACCAGGTCGATGATGTTGTCCGCGCCCACCGGCGTGATCGCCGAGCCGTTCGACGTCCCCGTGATCACGAACAGGTTCTGCCCGCCGGCCGCGCCCGCCGCCATCACCACGACCGCCACTCCCGCGTTCCATGCCCTGCGCATCGTTCCTGCTCCTGTCTGCCCGGCCCCGCCCGGGCCTCGTCCTGCCCCGTGATTTCCCTGTTCCCCGCGCACCGGCCAATCCCGCCGCGCGACCTCCTATACTCGGCTTTCCGCACCCGAATCCACGAATCGGAGGCCGCTGCCATGGCATTCGTCCCCGCAACCCCGTCCGTCAACGTCCGCGAAACCCTCGGCCCCGACGCCGACAAGCTCCTCAAGTTCGAGTCCAAGACCGTCGGCAAGAGCCAGCTCCACCTCCCCGGACCCGACTTCATCGACCGCGTGTTCTCCGCCACCGACCGCTCCCCCCAGGTCCTCCGCAACTTCCAGAACATCCTCAACACCGGGCGCCTCGCCGGCACCGGCTTCGTCTCCATCCTCCCCGTCGACCAGGGCATCGAGCACTCCGCCGGCGCCTCCTTCGCCCCCAACCCCGCCTACTTCGACCCCGAGAACATCGTCAAGCTCGCCCTCGAGGGCGGGTGCAACGCCGTCGCCAGCACCCTGGGCGTCCTCGCCGCCGTCAGCCGCAAGTACGCCCACAAGATCCCCTTCCTCGTCAAGTTCAACCACAACGAGATGCTCACCTCCCCCAACATCTTCAAGCAGTCCTACTTCGGCTCCATCAAGCAGTGCTACGACCTCGGCGCCGCCGCCGTCGGCGCCACCATCTACTTCGGAAACGACTCCGCCCGCGACGAGATCAAGTACGTCTCCGACATGTTCGAGCAGGCCCACGACTTCGGCATGGTCACCGTCCTCTGGTGCTACACCCGCAACAACAACTTCAAGGTCAAGTCCCCCGACGGCAAGTCCACCGACTACCACGCCTCCGCCGACCTCACCGGCCAGGCCAACCACCTGGGCGCCACCATCAAGGCCGACATCATCAAGCAGAAACTCCCCACCAACAACGGCGGATACGCCGCCCTCAACTCCGGATCCTCCTCCTACGGCAAGTGGGACAAGCGCGTCTACACCAACCTCTGCGGCTCCGACGAGGCCGGCAACGGCGGACACCCCATCGACCTCTGCCGCTACCAGATCCTCAACAACTACATGGGCCGCGTCCCGCTCATCAACTCCGGCGGCGAGTCCAAGGGCGCCGGCGACCTCCAGGAAGCCGTCTGGACCGCCGTCGTCAACAAGCGCGCCGGCGGCATGGGCCTCATCTCCGGTCGCAAGGCCTTCCAGAAACCCATGACCGACGGCGTCAAGCTCCTCAACGCCGTCCAGGACGTGTACCTCGACAAGAGCGTCACCGTCGCCTGACCGCGACCCGGGCGTTCGCCCGTGCAGGCCTGCTGTTGCCACTCCGCTCCCGCGGGGAGAGGTGCCCGCGCAGCGCGCGGTAGGAGCTGCGCCATCTCCGCGACTCCCCCCCGCCCCGTTTCACCCCACGTTCTCGGTCCAACCCGTTCCGCAATCTCACCGCGTTTTCCCCGCGCGCCCTTGCACATGCGCCCTCCTCGTGTCATGCTCTAGGAAACGGGGCGCCGCGTGGGCGTCCCTTCCAGACTCGAGGCCGACCATGCTCCGCCCATTCCACGCGCTCGCGCTCGCCGCCCTTCTTGCCGCCGCCCCGGCCCTGGCCATCGGGCCCAGGGCGCACAACACCTCCGCGGGTCCCAAGGTGGGCACGCGCCTGGTCAAGCCCCGTGTAGTCGCCAAGGGCGTCTCCGTGAAGACGTCCGCCTACAAGCCCTTCAACATCCCCAAACGCTCCGCACCCACGTTCGCTCGATCCAAAGACCTCAGCGGCAGCTTCCCCCGCGCCCACCTCACCACGATCTCCAATCGAAACGCCGGCTCCCGCATGCTCGCGCCCACGGCTCGCTGGGCCACCACCCAGGCCTTCCAGTCCAGGCGCAACACGTTCCACTGGGGGTCCTCACGCCCCGGCGCTTCGCGCCCCGACATGGTGAGTTCCCTCACCGTCATCAGGCGCTGACCGCGCCCCGACCCCCAGCAGCACGACCTCCACGAACGCCCACGCCGCCGCGAGCGGGAGCAGCCACCACGCGCCTAGTCCCAACCGATCCACCACGCGCTGCGCCAGCGTCGCCAGGTTCCCCTTCCACAGCCCCTTGGCCAACCCCACCAGCGGGTGAGGCTTGAGCAGGGCCCGCGCCGCCTTGCCGTCCAGGAACCGACGCCCCGGACCCCCCTTCCGCGCCGCCTTCATCACCAGCCCCTCCGCCCTCGCCGCCCCGTCCCCCGCCTTCGCCGCTCGCGTGATGAGCCTGGCCCCTTCCTCGCCGGTGGCGTGCAAGGCCAGCGCGCCGCCCGGCTCGCGCTCCACAAACCGCGCCAGCGCCGACAGGTCCTCCGGACTTTCCGCGTGCCGCAGCATCCGCATCGCCCCGCCCGGCGACGCCTTCCGCCCCAGGCGCACCACGTCCTCCCCCACCTTCGCCAATTCCGCCCGCTTCCCGCCCGTGGCCAGCCCCACGAGCGCCTCTCCGAGCCCCTTGGACAACGTGCCCGCCTTGCGCGCCGCCTTGAGCACCGCCGGCGCCCAGTCGAACTCCGGCGCCAGCGTCGTGGCCAGCCCAACCGCCGACAGCGCCAGCACTACCTCGTCCGCCTCGCCGTCGATCGCCAGCTTGCCCCCTTGGATGACCAGGTCGCGAATATCCCCCACCACCAGGAAATCCGCCGCCACCGCCCCCACCAGCGCCTCCAGGCTGTCGCCGCGCCCGCTGAGCGCGCCCAGCCCCGCGTCCTTGGCCTGGCGCAGCCAGCTCCCCTGCTCTGCGAGCGTCGCCTCCCGCTCGCGCGTCAACGCCGCGCGAGCCGCGACCGTCAACGCCTCCCCCGCCAGGCCCTGGTCGGCCACCATCACCGCCTCGCCGTACCGCCCCTGCAAGCGCAGGCTCCCGACCTCCGCCGCCAGGTCCGCGTCGGGCAGGCTCGCCAGTTCCAGGCGTGCCAGGCGCGCCGGCGTGTCGACCGCCAGCACCCACAGCAGCACGAGCGCCAGCCCCAGCCGCGCCAGGCCCCATCGCCCGCGCCACACCCGCGTCATCCACCTCATGGGCCCGCCCCCGGCCCGCCCGCCGCGTCGTCGAACACCACGCCCACGCTCGTCTGCTCGCCCACGATCGACCGCACGAGCCTGGCCACCTGCTCGCGCGTCGCCTCGCGCACCTGCTCGGCATCCTCCTCGCGCAGGCGCATGTGCCGCGCCTGCTCCCCCAGCGCCCGGCGCGCCAGCCCCAGCACGTACTCCCCCGCCCGCGTGCGGAATCGCAGCCACCCCGTCTCCACACGCGCCGCCTCGCGCTCGGGGAACACCTCCGTGGCCAGACGCTCGGGGCGGGGCACCCGCACCACGTACCGCCCCTCCAACGGGCTGAATCCGACGCGCGACACGTCCATCCGCGACAGGTCCGTCCCGTACATCAGCCGCGCCGGCGCCGTCACCTGCGCCGTCACGTCCCCGCGCCAGCTCTCGTCACGCACCCGGGCCGTCACGCTCGTCTCGATCTCCACCGTCACCAGCTTCATCGTGCGCGCCGCGCTGGCCACGTCCGCCAACGCCCGCGGCGGCCCGCGCAGGCCCTCGCCCACCAGCGCCCGCCGCACCGCCCGCCCTTCCATCACGCGCTGCTGCACCACCAGCGCCGCGAACAGCGCGCACGCCACACCCACGACGATGATCAGCGAACGCCTCGGCACCTCGATGGCTCCAACCCCCATGCCATTATCGTCCAGGCGAACCCCGCGGCCCGAGCCCCCGACGCCGTGGGCCGCACTCCCCACGCCCACCGAGGCAAACGCCCCTCCCAAGCCCCCCGATCGGGATGGCATCGGGTCCGCCGTCGGGACGATTCCCCCGGGGAGGCGCCCGCTTCACCCCGCCGCCGACGCCCGCACCAGCCGCTCCAGCCGGTCCCCCGCCGCGCCCACGTCACCGGCCTCCGACTCCATCAGCGTGACGTGCCCCACCTTCCGCCCCGGCCGCGGCTCCTTGCCATACCGGTGGACGTGGGCCCCGGGAATCGCCGCCAGCTCGCGCAGGTCCGGGACGCCCCCGATCAGGTTGTACATCCGCGAACGCCCGCGCGGGGCGCAACTCCCCAGGGGCAGCCCCGCCGCCGCCCGCAGGTGGTTCTCGAATTGGCTCGTCGCCGCCCCCTCGATCGTCCAGTGCCCGCTGTTGTGCACGCGCGGGGCCATCTCGTTGGCCAGCAGCCGCCCCTCGTGCTCGAAGAACTCCACCGCCAGCACGCCCACGTACCCCAGCGCGTCCATCAGCGTGCGGCAATGCTCGTCGGCCGCCCGCTCGATCTCCGGCGCCACGCCAAGGGCCGGCGCGCGGCTCTCACGCAGGATCCCGCCCTCGTGACGGTTCTCCACCAGCGGGTACGCCGCGAACGAGCCGTCCCGCCCGCGCACCGCCACGATCGACAGCTCCCGCGTGAAGGGCACCAGGGCCTCGTAGATCGAGGGGCGAGCCCCGATCCGCCTCCACGCCGCTTCCGCGGCCGTCCGCTCTCGCACCACCGCCTGACCCTTGCCGTCGTAGCCCCCTCGCCGACCCTTGAGCACCCCCGGGACTCCCACACGCGCCATCGCCCGATCCAGCCCCGCCTCGTCGTCCACCGGCGCCCACGGGTGCACGTCGAGCTCGGCCTGCGCAAAGAACTCCTTCTCCGCCACCCGGTCCTGCGCCACCCGCAGCGCCCCGGCCCCGGGGAACATGGGAACGCGCTTCCCGATCGCCTCCACGACGCCGGCCGGCACGTTCTCGAACTCGAACGTGCACACGTCCAGCCCGCGCGCAAACCGCTCGACGGCGCCCTCGTCATCGAACGCGCCGACGACGAGTTCCCCGACCGCCCCCGCGGGCGCCGCGGACGATGGATCCAGGAATCGGAAGCTCATCCCCAGGGGCAGCCCCGCCAGCGCGAGCATGCGCCCCAGTTGCCCGCCGCCCAGGATGCCGACCTTGAGTCCCACGCGATCGCTTCCCTGCGGGCCGGCGCCTACTTGTCGCCCTTGCTCGGGTCCCGGTTTTCGAGGACCACCGCCGTCTGGCGGGCCCGATGCTCCTTGAGCCGCCGGTTCACCTCCCGCGCCAGCTTGTCCGTACCCCCCCCGACGATCGCCGCCGCCAGCAGGGCCGCGTTCACCGCGCCGCTGCGTCCGATGGCCAGCGTCCCCACCGGCACGCCCGCGGGCATCTGCACGATCGACAGCAGCGAGTCCATGCCCTTGAGGGCCTGGCTCTCGATGGGCACGCCCAGCACGGGCAGCGCCGTCTTGCTGGCGCACATCCCGGGCAGGTGGGCCGCCCCGCCGGCCCCGGCGATCACCACCCGCAGCCCGCGCCGCTCCGCCGATCCCGCGTACTCGAACAACCAGTCCGGCGTCCGGTGCGCCGAGACCACCACGCTCTCGTGGGGCACGCCCAGCTGCGCCAGCACCTCCGCCGCGAACCGCATCGTCTCCCAGTCGCTGCGCGACCCCATGATCACCCCGACCACCGGCGTCGGGAGCGCGGGCACCCGCGCCAGTTGCGACTGGGGCGACGCCACCGGCGACGCCGTTCGCTTCGTGCGCTTGCGGAGGATGGGACGCTTGGTGGGCGGCGGCCTGCGGGTCATGCGCCAAGCATACCACCCGGCCCCCGTGCCCGGACCGGTCCCGACCAACCCTCGCCCAGCGCGTGACTCCAGGCCCGATCCCCGGCCCGCCCGCGCCTACCGCTTCTCCTCCGCTGGGGCCTTGCCAGCCCGCGCCCACGCGTCGGACATCTGAGCCACCATGCGCCCCGTCGCGTCGGCCGCCATCTGGTCCAGGACCTGGTCGTAGGTCTGGAGCCCCTCCGACAGGTCCCGGCTCACCGACGACGATCCGATCATCACCCCGTCGCTCACCTGGTAGGCCCGGATGGTGAACGTCAGCCGCGCCGGCTTCTGCGTGCCCCGCTCGCGCACGAGCCGCCCCACGCCCGACATGGTGATCTCCGCCCCGCTCTTCTTGGCCAGCGTGAAGGCCAGCTCCCGGTCCTTCCACTGGCGGGCGCCCAGTTCCTGGCTCATCTCCGCCTGGGCGCCGGAGACGTCCTTGGGACGCAGCCCCAATTGCACCAGGCGCTCGGCGATCTTGTTCTCGAAGTACATCGTGTCGATCACCGCGTCCTGGCGGCGCTCCTTGCGCACGTCGCGGATCTCACGCTCGGCGATCTTCTGCATGAAGGGGTCGTAGACCGCGCGCCCGTCGGGCGAGACGCCCACCCGGTCCCCGATCACGATGTTCACCCCGTCGCCCTGCTGCAGAGCCGTGCCCCCCGCCGCCGCGGACGCGTCCACCTCGATGGGCGCATCCTCCGCCACCACCGCCTGGTTCATCATGATCGCGATCGCGGGCTTGCCCACCTTGTCGTAGCGATAGGCCAGCATGGCGCGCTCGTCGGCGTTCCGCGCCGTCGCGGGTCCGCCCGCCAGCGCCCGCTCGCGCACGCCCAGCGTCCCCGGGTTCAGACGCAGCTCGATCGAGCCCTCCCGCGACCCCAGCACGCTGGCCTCGATCCCCATCTGCGACGACGCCGCCCGGCGCACCTGCGTGCGCAGGTCCATCGCGTCTCCGGCGTACAGGCACTCGAAGGTGACCACCGCCGTCCCGCTCCCCTTCTCCTCCCCGCGCAGCATCACGCTGTCGGCACGCACCCCGGGAATCGAGCGCATCGCCTCGCGGAAGTCGCCCAGGGTCTCCTCCTCGTACTCGCCCACCAGGCGCAGCGTGAATCGTCGCATCGCGGAAGACGCCGCCGGCGTGCTTCCGTTCCCGGGGGTGGACCCCCCACCCGGGATCACCGTCACCGTCCCCTTGGGCGATTCGACCACCACCGTCGCCGGCGCCGCGGGGACCATCGCCCCCGCGTCGCCCGCCTCCGGGTACGCCTCGCAATACTGCAGGGCCACGCGCCGCGCGATCGCCCTGGCGTACTCGCCCATCCGCGGCGAGGTGTACTGCCCGTCGCGCGGGTCGGGCGTCATGTCCCAGCTGTGCCGCCCCAGCGTCGTGCCCTGGCGGAGGTCCGCGATCGTGTACGTCCCCACGTACGTCGAGCCATCGTTGCGATGCTGCTGCTCGATCAGGCGAACGTACACCACCACGTCCGACTTCATCGACTCGCCCACGATCTTGGCCGCCGCCATCTCGTCGTTGCGGTGGAGCTGCTCGACCTGCTGGGCCGTCAGGGCGGCCTGCGCTCCGGGGTTGATCAGGATCACCTCCGGGTTGCGAAAGTACTCCTCCAGGCGGCTGCCCAGGCGGGCCACGTTGCCCAGGTCCGCCCCCGCGGCCACGCCCTCCTTGGTCACGATGTCGGTGTAGAAGAGCATCCGCGGACGCCCCGACCGCGTGTACGCCGCCACCCACTGGTCGTAGTTGTCGATCCGCTCCGCATGCCTCGGGTCCTTGCCCGCCGGCGGCTCGGGGAGTCGCCCCTGCCCGCTGGCCACGCCGCAAAGCCCGATCACACCGCCCGCCACCAACGCCAGCCGACGAAACGCCCGATCCATGGTCCACCTCGCTTGTATGAGCCCGCCGCGTGATCTTCCGGTTCCAACGCCCCGACCGTCCCGCGCCCCGATCAGTGGATCCCGCCCTGCGCCGAGCGGATCTCCAGCCGCCAGTCCTCCGCGCCCTTGTCCAGCGCCACGCCCGTCATGAACCGCTGCACCCGCGGGGGCAGGTCCATCAGCTGCCAGCCCGACTGGCTCGCCAGCGGCGTGCCCCGGGCGTCCAGGAACGTAAACCGGTACTGCACGCTCGACGTCGCATCGCCCGTGTAGTCCAGACGCAGGGCCACGTTCACCTTCATCAGCTCGCCGCCGCTCACCGACACGTCGCTGATCACGATGAAGTTCCGCAGGCGAGCGTCCTGCACCGTGATGTTCGGGTAATTGCCCGCGGCCTGGTCCGCCCGCGGCGCGGGCGGCATCGTCCCCGTGGTGCTGCACCCGCCGACCAACCCCACGACGCCCATCCCCAGCCCCGCCACCAGTCCCATCCCGAGTTTCATGCGTATCTCCTTTGGTCCCTTCGCCCCGCGCCCGCGCGGGCTCGCGCTGTCTTCCCTGCTTCCTCGCTCGCTTGGTCGCTTTCTCGCCCGGTCTCTCCCCCTCAGTCCTTCGCCCCCGCCGCTCGTTCCCCGGCGAGACGCTCGGCCATCTCCCTCACCGCCTGGCTCTTGGGCTTGTAGGGGGGATGCTCCTGGCAGAACAACCTCGCGTACCCCGCCGTTCCCGCCAGCGGCGGGACCAGCGAATCTCCCCCTTCGAGCACGTGCCGATGGGGCCTGCCCCCAAGGTCCTCGGGCGCTAGCTTGATCCCCTCCTCGCGATAGAGGTTCTCCAGCTCCACCGTCGTCAGGCCCGCCAGGTGCCCGCCCGCCTGGTAGCGCGACATCGCCCCCGGGCTCGGAAGGCTCACGTCCCGCCCGCCCAGGATGTACGGCAGATCGTCGCCCTCCGCACGCCCCGCGTACCCGTCGTGCCCATACACCACCCGCCCCGAGCCCGCCCAACGCGTGCCCCGACCCGACCCCAGTCGCACGTAGCGCAGCCCCAACTCCCCGGCGCGCGGCGGATCGATCCCCGCCAGCACCATCCGCGATCCCTCATCTCCCTGCACCCGCAGCGTCAGCTCGCTCCCGCGCGAATCCACGTGCATCGGCACCACATACACTCGCTGGGGCAGCAACTCCAGATGGCGCGTGTCCGCCGCCGCCCCGGCCTTCATGATCGCCCCAGCCAGCACCGCCCCGAGGCCGGCCAGCAGCTGCGCCTCGTTGACCTTCCCGCGGTCGCGACCGGAGGTGGCCGCCACCAGCATGCCCCCCTGCACCAGCGCCGTCCCGATCGCGCTCTTGGCGATCCGCACGTCCTCCAGGTTGTTCCACATGTGGCTCTGCGCCATCGCGTTCACGTCGCACACGGGCGGGTAGGAGGCCTCTCCGCCCGCCCCGCCCACCCCCGTCAGGGTGGCCGTCAGGAGATTCTGATCGCTGCCCATCAAGGGCACGAAGCGGGCCAGTGCGTCGTCGGGTCCGTACGCCGTCTTGCGCGGCCCGCGCCCGTAGTCCACGACGAACGCCCAGTTGTACCCGCGCCCCACCAGCGCGTCGCGGAGCTTCTCGAGCGCGGGGTTGACCCGCGCCGCCTCGTTGAAGTTGTCCGCCGCCTCGTCGTCGCGCCCGATCGCCCGGCTGGCCAGCCCGCTCATGAGGTACCCCAGCGCGAAGTCGGTCCTGGTGGGCGTGTAGCCCTTGTCGAAGTACTGGTCCCCCTGCTTCTGGGCGTTGCGGGCGATGTCGAGCGTGGTGGCCTTCTCGCCGCGCTCGTTCTCGCCGAAGTCCTTGAGCAGGAAGAGCGAGCTGCCCGCCGCCGCCCGCGCGTTGTCCCACTCCCCCACCATCGCCTTCTGCACCGCCACGTAGTGGAACCCCAGGGCCTGCTCGAAGGGCTCGCCCTTCCAGATCTTCACGCCCTCGTTGATCACCACCGAGCTCACCGTCTTGTCCTCGTTCAGCCCCTGCACCCGAAGCACCGAGAAGGTCTCGTTGGCCGCCTCGTCCGCCGCCCGCGCCTGCCCGTCCGCCAGCGCGCTGAGCAGCAGCCGCTCGCGATCCAGGATGTACGAGCGATCCGACCGGTCGTTCGTGAGGTGGGCCTGGAAGACCTCGGCCGCCCGGGCGTACTCGCCCACGACGAACGCCGCCTCCCCCCGCTGGTCGATCCGTCCGCCGCCGGCGCACCCGCCCAGGGGAACGCCCACCGCCAGCGCCAGCGCCGTCCGTCCGAGTTGTCCCGCCAGCACGCCCACACCCGCGCCCTCCGCGCTCCGGGGCTCAGTCGTACGACCGCCCCGAGGCCACCCGCTTGAACGCGAACTCGCCCGTCCACTTCAGCTCCCCGCTCCCGATCTGCGTCAGGCGATACTCGCAGACGTACGCGTCCGTGCGGTCCTTGCCCGCCGCCCGCGTCAGCGAGCGGAAGGTCGCCGACATCTCGTGCGTCGGCGCCCGCGTGCCCCCGCCCTCCAGGTTGCCCCGCTCCATGCCCTCGCGCAGGAACTGCTGCGGGATCACGAACCGGATGTTCCGCTGCTGGCGGAGCGCGCTCACGTTGAGCTTGTCCCGCACGCGCGAGACCATCCACCACTGCTGCCCCTCGGGGATGATGTCGCTCGTCAGGTTCTGTACCTTGTCGATGGCCACGACGATCGCCTCCGAGTCGGGCCCGCGGTCCCTCAGAAAATCGCTGGCCGCCAGCTGGATCGCCATCTCGTCGCTGGTGGCCGCCAGGTCGTCGCCCGTCAGCGTGCTGGACTTGGGGGCGCCCACGCACCCCGCCAGGACCATCCCCAGCCCGAACCCCAGCCCCGCCATGCCTCGCCGCCAACCCATCGCGTCACTCCCTCACGCCGCGCCGGCGCGCACCGCCCCCGCCGCGCCCGCCCCGGGCCCCCCCTAGTACCGCACCAGACGCTTGCTCTCGTACGTCTTGTTCAGCACGATCTCGCTGTCGCTGGCCCGCATCAGGTTGAACGTCATCGAGTACATCTGCACCCGGTCCTCGCCGCGCGCCACCCGGTAGAACTCCCCGTTCAGGAAGAACGTGTACTCGGGGTTGATCTTCCGCGCCGCCGCGCTCGCTCCCGTCCCCTCCTGAAGCAGGTCTCCCCCGCCCAGCTCCCGCTTGTTCAGGTCCTCCCAGCGCTGGCGGCTCTCGATCCAGCGCACCTTCTCCCGCATGGCGCGGCTGTTGATGAACCGGTCCCGCAGCCCCGTCCGGAACGCCTCGAAGTCCGCCGTCGAGACGATCCCGGTCTTGTTCATGATGTCCCCGAACACCACCGTCGAGCGGTACTGCGAAAACTCCGGCAGCTCCATGATGTCCTGCACGAACTGCTGGGCCACCTGGTCGCGGAATTCGCTCAGCTCCATCGTCGTGGGCAGGCGCGAGCCCTCCTCGGCCCGCGTCCCCTGGCTCACGTCGATCCGCCCGCCCGGGTTGCCCGGCGGGGGCGTGACGCACCCGCCCGCCAGCACCGCCGCCGCCATCCCCGCCACGCCGATCCACGTGCTTCGCATCGATGCTCTCCCAGTAGTCAGTTCGTTCCAGAACGGTCCCGCTGGCGCCAGCCTGCGCCCCGGCCACCCGGCCAGGGAGGTTGTATGTTAGACCTTACAAACATCCAGATGTTCCCGACATTCGGTTCCGTCGGCAGCGATCACTATGCGTCCTATAACACTGCAATTCTCGTGGGTGAAACACGGCCCAACCGGCGCAACTTATTGTCACCATTCACCTTACGACCCGCCCGCCACTGGTGCCCCGAACACCGCCTCCACCAGGTCCTTCTCCGCCATGCCCTGGGGGCGGATCGCGTCCAGCAGCTTGCGCCGCGGGATCGACGCCTCGTATTCAGACAACCCGATGGCCCGGATGTCGGTCAGCACGCGCCGAGCCGAGTTGAGCTCCTTGAGGGCCGCGACTTCGCTCGTGCTGGCGCCGGTCCCCCGGGCTTCCAGGTACGCCCGCAACCCGACGCCGCTGGGTCCCGTCGCTCGCCCGCGATAGGCCTCCCAGGCCTTGCCCAGGTGCTCGCGGATGTCCGCCGAGCGATCGCGCGCCACCGGCTGCCCGGTGGTCTCCGAGATTCCGGTCTGGACCATGAACGCCCGGTAGCTCGCCACCGCCCGGGACGCCGCCGCCGAACTCAGCCGATTCGTCGAGACCCGGTAGTCCCCCGCCGCCAGGCCCGAGCGAGGTCTCATGTCGTCGGCCACGCCGCGCCCGGCCAGGAACTCGATCGTCTCTTCCACGCTCAGCCCGCGCGTCTGGATTCCCATCTCCGCCAGCGACGACTGCAACGTCCCGCTGATGGGCGGGGGCGACCCCGCCTGCCCGGGCGTCACGTCGCGGGGCAGGGCCCCGGCCAGGGACGTCGCGATGTCCGTCGGGCTCCGCCCCGTCGGGCGCAGGTCCAGCGGCAGCAGGAACAAGCTCCCGCCCGTGCGCGTGTCGGCAAAGAACGAGGTGCCCATCGCGTTGCTCAGGCGCCGGAACACGAACGCCGACAGGTTCGCGTTCCCGCTCCCCGTGTTGTTCGCGAAGATCGGGACGTTCCCGCTCCCCGTCTGCGTGGGCACGCTGCTGAAGTTGATGTCCCCCGCCGCCACGAAGTGCAGCCCGGGATCCGCCAGCAACTGGTCGGGGCTCTGGAATGCATTGTCGAAGATCGCCCCGCCCGGTCGCAGGCGCAGCCGGATGTCGCCGCTCGTCACCTGCATGTCCGCAAGCGCCACCAGGTCGCCCAGCGTCGCCGTCCCGCCCGCGGTGATCCGCAGGCGCCCGAAGGCCAGCAGCTTCTGCCCCAGCCCCATCGTGAAGTTCCCGCTCGTGGTGATCGTGAACAGGTCCGTCGCCGCGAACGACGACGCCAGCACCTTCCCGTCCGGGTTGAGCCCGTCGGAGAAGACGATCGTCGCCGCTCGGGGCGTCGTCCCCAGGTCGCCCCCGACCACCAGGCTCGCCAGGGCGTTGCTCGAGCCGATGTTGCCCCCGAACAGGAACGGCGTGCGGTCCACGTCGGCCCCGCGCGTCGACCGCAGCGTCAGGTTCGCCGGCGCCAGGTTCGCGTCCGTGTCGATCGTCCCGCGGAAGATCATCGAGCCCGCCCCCGCGTCCATCACCGCCGACGCCAGCAGCTTGACCGGCCCGCCAAAGTCCACGCCCCGCGTCGTCGTCACGTTCCCGCCCACGCGGCTCGTGCCCGTCCCCGCCACCTGCAGCGAGCCGAGCCTGAACGCCGAGCCCACGCCCCCGCCGAACGTCACCGTCCCCGCGCCCGTCCCCCCCGCCGTGTTCACGATCACGTTCCTGGGCGAGGAGAGCAGGTCCGAGTCCAGCGTCGAGAGGAAGCTGATGGTCGGGCCCTCGAACGTCACGTGGTTGGCCACCGTCACCGCGCTGTTGTACGCCTGCGTCCCCGTCGTTCGCACGCTCCCGCCCTCGATCCGCGTCGAGCCGTCGCTGTTGATCGTCAGGCTGGTCAGGCGGCTGGTGTTGCCGATGGCGCCACCGAACCGCTTCTGCGCGCCCCCGCCCGTGTTCACCGTCAGCGAGCGCGCCGTGGAATCCGAGTCCACCGTCCCGCCGAACACCACCGCCCCGCTGGCCGTCGTCACCGTCAGGTTCGTCCCCAGGATCGCCGCCCCGTCCACCGCGATCGAGCCCGCCCCCGTGCTCGTCAGGTTCCCGCGCAGGGTCGTCGCCCCCGAGTAGATCTGCGATCCCGTCGTCTGCACCTGGTTCAGGTCGATCGCCCCGCCCGAGGCCGTCAGGCCCGACATCGCCCGCACGTCCGCCGCCGTCCCCACCCCCACGTTCGACCCGAACGTCACGCGCCCCTGGCCCGCCGAGATCGTCAGCGAGTGCGGGTCGTCCACCGCGTCCACGGCCCCGGCGAAGGTCACGTGGTCCGTGCTCGCGCCCGCGCTGGTCACGCTCACGTTGCCCGCCAGGGTGGCCGCCCCGTTGATGGCGATGGTCCCGCTCTGCGTGCTGGTCAGGTTGCCCGTCAGACGCGTCGGGCCGTTGTACGTCTGGCCCCCCGTGCTGCGCACGCTGGGCAGCGTGAAGCTCGACGCCGTCACGCTCACCGTGCCCACCGCCGCCGTCGCCCCCACGGCCCCGCCGAAGGTGATGGGCCCGCCGCCGCTGGTCACCGTCAGGTTCTGGGCCCCGGCGCTCCCCGAGTCGATCGTGGACGCGAAGCTCAGGCTGTTGCCCGTGAAGATCGTGGCCCCGTCGAGCCGCACCGCCCCGCTGAAATCCTGGGCCGCGCTCGTCCGGATCGTGCCCCCGCCAAACCGCGACGAGCCCCCGCCCGCCGTCGTGATGCTCGCCAGGATCCCCGTGCTCCCCACCGATCCCCCGAAGAACGTCTCTCCGGGCGTGTTGACGATCAGCGTCCGCGGCGTGCTGTCCGCGTCCAGGTTGCCCGCGAACGTCACGCCCCCGGCGTCGGCCCGGAACGTCACGTCGTTGAACAGCCCCACGCGCCCGCCGTAGCTCTGGGCCCCCGTCGTGTGGACCGTCTGACCGTAGAAGAACGTGGGCCCGCTGGTGGACAGCCGCCCCAGCTCACCCGTCGGCGTGCTCCCGATGTCCCCGTAGAACACCGTCTCGGGCGAGACGACCGTCAGCTCCCGCGCCGCCCCCGTCTCCGAACCCACGCCGCCCGCGAAGACCACGTGCGCCCCGCCCGTGACGGTCACGTTCTGGGTGCTCGTCAGGTCGCCCTGGAAGATGACCGTGTCGCCCTGCACGTCCCCCGACAGGACCACCGGACCCTGGTAGCGGACCGTGCCCATCGCCCGAACGCCCGCGCTGCGGATCGCCGCCGAGCCTACCGCCAGGTCCTGCAGCGCGTGCGTCAGCCCCACCGCCCCGCCCAGCACGACCTCGCCCGAGTCCGAGCCCACGTCCAGCGATCGCTCCAGCCCCGTCGTCAGCGAGTCGATCGTCCCGTCGACGCGGACGTTCCCGCCCGCGTGCACGACCGAGTCGCCCACGAGCTGCACGTTCCCGTGGAACAGCAGGTCGGCCAGGCCCAGCACGTGCAGCGTTTCGCCCAGGACCGCCAGGCCGTTGTAGGTCTGGGCCCCGTTCGTCCGCACGCTCAGCAGCTGGTTCGCGGCGCCCGTCGAGGTCAGCGACTCCAGCGCCAGCGTCTGCCCCACGCCCTGATGGTACCGGACCATGCCATTGGTCCCCGCGTCCACCGTCAGCGCCCGCGCGCCCAGCAGCACGTCGGCGTCCACCGTCCCGCTGAAGTCCACGTTCGCGCCGTCGAGGGCCAGACCCGCGTTGGTCGTGTCCACGCGCAGCGACCCGCCCAGCACCACCGCCCCATCGAACCGCACGAACGCCCCCGACGTCACCACGTCGCCCACCAGCGTGATCGACTGCCCCGCCTGCACGCGCAGCGACGCGTCGCCCGCGCCCAGCAGCCGCCCGCCCGCCACGAACCGGCCCCCGGCCCCGCCCATCCGCAGCTCCACCGGGTCGTTGAATGACAGATCCCCCACGCTCGTGGCCAGGCCCGTCCCGTCGTCGCGCCCCAGCACCACGCGCGACCAGCCGTCGCTGATCCGCGCC
>JBGAOG010000073.1:0-16306 GCA_044221985.1 Phycisphaerales bacterium
AGCAAGGGACGCGAGTTGGCGCGCGCGGGAGGTCGGGGGGTGCGGAACGCGCACGGGCGGGGCCGTCGCGAGCGGCGCGTCCGAAGACGGCGTGGCGGGAAGTCGGCGCATGAAAGCCGCGGGGAGGGCGCTGTGGCGCGTCATCCCCGCGGTGATCGTTGACGAAATGAGATGGGTTTGACCGACCCGGGCGTCAGGCCGCCCCAGGCCGTGGCGAGTTGGCCTTTCGGGCTAGCTCGCCTGAGCCCGAGGGTGGGCCTTGTCGTACGCCTCCTGCATGCGTTGGGTGGTGAGGTGGGTGTAGATCTGGGTGGTGCTGAGGCTCTGGTGCCCGAGGAGTTCCTGGACGCTGCGCAGGTCGGCGCCGTTGTCGAGGAGGTGTGTGGCGAAGCTGTGTCGCAGGGTGTGGGGGCTGATGGTGGGGTCGAGGCCGACCTGCTTGAGGTACTTGTCGAGCTTGCGGCGGACGGAGCGGGAGCTGAGGCGTCCGCCGTGCTTGTTGAGGAAAAGGGGGAGGCGGTCGGGGGTTTCGCGGACCATGGGCCCGAACTTGGGGTCGGCGCGGAGCATTTCGAGGTAACGCTGGACGGCGGCGAGGGCGTGGCTTCCGAGGGGGACGATGCGTTCCTTCTTGCCCTTGCCGCGGACGTGGAGGGCTTCGCCGGCGAGGTCGAGGTCGGCGACCATGAGGCCGACGAGCTCGCTGACGCGGATGCCGGTGCTGTAGAGGGTTTCGAGCATGGCGCGGTCACGGCGACCGAGGACGTCGGAGTCGCTGGGGGCGCTGAGGAGCTGCTCGATCTGCTCGATGGTGATGGCCTTGGGGAGGCGTTTGCCCTGGCGCGGGGTGCGGATGACGGTCATGGGGTTTCCGGCGGCCAGCGCGCGCCGGTCGGCCCACTTGTAGAAGGAGCGGAGGGTGGCGATCTTGCGGGCCATGGTGGCGGCGGAGTACTGCTGCTCGCCGAGGTGGGTGAGGAACTGGCGGACGAGCTCGCTGCTGGCGACGCAGATGACCTCGGTGACGGTGGCGGCGCTGGGGGGCGGGGGCGCATCGGTACCGCCCTTCCTGGCGGCCTTGGCCTGGCGCTCCATCTCGGCCTTTTCCCTGGCGGCGTCGAGGGTGACGTGGTAACGTCCGGCGAGGTACTCGATGTACTGGCGGAGGTCCGCGCCGTAGCAGCGGGCGGTGTAGGGGCTGAAGTGCCGCTCGTCGGCAAGGTACTGCGTGAATGCTTCCGTGATCGGGAGGCTGGACATCGCACACACTCCTGTTCGGCGCGACGGGTCGACCGTTCGACGTTCCGGCGGGCCGGGTTTTTCTCGCGTGCTGGGTGAATCAGAAACCGATTCGAGACGCCTATCTGTCCGTTGAAAGTCGTGCTGGTGTTGCAGGCTGGGTGCTTGTTCCCGGGGGGATTCAATTCGATCCGGCCTGATCCCTCCCCGACCGTCGGGGAGGGGCTTGGTCCGTTGTGGATGCGCCCTTGGCGAGCCTGAGTTCTTCGGATTGGATCAGGCGTCCCACGGCGTAGTGCATCGCGAACTCCTCGTACAAGGCCATGCTCTTGACGTATCGCTCCCAGTGGAGGGCGGATTCGGGGTCGCTGCGTCCGTTGGCGTAGGTCTTCACGTCGAGCAGCACCTGGTGGTTCTTGGCGTCGAGGTGCTCGGAGACGCTGGAGAGCGGGCGCTCGGAGAAGCGATCGGGAGCGGGTTGATGCCCGGTGCCGGACGCGGTGAGGTCCCGCGGGTTGAGCGGCTCGCCCGTTTCTTCCCGCATCGCTCCGGGGCGAGCGAAGAGGCCCAGGGCGAGGCCCAGGGTGGGGGTGTAGGGATCCCAGGCGGTCAGCGAGCCGACGAGCACTCCATCGACGCCCATGGCCTGGGCGAGCTTGCGGGCATCGCCGGGGGTCTTGGGCCCCTGTTCGAGCCCGAGGGCGTGCATGGCCTGGAGGGTGCGGTTGAGCGGGACGGCCCGCACGCCCTCGACCTCTTCGAGCGCCGCCACGAGCTTGTCGCTGATGACGGCGATGTCCGGGTCGGTGGTGCCGCTCTCGTTGCGCAGGGGGACGACGGCCCAGAGGACGTCGGCGCCGGTGGCGTAGGGCGCGACGGTGCGCTGCGGCGGGGTGAGGACGCCCTCGCGGTGGGCGCACGCTGCCAGCAGGCAGCCCAGGGCCGCCAAGGTCATGGCGAACCAACCTCGATCACGTGCACGATACATGGCCTGTGTACTTGTCATGGCGTCCTGCCGAGCTCCCCGTGTCCCACGGGGTGTTTCGTCCTGTCGCGGGCCACGCCCGCGGTCCTGGGGGCCCGGGGATCGCGAGGATCACCCGGACCATGAATCGGCGGCGGCCCGTGCCCGAGCACGCACGCCGAGCGTTGCTGGTTGAAGCCGGACTATCGCTCGTGGCTCTCCTTGGGCTGCGGGGCCTCGGCCACGGGCTGGTCGTGGCTGGGCGGGGAGGCGCTGGCGTTGGAGGCGGCGGGCTGCTGGCCGGTGGCGGCGAGGATCGCCCCGCCGGTGTTGACCGACCAGATGTTCTCGTACCCGCCGCGATTGCTGACGAAGTAGACGCGGTCGTCGGGGCCCCAGGTGGGCATGAGGGAGGCCCCGCCGGAGGCGAGGTTGACGCGTCCGGTGCCATCGGCGCTGATCATCCAGAGGCTGGCGCTGGCGGGCAGGCGCGAGTCGCTCCCGCCCTTGGGCGCATCCTCGGCGGCGAGGTGCTCGGCGGAGATCTCGGCGAAGCAGATCCAGCGTCCGTCGGGGCTCCAGGTCGGGTTGATCAGGGCCTTCTCGGGCTCGGCGGCGATCTCGGTGAGGTTCCTGCCGGTGGCGTTGGCGTAGTCGATGGTCCAGAGGCCGAAGGTGCGTTTGCCGCGGTCGCGGGAGAGCTGGAAGAGGATCTTGTCGCTCCCGCCCTCGCCGGTGGCGGCGACGGGGCACCACTGGGGGAAGAGTCCGTAGCCAATGAAGGTGCTGGTGGCCGGGTTCTGCACGTCGGTCACCCACATCTCCCAGCGTCCGCTGGTCTCGCCCAGGCGTGAGAAGATCATCTGCTTGGCGTCGGGGGACCAGGACGGGTGGATCTCGTCGGCGCTATCGCCGGTGATCTGGACGGGTTGTCCGCCGCCGATGGACATGACGAAGACGTCCCAGTTTCCGTTGCGGTTGCTTGAGAAGGCGACGCGCTGCCCGTCGGGGCTGATGGAGGGCATGACGTTGTCGGAGCCGCCGCTGGTGAGCTGGGTGACGGCGCGGGTGTGGACGCGTTTGAGATAGAGGTCGGCGGAGTGGCGGTGCTGGGTGCTGGCGAAGACGATCTTCTCGCCGTCGCGTGAGACGCAGGGGTCGAAGTCGGAGCCCTCCTCGGAGAAGGAGACCCGCGTGGCGTTGGGGGAGAGGGCTCGCGGGGCGGTGGCCTTGGGCAGCGGGGCCTCGGGCTTGTCGTTGGCGGCGCTGGCGGGCTGGTTGGCGGTCAGGCTGCCCGCGGGCGCGTCGTGGATCGCGACGGTGTCGTGGTCGAGGGCGGCGCAGCCGCCGGCCAGGGAGGCCAGAGCGACGGCGGTGAGGAGCCCGGTGATATTCGTGTGCGTGGTCAACATCCGTGTACCTCCAGCCGGGCGCATGGCCCGCCGCCTCGTTGCCGCCCGTCGGTCCGCCCGGCGGGTCGGTTCATTCGGCCGGAGGTCTCGGAGGTCCCAGGCGTTTATCGGACGATGCCGATCAACGCCTTGAGGTCCGGGTACCGCCGCCGACGAAACACGCATCGGACGTTGCCCGGCGTGAATTCAGTCCGCTAAGCCAAGTTCCGCTTTCTCGATAACGTTGCGGCGGGATCGCCTCGCGGGCCAGGTCATAAGGCCTTGTGGCACAGATATTTAACGTCTGACATCCGGCGAAAGTCCAAGAGGATGGTCCCCCCGGTCAAGGGTCGCCAAAGGCGCAAGGGCGACGCGTTACGAGACGGTGGGCGGGCAAAGATACGCCTCGCACCGAACCACCCCGCTGGGGGTGGCTCACCCAGAGGAGCCTGCCATGCCAGACGCCAGCAGACCCCCGCATTTCATCGAGCAGATCGTCGAAGCGGACAGCGCCGGCACGAAATGGGGGACGACGTCCGAGGGCGTGCCGAGGGTCCACACGCGGTTTCCGCCGGAGCCCAACGGCTATCTGCACATCGGGCACGCCAAGAGCATCTGCCTGAACTTCGGGCTGGCGCAGAAGTACGCCGGCAAGTTCAACCTGCGCTTCGACGACACGAATCCGTCCAAGGAAGAGCAGGAGTACGTGGACGGGATCATGGCGGACGTGCGGTGGCTGGGTGCGGATTGGGAGGGCCCCCACGGCGGGGGCATGTACTGGGCGAGCGACTATTTCGAGAAGATGTACGAGTATGGCGAGGAGCTCATCCGCAAGGGGAGGGCGTACGTCTGCGACATGACGGCGGAGGAGGTGGGGAAGACCCGCGGCACGCCGACGGCGGCGGGCCAGGAGTCACCGTTTCGCAACCGCGGGGTGGAGGAGAACCTGGAGCTGTTGCGGCGGATGCGCGGTGGGGAGTTTCCCAACGGGAGCAAGACGCTGCGCGCGAAGATCGACATGGGCTCGCCGAACTTCAACCTGCGCGACCCGGTGCTGTACCGGATCCTGCACGAGGAGCACCACAACACGGGGAAGGAGTGGTGCATCTACCCGATGTACGACTGGGCGCACGGGTTCGAGGACTCGCTGGAGGGGATCACGCACAGCATCTGCACGCTGGAGTTCGAGAACCACCGGCCGCTGTACGACTGGTTCATCCGGAGCGTGAACGAGGGGCGGACGGGGGACGGGAGCGGGGCGTGGGGGCGGCTGATCCACCATCCGCAGCAGCTCGAGTTTGCGCGGCTGAACCTGACGTACACGCTGATGAGCAAGCGGAAGCTGCTGGACCTGGTCGCGGGCGGGCGGGTGAAGGGGTGGGACGACCCGCGGATGCCGACGCTCAGCGGCCTGCGTCGGCGCGGGTACACGCCCGAGGCGATCCGGGACTTCTGCGACGAGATCGGGGTGACCAAGCAGGAGAGCGTGATCGACGTGACGCGCCTGGAGAACTCGGTGCGCGACCACTTGAACAAGACGGCGCCGCGGGCGATGTGCGTGCTGCGGCCCCTGAAGGTCGTGATCGACAACTGGCCGGCGGGGAAGGTGGACGAACTGGAGTTCGTGATCAACCCCGAGGCGTACGAGCGGGCGAAGGAGGCGGGGCAGGCGGCGGCGGGGGCGACGCGGAGGATCGCGTTCACGGGGACGCTGTACATCGAGCGTGAGGACTTCATGGAGGTCCCGCCCAAGAAGTTCTTCCGGCTCTCGCCGGGGACGGAGGTGCGTCTGCGCTGGGCGTACTTCGTGAAGTGCGTGGGGTTGGAGAAGGACGCGGCGGGGAACGTCACGTGCGTGCACTGCACGTACGACCCGGCGACGCGGGGAGGCGATGCGCCACCCGGGCCCAACGGCGAGCCGCCGCGGAAGGTGAAGGCGACGATCCACTGGATCAGCGCGGCCCGGGCGGTGGACGCGGAGGTGCGGCTGTTCGATCGGCTGTTCAACGCCGAGGAACCGGGGAAGCGGACGGGGAATTACCTTGATGACCTGAACCCGGCGTCGCTGGAGGTGATTACCTCGGCGAAGATCGATCCGTACCTGGCGGAGGCGGCGCGATTCCGCCCGCGGGCGGTCCGGAGCGGGGAGCACACGCTGCGGTTGGGCGAGGGGGACAGGTTCCAGTTCGAGCGGCTGGGCTACTTTGCCGTTGATCCCGACAGCGGGGCGCGTTTCGGCGGAAGCGGTGCCCCCGGAAGCGGGGACAAGCTCGTCTTCAACCGCACGGTGACGCTGAAGGACACGTGGGCGAAGGAAGCGCAGAAGGCGTAGTCGAATGGAGGGTCATGGCGGCGGGCGCTCTGGAAAACAAGCTGGCAAGGGAGACGCCTGGCGCGCTGCGTGGGGCATTGGCCGGTGGGAACTCCAACGAGGCAGGGACAGAAACGTACGACGCGTGGTTCGAAGCGTTCGGGGAGTTGGTCTCGGCGCCGGGCACGGAGCATGGGGATTGAGGCCTGGAAGCCATGTCGCCGCGGAGGCGAAAGTGCTGCTCGCCGGCCGCGGTTGGGGAGGCCCTCGGGTGGGATGGGCTGATGGCGGGGGTGTGCGTCGATCAGCCGGAGCTTGTGGAGCCGGCGGTCGAGGCGTGCCCGCGATTCGGGATCGAGAATCCTGAGGAGTTTTTCGAGTCGCAGGTTACGCGACGCTTGCCTGAATCGTGGCGATGCTCGGAAGCGTTGCGCTCGCGGCGTTCATCGCGATCTCGACGATGAGGGTGTCGTCGGTGATTCGGCCGTGGCGGTGCTGGATGACGGCGGCGTGCACCTGGTCGAGGATGAGGCCGCGGGCGGCGCCGAGTTCGACGAGCTGGCGGATCCGAGCCATGGAGAAGTCCTGTCCGCGGGCGTCGCGGGTTTCGGAGGCGCCGTCGGTGTAGGCCAGGAGCAGTTCTGCGGGGCGGAAGGGGAGGGACTGGGGGGCGGGCTCGAAGCGTTCGGACTCGATGATGCCGAGCATGGTGGCGGTGGCGGGCAAGGGGCGGACGTCACCGGAGGCGGCGCGGAGGAACGCGGTGGGGTGTCCCGCGCTGGCCCACTCAACGCGGGCGAGGGCGGGGTCGACGCGGATGACGATGGCGGTGGCGTAGACGCCCTGTGGGGCGAGGGCGACGAGGGCGTAGGTGTTGAGATCGGCGAGGAGGAGTGCTGGGCTGATGTCGGGGCGAGCGGCGCAGGAGCGTTGGAGCTCGCCGTGGAGGCGATTGACGGCGAGGGCGGCGGGGATGCCGTGTCCGGAGACGTCGATGATGGCGACGAGGAGGGACTGGGCGATGGCGTTGTGGTGGATGTAGAGGAAGTCGCCGCCGATTTCTCGCATGGGCTCGTAGCGGTAGGCGAGGCGGACGGGGCCGGCGGCGATCTCGGGTGGGAAGAGGGCTTCGTGGAGTCGGCGGGCCTGGGAGAGTTCGGCGGAGATCTCCCGGACCTCTCCCGAGAGGTCGGAGTAGCGTTCGCGGAAGGTGTCGGCCTGGAAGCGGGCGTCGAACTCGCGGTATCTCCACCAACTCCAGGCCATGCCCGGGGCGGTGAGGGCGGTGAAGAAGAGGATGAGCCAGAGGGTGAGTGCGGCGGGGGGGCGGAGCAGGGCGGCGACGACGAGGACGAAGACGGCGAAGCAGGTGAGGGCGATGCGGATGGACTCCCGGACGGTCATGGGGACGAGGACGCTGGCGAGGGCGAAGTAGATTCCGTAGGCGAGGGTGACGCGGATGCCGGCGTCGCTCTTGGCCTGGCGGATGGCGTCGGCGCTGCGCCAGGCGTCGGCGCGGGTCCAGTCGATGATGACCTCGAAGGACATGCCGATGGCGAGGGCGGCGACGGTGAGGATGGTGAGGACCTGCACGAGTCGCCGGCGGTCGGGCTGGAGGCGTGCGATGTAGTAGAAGGCGCCCGCGAAGAGGGTGATCATGGCGGTGTTGGAGAGGACCTGGACGAGGAGCTCGGCGGGGGGCTCCTCGCGCTGGAGCCAGACCCGGATATTCCCCAGGATGCCCATGGCGAGGACGACGATGGCGAGGATGGCGTACCAGCGGATGCGGGTGCGGAGGACCTTGGTGCGCTGGGCATCGAAGGCGGCGAGGTAGGCCCCGTCGGAGCGTGAGATGGCCTCGGGGATGGACCGGAGGGCGTCCATGATGGAGCGGGCGGCGAGGACCACGCCGCTTGTTCGGAATCCCCCGGGGCGGGTTTCGAGCCGGTCCGCCCCAACCCGGAACGGGAGGTTCCTAGACTCCCGCCCTATGCCACTCATCGTAACCGGAACCGTGGGAATAGACACGATCGTGACGCCAAGCGGGCACGCGGAAAAGGTGCTCGGGGGGTCGTGTACGTATTTCTCGGCGGCGGCGAGTTTCTTCACCGCGGTGCGTCTGGTGGCGGCGGTGGGGGGCGATTTTCCGGAGTCGATGCGGAGCGTGTTCTCCAGATTTCCGAGCATCGACACACGGGGATTGGAGACGCGTGCGGGGTCGAAGACGTTTGCGTGGGGGGGCAAGTATCACAAGAACATGAACTCGCGCGACACGCTGTTCACGGACCTTGGGGTGCTGGGGGAGAAGCCGCCGCGCGTGCCCGCGGAGTACGCCGATTCGAGGTTCGTGTTCCTGGCCAACACGCCCCCGGCGGTGCAGATGGACATGCTCACGCAGCTGCCGGGGCGGAGCCTGGTGGTGGCGGACACGATGGACCTGTGGATCAACACGGCGCGGCGGGACCTGGTGCTGCTGCTGAGCAAGGTGGACGGGCTGGTGTTGAACTATGACGAGGCGGAGCTGTTCACGGGCATGACGAACACGGTGGCGGCGGGGCGTGCGATCCTGAAGCTCGGCCCGCGGTTCGTGGTGATCAAGAAGGGCGAGCACGGGGCGCTGCTGATCCACCGCGACGGCGTGGCCGCATTCCCGGCGTTCCCGACGGAGAACGTGGTGGACCCGACGGGGGCTGGGGACACGTTCGCGGGGGGGATGATGGGCTACCTGGCGAACCTCCCCGGCGGGGACCCGGCGTCGTACGACAACGTCCGTTACTCGCTGGCGTATGGGACGATCATCGCGAGCTTCACGATCGAGGCGTTCAGCCTGGGGCGTCTGGAGACGCTCAAGCGGGGCGAGATCGACTTCCGGTTCCGCGAGTACGCGAGCATGACGCGTCTGGTGTAGGCGGGGGCGGGCGGTTCCGCTATCCTGCCCCGGCGTGGCGAGCGCGAGGATCCAACTCGGCGACTGGCTGGAGCTGGCGCGGGGCCTGGCGCCGGCGAGCGTGGACTTCCTGTACGCCGACCCGCCGTTCAACACCGGCGCGCCGAAGCGCACGCCGCCCAGCTCGCACAAGCGGCGCTCCTGGCGGGCGCGTGGCGCCGGCGGCGCGGCGCGGTCAATCCCGGTGCGCACGTGCTACGGCGACTGCTGGCCCAGCATGCCCGCGTACATCGCGTGGCTGCGAGAGCGTGTGGTCGCGACGCTGCCGGCGATGAAGGGGACGGGCGTGGTGGCGATCCACTGCGATTTCCGCGCGTGCCATCACGTCCGCCTGTTGCTCGATGGCGTGCTGTCGGGGGAGCACTTCGTGAACCACCTGATCTGGTCGTACGGGCTGGGCGGGTCGTCGCCGCGGCGCTTTGCGCGCAAGCACGACGACATCCTGGTGTACGCGGTGGACCCGAGGCGGTACTACTTCGAGGCGCCGATGGTGCCCGCGACCAGCCGGCGCCTGCGCGGGCAGCTCAAGAAGGCGACGGACGTGCTCGACATCGCGTCGCTCAACAACATGGCGCGCGAGCGCACGGGCTACCCGACGCAGAAGCCTCTGGCGCTGATGGACGTGCTGGTGCGCGCGTTCTGCCCCGTCGGGGGGATGGTGCTGGACCCGTGCTGCGGGAGCGGGACGACGGTGGCGGCGGCGCTGGGCTCGGGGCGCGGGGCGATGGGGTGGGATGCCAATGCGGAGGCGGTGAGGATCGCGCGGGAGCGGCTCGGGCCGGGCGCCGGGTAGGGCGGCGAGCGGCGAACGAGAGGCCGGGATCATTCCGGGACGCTGGTCCTTGGCGCCACGAAGACGCTGGAGTTTCTCCGCCCAGCGCCTGGCACCTGGGGTGGCACGGCAAGGGCCTTCGAGACCACCTGCCGCGGCGGGCGGGTTGTGGCGCCACACGCACCGAGGGGGGAAGGGTCCCGGGGCCGGAGCACTGGGGTTGTCCAAGGGCACTCCCTCGATGGCACGGTCCTGGCGCGGCCTGGATGCGACCGGTTACGAAAGGAAAGAGGGCCCCGGAGTGCTCCGGGGCCCTGGTGGAGTGCTGCGAGCGTCTTCCTTGCCCGTGGCCCGAGGCGGCCTTGGGTGGAGGGAGTTGGGGGGGGTCAGTGCATCCCGCCGCCGCTGGAGAGGCTCTTGACGAGTTCGCCGACGACGGCCTTGGCGTCGCCGAAGAGCATGTAGGTTTTGTCGAGGAAGTAGAGTTCATTGTCGATGCCGGCGAAGCCTGGGTTCTTGCTGCGCTTGACGGCGAAGATGGCCTTGGCCTTATCGGCGTCGATGATGGGCATGCCGAAGATGGGGCTGGCCTTGTCGTGGCGGGCGCAGGGGTTGACGACGTCGTTGGCGCCGAGGACGAGGCAGACGTCGCACTGGGGCATGTCGGGGTTGATGTCGTCCATCTCGACGAGGTCGGTGTAGGGGATCTCGGCTTCGGCGAGGAGCACGTTCATGTGCCCGGGCATGCGTCCGGCGACGGGGTGGATGGCGAACTTGACGGTGACGCCCTTCTTCTTGAGCTGGTCGTAGAGCTCGCGGACCTTGTGCTGGGCCTGGGCGACGGCGAGCCCGTAACCGGGGACGATGACGACGAGGCTGGCCTGCTCCATGATGGCGGCGGCGTTCTCGGGGGTGTCGGGCTTGTACTGCTTCTGCTCCCCGCCGGCGGCCTTGGCCTGGACCTGGCCGAAGGCGCCGAAGAGGACGTTGCCGAAGGAGCGGTTCATGGCCTTGCACATGATGATGGCGAGGATGAGGCCGGAGGACCCGTCGAGGGCGCCGGCGATGATGAGGAGCTTGTTGTCGAGGACGAAGCCCATGGCGACGGCGGAGAGCCCGGCGTAGGAGTTGAGGATGGCGATGACGGTGGGCATGTCCGCGCCGCCGATGGGCAGCACGAGCATGGGTCCGAAGACGAGGGAGAGGACGATGACGCCGCCGAAGTAGTAGGGCGACAGCGCCGCGGTGGGGTTCATGACGATCATGACCGACAGGACGATGCACCCGATGGCCGCGAAGAGGTTCACGACATTCTGCCCGGGGTAGACCCAGGGTCGCTGGGGGACCCACTTGACTTCCTGGAGCTTTCCCGCGGCGATGATGCTGCCGGTGAAGGTGAGGTAGCCGAGGATGATCTCGACGAGGAGGGCCGAGACGCGGAAGGGCGTCATCTCGTGGTGCAGGTTGGGGTCCATGAACCAGTGGAAGTACTCGGCGGTGCCCACGAGCCCGGCGGCGAGCCCACCGAAGGCGTGGGAGAGGGCCGTCCGCTGGGGGACGGCGGTGATGGGGACGTTGGCGAGCTTCATTCCGGGCCAGATGGCGACGAGGATGGGGACGAGGACCCACAGGTGGTGGGTGACTTCACCCTTGGCCCAGGTGGCGAGGATGGCGGCGGTCATGCCCCACACGCCGGCGAAGACGCCCTTGCGGGCGGTCTTGGGATCGCTCATCCAGTGGAGGGAGAGGATGAACAGGGCCATGGCGACCACGTACGCGAGCTCGACGAGGTACTTCATGGCCGGGCCATTGCGGAAGTCGTCGAAGGCGGAGGCCAGGAGGAGGGTGGTATTCATCTAGTGCTTCCCCCCTTCGGTCTTGAACATCTTGAGCATGCGGTCGGTGATCATGAATCCGCTGATGATGTTGGTCATGGAGGCGAAGAGGGCGACGGATCCCATGATGCGGATGGAGAGGGGGTAGTCCTTCATGCCGGCCCCGGCGACGACGATGGAGCCGACGACGGCGATGGCGGAGATGGCGTTAGTGAGGGACATGAGGGGCGTGTGGAGCAGTCGGGACACGCGCCGGATGGCGCCGATGCCGATGAAGGTGGCGAGCATGAAGACGGTGAGCATGGAGATGTAATACAGGCCCGACGAGGTGTCGGGGGCGGGCGCGCCGGTCGTCTGGCTCGCCAGGGCGGGCCCGCCGGCGAGGGCCAGGGCGGACGCCGCGGCGAGGCAGCGGGCGCGGGTGAGAGAGGATCGCATCGAATCTCCTTTCAACTGGAGCGTGCTTGGCATGGAGCCGATCGGCGGGGCGATCGGGAGACTGGCCTAGGCGCGGGCCGCGGCTTCCTTGGTCTTGGCGTGGGTGATCTGTCCCTCGTGGGTGATCAGGGCGCCGGCGAGGATGTCGTCCTTGAGGTCGAACTGGAACTTCTTGTCCTTCCAGAAGGCCATGAGGAAGTTGTACAAGTTGCGCGACCAGAGCAGGCTGGCGTGGGTGGGCACGGTGGCGGGGAGGTTCACCGGGGCGCAGATGTGCACCCCGTTCTCGATGACGGTGCTTCCCGGGCGGGAGAGCTCGCAGTTGCCCCCGCCGTCGGCGGCGAGGTCCATCACGACGGTTCCGGGCTTCATCTTGCGGACCATGTCGGCGGAGATGAGCCTGGGGGCGAAGACGCCCCCGATCAGGGCGGTGGTGATGACGACGTCGACCTGGGAGCACTGCTCGACGAGCATCGCCCGCTGCTTGGCCTTGTCGTCTTCGGAGAGCTCCTTGGCGTAGCCGCCGCCGGCCTGGGCGGCCTGGCCCAGGTCGATGCCGATGTACTTGGCGCCCACGCTCTCGATCTGTTCCTTGACCTCGGGGCGGACGTCGGTGGCGGAGAGGTTGGCGCCGAGGCGCCGGGCGGTGGCGATGGCCTGAAGGCCGGCGACGCCGGCGCCGATGACGAAGACCTTGGCGGCAAAGACCGTGCCGGCGGCGGTCATGAACATGGGGAAGTACTTGGGAAGCTCGGCGGCGGCCAGCAGCACGCCCTTGTAGCCGACGATGTTGGCCATCGAGCTGAGCGTGTCCATGGCCTGGGCGCGGGTGGTGCGCGGGATGGCGTCGGTGGAGAAGGACGTGATCCTGGCGCCGGCCAGGGCCTTGGCGGTCGCGACGTTCCGCGTGGGCATGAGGCCGGTGAGCAGCATCGCTCCGGCCCGCATCCTGGCGATCTCGTCGGGGCTTGGGATGCTCACCTTGAGCACCATGTCCGCCTGCCCGAGCATCTCGGCGGCGCTGGCGGCGATGGAGGCCCCCGCGTCGACGTAGGCCTGGTCGGAGTAGAGGGCGTTGAGGCCCGCGCCGGGCTCGACCGTGATGGAGAAGCCCGCCGCCGTCAACTTCTTGACCGACTCGGGCACCAGGGCCACCCTGGTCTCACCCTCGACGGTCTCTCTGGGGACAGCTAGTTTCATGGAACCCTCGCGTTCTCAACCGCCGACCACGAGGCCGGCCCGAATAGTGGACAGTGTACTCCGCTTGTCCGATTATGTCACCAGCGCGGCGGATCAGCAATCCCATCGGGATAACCAACTCTGGTACACCCGAAAATCGGGCGATTCGGAGGAATGGGCACCCGGGAAACCCACCGGGTGTTGGCCGGGTGGCTTCCCTGCTGTAGAACCGGACCTGCGCGATCAGCAAGGGAACGTCGCAAGGGTCGACGGCGGACGGAGGGGAGGTTCAGCCCCCGAGCTCAGCCCCCGGATTCAGCCCCCGCCGGGCGGACCGCCGGGCGCCGCCGCCGGTTGGCTTCTCGCCTGCGCGGCGAGGTCGGCGAAGGCGCGGAGTTGGTCGTCGCTGAGCGTTCCCAGGAAGCGAAACGCGAGGGCGTCGGCGACGTCGGCGGCGTGGGGCTTGCCCAAGCACGCGCGCAGCCCCTCCAGCCAGGCCTCGGCATCGGCGTCGAGCTTCTCGGCGGCCTCCACTCGGTCGAGCGTCAGCAGCGCGATGGTCTCCATGCGCACGACGCGCCTGGCCTGGGCTCCGCTGGTGTATCGCGCCACGGCGTCGAGCGCCGGCAGGGCCTCGTCGGGGCGTCCGTCGGCGCAGCGCGAGCGGGCCCGATCGAGGGCCCCCAGCACG
This sequence comes from Phycisphaerales bacterium, assembly GCA_044221985.1. GTDB lineage: Bacteria > Planctomycetota > Phycisphaerae > Phycisphaerales > UBA1924. The sequence goes on from JBGAOG010000073.1 coordinate 13,768, forward strand.
ATCGCTTCGAGGCGATGGGGCGAGGCGGCCTCGGACATGATCCGTTCGGGCGCGAGGAGCAAGTCGATGAGGTCTTCTCGATCGCTGGCGTCGTTGGCCGCGCGGGCGGCCGCGAGCAGGTCGGGGGCGGGCAGGGCCTGGGCCACCAGGAGGCGTCCTTCGCGTCGAGCCGCGGGCGAGGGCGCGGGCAGATCGGCGAGTCGCTGGAAGCCGGGGAGGGAGGGGTAATCGAGGAGGATCGCTTGGGCGGCGCTGGCAAAGAGGCCGGCGTCCTGGGCGGCCGCGCCGATGATGGCCGGCGTGTAGTCGGGATCGCCGAGGAGGGCCTGGGCGGCGGCCAGGCGGTTCTCGGGATGGCCGGAGGCGAGCTGTCCGGCGATGAGGGCGCGATCGTTGTCGCTGCCCAGGCGGTCCAAGAGCAGGCAAGCCGAGGGCCCCAAGGCGTCGAGCGGGGTCTCGCGCAGCACCTGGAGCGAACGTCGGCGCTCGTCGTCTGCGAGCACGCCGGCGCGGGCGAGGCTCCAGGCGGCGCCGACGGCGGCACGGCGCACGGCGGCGTCGTTGGAAAGCCATCGTCCCACGACGGGGGACAACTCAGGGGCGGGCCAGCGAGCGGCGGCGTCGAGCAAGGCGGCGGCGGCCGACGGATCGGTTTCCTGCGCGAGGGCCGCCGCGACCGCCCCGGCGGCCGAATCCGGCGCGATCTGGCGTACGAGGCGGGCGGCCTGGACGCGGGTGGCGGCGTCGCCCAGGCGCAGGTGCTCGCCGGCGGCCTGGGCGACGGAGGCGTCCACGTCGTGGGAGGCGGCCAGCTCGCGGCTGACGAGTTCGAAGCCCAGGTCGCGCACGGCCCGCAGGTCGTCGCGCAGGAGGGAGGCGAGGAACTCCGATCGGTCCGCGTCGGGCAGGGCCAGGTGCATGCGTCGGAGTGACTCGGTCAGGCGTTGGGTGGTCTCGTCGCGGAGCAGTTCGAGGCGTCCGCCGCGGTCGAGGTGGGCGGTGAGCAGGGCGGCGTGCCACTGGGGGTCGGACAGGCGGCGCGCGTCCTGGAGCCATCGCTCCCAGGCGTGGACGTCGACGCCGAGGTCGTCGCGTCCGCTGAGGCGGGCGAGGGCGTCGAAGGCGGAAACCTGGACGGCGGGGTCGGACGAGAGAGATCCTTCCTGGAGGAGGAGTGTCGCGGCCTCGCGCGTCCTATAGGCTGACAGGGCGGCGAGCAACGCCGGTTTCTCGCGCGCGGGGGCGCTCTGGAGGCGTTTGGCCAGGGGCTGGTAGAGCGTGGCCGGGGGGGCCGGGCTCTGGGAGAGGGCCTGGAGGAGGAGGCTGGCGGCGTTCCCGGCGCTTTGGGCGCCGGCGAGGACCTCGGCCACGCGCTGGGCGGTTTGGCGGTCCGCGGACGCCGCGATGAGGCGTTGGGCGCAGGCGGATCGCTCGGCGAGCGAACGGTCGGCGTCGGCCAGGAGGGCGAGGTCGTCCTTGAGCCAGGTCGCGGAGGCGGCCTGGGCCGGGGCTTGACCGAGCGCGCCCAAGGGCATCCAGGCCCCCGCGAGGAGGACGATTCCGGCGACCACCGATCTGGACCCCACCTCACGCATCGAACGCTCCACCACCGTCCTTTGATACTACGGTGCCGAGGCCCGAACGTTGCCGACGAATCTGCAAGTTCGCGCGATTTCGCGCGATAGGCCGAAGCTCCGATCGGCCGGACCGAGGTGCGACATGATCGCCCGCTGCGTGCTGCTGCGACACACCCTGCCCGACGGTGCGGCGCATATCGACTGGCTCCTCGAACGAGAGGCGGGCGAGGAGGGTCTGTTGACGTTCCGGCTTGCGGAGCGGCCGGATCGGGCCGGGCGACTGGTCGCGCAACAACTGCCCGATCACCGGCGGGCGTACCTGGAGTTTGAGGGCGAGGTCTCGGGCGGTCGGGGCCGGGTGGACCGGCTGGGGGCGGGGGAGTGCGTGGTGGACCAGCCCGCGCCCGATCTCCTGCGGGTTCGTTTCCGGTTCAGGTCCGCGTGGTTCCTGGCCCAGGGGCGACGTCTGGCGCCGGAAACATGGGACTTCGCGGTCGCCGAATGGGAACCCCCGATGGCGTGAATCTGGTATGCTCGGGCCAGCCCACCGCGAGGTGGTGTGGCGCTGCCCCGGGGAAATGGAGGATCCATGAACTCCCGAGAACTGCGAAATCCCGACCCTCAACCTCCGGCCGCGGGGCCCGCGGCGCCGGTGCCGTCCAAGATCCAGGCGTTCGAGCAGAAGCTCGGAGGAGCCCGGCGGCACGAGGACGCGTGGAAGCGGACACCGAACACCGACGGAACGGGGGCGATCCACGTGAAGAGCTTCCACTGCAAGCTGAGCGATGATGCGATCTCGTTCCTGGACCAGCAGGTCAACGAGTGGCTCGACGGCCACCCCCAGTACGAGGTGAAGCTGGTGTCCAGCAGCATCGGAGAATGGACCGGAAAACTGGGGAAGGAGTCGCACCTCATCGTGCAGGTGTGGGTATAAAGCCAGCGGCAACCAGGGGCGGGGGTGG
>JBGAOG010000074.1:0-255 GCA_044221985.1 Phycisphaerales bacterium
CGCGTACGGCACGCTCGAAAAGCTCACGAGGTTGTACTGCGGCGTCATCGCCTCGCCAAACGCCTCGTGCAGCGTCCGCTCGATCCGCTTTCGGTACTGAAAGTCCGCCCGACCGGCGAGATCACGCATCTCGACGAAGTTCTCCAGGGCCAGGTCCGCGATCGCGTCGGCGTTGGGCTTGCGCAGCGTCTGGAACTCGGCCAACGCCCGCGGGATGTCCCCCTGGTGCGCTTCGAGCAGGTCCACCAGGTCCGA
>JBGAOG010000074.1:265-4955 GCA_044221985.1 Phycisphaerales bacterium
CGAAATCTCCGCCATATCCATCCAGCAGTTCGGCCAGCACCCGCACATCCTCGAACGCGCAGTTCATCCCCTGGCCGTAGAACGGAACCACCGCGTGGGCCGCGTCGCCCAGCACGACCACCTTGCCCGCGTGCTGCCAGGGCCAGCAGCGCACGGTGGCCAGCGAGCTGGCCGGGCGGCGCAGGTAGTCCTCGGCGAGCGAGGGCATCAGGGGCACGGCGTCCGGGTAGTGCCTGCGGAAGAACCCCTCGACCTTGTCGGGAGTGTCGAGCGACTCGAAGGCGTGCTCGCCGCGAAAGGGCCAGAAGAGCGTGCAGGTGAAACTCCTGTCGGGGTTGGGGAGGGCGATCATCATGGACCCGCCGCGGGGCCAGATGTGCAGGGCCCGAGGCTCCATGGCAAACTCCCCGGTCGCGGTGGGGGGGATGTGCAGCTCCTTGTACCCGTGCTCCAGGTAGGTCTGCGAGAAGTCGAAGCGGTCCGTCTTCTGCAGGCGGGCGCGCACGGGCGAGAAGGCCCCATCGGCGCCGATCACCAGGTCCGCCTCGACGCGGATGGTGCCGCGTCCGGGATTCGCCTCGTCCTCGAACAGGGCCGCCGGGGCCTCCATGTCCACGTCCACGCAGCGATGGGAGAAGAACAGCTCGACGTTGGGCTGATCGCCCGCCGCCCGCAGGAGCGTGAGATTGAGTCCGCCGCGGGAGACGGAGTTGATGGCCTGATCGCGGTCCTTGCTGTAGGGCTGGAAGGCCAGGCGTCCGTTGGGATCGTGGATCATGCGTCCGGGCATGGCGATGGCGTCGCGCAGCACGGCCTCGTGCAAGCCCAGGCGCGTGAGGGCCACGATGCCCCGCACGGAGAGGGCGAGGTTGATGGATCTCCCACCTTCGTATCCCCTGGTTCGCGGATCGGGCCGCCGCTCGTACAGCCCGACGCGGTATCCCAGGCGCGCCAGCGCGGTGGCCAGCAACGACCCGGCAAGTCCGGCGCCCACGATCAGCACGTGCTTTCCCGCCGCGTAGTTCCTTGGAGAAAGGATGGGAGGGGAATTGCTCATCGCCCGCGGATGATACCGTCGCTGGGCACCCCCCGCACGAGCGGGCACGAGCGCGGCGCTACGCTTGGGCCATGCGACACTTCGGGGTCATCGCGCGAGTTGCGGGAATCGTGATTGTGGGCGCGGGCCTGTGCCCGCCGGCCTGGGCGCAGGGCGACGAGAAGTCGTCCGGCGGGGCGCCCTCCGACGCCAAGGGCGAGGCGGCGCACCAGGCGGGCCCGCCCCCGGCGGTGGTCGTGCTCGAAGCGGTCCGGATGGAGAAGATCGAGCGCCGGCGCGAGGTGACCGGGCGTCTCGACGCCTGGCGTCGCTCGGTCGTGGCGGGCGAGCAGGAGGGGCTGGTCCAGGGCGTTTCGTTCGAGGTGGGCGATGGCGTCAGCGCCGGGGCCCCGCTGGTACAACTCGACGACACGCTGGCCAGGCTGGCGGTCTCGCGGGCCGAGGCGATCTTGGCCGCGGCGCGGCAGATCGCCGAGGAGCGCGACGCCGAGGTTCAGCGGGCCCAGCGCGACCTGACGCGAACCCAGTCGGCGACGACCGGGGGCGGGATGTCCGAGAGCGACCTGGACGTGCGCCGCACCGCGGTAGCGACGTGGAGGGCCCGCCTGGCGCAGGCCCGCGCGGACATCGACACGGCCGAGGTGAACGTGCGCGACGCCCGCCGGCGCCTGGAGAAGATGCTCATCAAGTCGCCCTTCAAGGGACGCGTGGTGCGCAAGCTGACGGAAGTGGGCCAGTGGGTCCACGCGGGCGACGGCGTGGCCGAGGTCGTCGACACGTCCTCGCTCGACGCGCGGCTGGACGTGCCCGGGCCCCTGGCGATGGGCCTCAAGCCCGAGGAATCGAGGGTGCGGGTCTCGTTCCCGGCCCTTGGCGTTGAGGCCTTGGCGGTCGTGTACCGCATCGTCCCCGACGCCGACCCGCTCTCGCGCCTGGTGCCGGTGCGTGTGCGCGTGGAGAACAAGGACGGGCAGTTGCTGCCGGGGATGTCGATCACGGGCCTGATCCCGCTGGGCGAAACCGACGAGGCGATCACCGTGTCCAAGGACGCGATCCTGCGCGACGACGCGGGCACGTACGTGTACTTCGACGCCGGTGGAAAGGCGATGCCCGCCCGGGTCCGCGTGCGCTACAGCGAGGGCGACCGGGCCGTGCTCGAGCCCGGTGCCATCGCGCCGGGCATGAGCGTGCTCGTCGAGGGCAACGAGCGGATCTACTTCCCGGGTCAACCCATCGCGCCCGTGGCCACGCGGTCGGGGCCCGGCGCCACCCCGGCGCCCGAGGGCGGGGCCCCGCCGCCCGCGGCGCCGCCATCACCCGAGCCGACGGCCCCCGTGGATTCCAAGCCCTCCAAGGGCCAGCCCGAGGCGCCCAAGCGCTAGGCCGGCCGTCCGTTCCCACGCCCCCGAGCAGGAAACCGCATGGACATCATCAAGTGGGCGATCCAGAGGCCCGTCGCGGTCAGCGTGTTCGTGATCCTGGTGGTGCTCTTTGGCATCATCGGGGTGGGGTCCATCCCGATCCAGCTCACGCCCACGGTCGACCGCCCGGTGATCACGGTCCAGACGCTCTGGCAGGGGCGAGATCCCCAGGAGATCATCGACGCCGTCACGCGCCCGCAGGAGGAGCAGCTCAAGAGCGTTCCCAATCTTCGCACGATGCGGTCGGTGAGCCGCCAGGGCGCCAACGAGATCACGCTCGAGTTCACGCTGGGCGCCGACATCCGCAAGGCGATGCAGGAGACCAGCGAGGCCCTGCGCCGCGTGCCGAGCTACCCGGCGGAGGTCAAGGAACCGACGATCCAGTCCACCGAGGGCACCGCCCGCAACGCCATCGCGTGGCTGATCGTGGACCTGGATCCTGACTGGGTGGGCAAGATCCCCGGCTTCGAGATCGCCTCGCTCTACACACCGCTCGACAAGCAGGTCAAGCCGTTCCTGGAGCGGACCGAGGGCGTGGCGCGGGTGGACATCTTCGGGGGCCGCGAGCGCCAGATGCAGGTCGAGCTCGATCCCAACGCCATGGCCCAGCGCGGGCTGACCTACCGGCAGGTCGTCGCCGCGCTGAACGGCGAGAACGCGGACACCTCGGCCGGCACGGTCGATGAGGGCAAGCGCGAGCTGCGCGTCCGGGTGCTGGGGCGGTACGAGTCGCCCGGGCAGATCGAGGACACCGTCATCGCGTACCGCGAGGGGCGCCCCGTTTACATCCGCGACGTGGGGCGGGCGTCGGTAGGGCTCGTCAAGGCCGCCGGCTTCGTGCGCTCGATGGGCCAGCCCTGCATCGCCATGCCGGTGATCCGCCAGGGCGGGGCGAACGTGGTCAAGGTCATGGCCGACCTGCGCCGGCAGCTCGACGAGGTCCGCGCCGAGGTCCTCCCGCGGCTCGACCCCGTCGCCGGCCCGCACCTGCGCCTGCGCCAGGTCTACGACGAGACCACCTACATCGACGCGGCCATCGGGCTCGTTAAGAAGAACCTCTGGGAGGGCGGGGTCCTCGCCATCATCACCCTCCTCGTCTTCCTGCGCTCGGTCCGGGCTACGGGTGTCATCGCGCTGGCGATCCCCATCAGCATCATCGGGACGTTCCTGGTCGTCCTGGTCAGCGGGCGCACGCTCAACGTCATCTCCCTGGCGGGCCTGGCCTTCGCCACCGGCATGGTCGTCGACGACGCCATCGTCGTCCTCGAGAACATCATGCGACGCCGGACCATGGGCGACGCGCCCCTCCAGGCCGTCTACCGCGGGGCCAAGGAGGTCTGGACCGCCGTCCTGGCCTCCACGCTCACGACCGTCGTGGTGTTCATCCCGCTGCTCACGATCCGCGAGGAGGCGGGGCAGCTCTTCTTTGACCTCACCCTCGCCTTGGCCGTGTCGGTGCTGATCTCCATGTGCGTCGCGATCACGGTGGTCCCCAGCGCCTGCGGCGTGCTCTTCGGGACGATCACGAAGGCGGAGCTCGCCGGCCCCGTGCACAAGACGGGCCTGCAGAACCTCTTCGGGCTGGCCACCCTGGGCGCCGGCGTCGCCAAGGGCCTCGCGGGCGTGGTGTACTGGCTCATCACGGGCTGGCGGGCCGTCGTTCTGCGCCCGCTCGTGATCGTGCTGCTCGTGGCCGGGAGCTACTACGCGTCCGTGGGGCTCGTCCCCAAGCTCGACTACCTCCCCAACGGCAACCAGAACCTTGTGTTCGGGGGGATGCTGATCCCCCCGGGCGTCTCGGTGGCCCAGCAGGTGGACATGGCCGAGCGCCTCGAGCGTGCCCTGGCGCCGTACGCCTCGGCCGACATCCACAGGCCCGAGACCGTCGCCAAGCTCCCGCCCATCCCACGCATCGACGCCCTGCCCGGCGATGCCATCCAGGCCTTCCCACCGGTGCCGCTCCAGCAGTTCTTCATCGGCGCGTTCAACGGGGGCATGTTCATCGGGGGCACCAGCCAGGACCCGCTGCGCGTCCGACCCATCGCCAGCATGCTCACCCTGCCCATCTTCTCCCTCCCCGACACCTATGGCGGGGCCAGCCAGGCGTCCATCTTCACCACCACCGGAGGCGGGGCCGACATCCGAGTCGAGATCTCCGGGCCCGACATCGATCGCGTGGTGGCCGCGGCGGGGATGATGTTCGGCATCGCCA
>JBGAOG010000074.1:4965-16025 GCA_044221985.1 Phycisphaerales bacterium
TTCAGCCTCCAGCAGAATGACCTCCAGATCCGCCTGAACGACCGCGGCCGCGAGCTGGGCCTGCGCTCGCAGGACGTGGGGCTGGCGGTGCGGGCCCTGTTCGACGGCGCCTTCGCCGGGGAGTTCACGCTCGAGGGCAGGACCATCGACATGGTCGTCGTGCCCATGGCGGGGCGAGTCAGCGACGCGACCAGGCTGGGCGACGTGCCCATCGTCACGCCCGCCGGGCTCACCGTGCCCCTGGGCAGCGTGGCCGACATCCTGCCGGGCAAGAGCCCCCAGGAAGTCCACCGCATCGAGGAACTCCCGTCGGTGACCGTCAAGGTCACGCCGCCCTCCAACCAGCCCCTCGAGCAGGTGATGCAGGACATCCGCGAGAAGGTCATCGCTCCCGCGCAGGGGGCCGGGCTCATCGACCGCACCATGCGCGTCCGCATGGAGGGCTCGGCCGCGAAGCTCAGCGAGGTTCGCGGCGCAATGTTCGGCGCGCCCGGTTCCGCGCCCGCGGGCGCGTGGCAGCGCGTGGTCCAGTACATCTCCTACGGGCTGATGGTCCTGGCCGCCGGATTCGCCGGCGTCTGCCTGGTCAAGGGCGGGCGAGCCGGCACGCCTCGCTTCGCCTACGGCGTGGTCGGGGCCCTGCTTCTGGGGGCGATCCTCGGGGGCCTGCTGCTCGCCCTGGCCGTCAGCCCGCACCTGCTGATGGCCCGCTTCATCTGGGCCCTGCTCGTCTGCTACCTGCTCATGTGCGCCCTCTTCGAGAGCTTCCTGTACCCCCTGGTGATCATGTTCAGCGTGCCCCCGGCGGCCATCGGCGGCTTCGGGGCCCTGCGCCTGGTGTCGAACTGGACGCAGCGGCATCCCGAGTTCCCCCAGCAGAACCTCGACGTGCTGACCATGATCGGGTTCTTCGTGCTCATCGGCATCGTGGTCAAGAACGCGATCCTGCTGGTGGAGCAGACGCTGAACTTCATCGACCCCACCAAGGCCGGCGAGGCCTTCGCCGGCGAGAAGGGGCTCGAGCCATTCGCGGCCATCCGCGAGTCCGTTCGCACGCGAATGCGCCCCGTCGTCATGACGACTCTGACGACCGTGCTCGGCGGGCTCCCCCTGGTGCTGGCCCCCGGCGCCGGATCGGAGATGTACCGCGGCTTCGGCGCGGTGGTCTGCGGCGGGCTGCTCACGTCCACCGTGTTCACGCTCGTGCTCGTTCCCCTGGTGCTCAGCCTGGTCTTCGACATGAAGGCCGGGCTCAGCGGCGTCTTCGCGGGGCGACGCGGGGTGGAGGCGATGTACGGGCAACGACTGGCCCTGCGCGTGGAGAGCGCTGCCAACGGACGCGTGGACGGGCGGGCGCACTGACCACCGAGCCCGCCTACGCCTCAGCCTTCACAGAACTTGAGCACCACCGCCGCCAGGGGCGGGAGCGTGAGGGCGACGCACTGCGGGAAGCCGTGCGTTGGCTCGGGCAGCGTCGCCGCCCCGTCCTTGCCCGTGGGCGAGACGCCGCTGCCCCCGAACTGCTCGGCGTCCGTGTTGAGGATGGGCCTCCAGGTTCCCGCGCGGGGGACGCCCACCTTGTAGGCGTGGTGCACCGCCGGGGTGAAGTTGAGGACGATCAGCAGGGCCTCGCGAGGCTCCTCCTGCTTCTTGAGGGTGACCACGCCGGGTTGGCTGCCATCGCCGGGGGCGGGGGATGGGGCCGCCTGGCGCAGGAAGCACATGACGCACTGCCCGGCGTTGGAGCCGTCGACCCACTTGTAGCCCCAGGGCTGGCAATCGCCCTCGTGCAGAGCCGGCTCGGAGGCGTAGAGGGCGTTGAGCGCTCGCACCAGCGACTGCACGCCGCGGTGGGGGGCATACTGGAGCAGGCCCCACTCGCACTGGGCTTCCTCGTTGAACTCCGCCCATTGGGCGATCTCCCCTCCCATGAACAGGAGTTTCTTGCCGGGCTGGAGCCACTGGTCGGCGTAGAGCAGGCGCAGGTTGGCGAACTTCTGCCACTCGTCGCCCGTGGCCGGCGGCATCTTCGCCAGCAGCGAGCCCTTCATGTGCACGACCTCGTCGTGGCTCAGGGGCAGGACGTAGTTCTCGCTGTACATGTACAGCCCGCGGAAGGTGATCTCCCCGTGGTGGTACTTGCGGAACAGGCTGTCACGCTCCAGGTACTTGAGCGTGTCGTGCATCCAGCCCATGTCCCACTTGTAGCCGAAGCCCAGCCCGCCCATGTGCACCGGCGCGGAGACCATCGCCCACGCGGTGGACTCCTCGGCGTAGGTCTGCGTGCCGGGGAACTGGCCGTAGACCTCCTTGTTCAGCTGGCGCATGAAGGCGATGGCGTCGACGTTCTCCTTGCCGCCCCACTGGTTGGGGAGCCACTCGCCCTCCTTGCGGGAGTAGTCCAGGTACAGCATGCTGGCGACGGCGTCCACGCGGATCCCGTCGATGTGGTACTTCTCCAGCCAGAACATGGCGCTCGAGATGAGGAACGCGCGAACCTCGTTTCGCCCGTAGTTGAAGATGCAGCTCTTCCAGTCGGGGTGGTATCCCTGGCGGGGGTCGGCGTGCTCGTACAGGTGCGTCCCGTCGAAGTACGCCAGCCCGTGCTCGTCGCTGGGGAAGTGGCTGGGCACCCAGTCCACGATCACCCCCAGCCCGCGCTGGTGCAGGTGATCGACGAGGTACATGAAGTCCTGCGGCGTGCCGAAGCGGCTGGTGGGCGCGAAGTACCCCAGCGTCTGGTAGCCCCAGCTCTTGAAGAACGGGTGCTCGCACACGGGCAGGAACTCCACGTGCGTGAACCCCATGTCCACGCAGTAGTCGCCCAGCTTGTGCGCCAGCTCGCGGTAGGTCAGCGAGCGGTTCGACTCGTCCTCGAGCCGCATCCACGACCCCGCGTGCACCTCGTAGATGCTCACGGGCCTGGCGTGGGCGCTGCGCTCGCGGCGCGTGCGCATCCAGTCCGCGTCGTTCCACTGGTAGTCGATGTCCCACACGACGCTCGACGTGCCCGGCGAGACCTCGTGCATGTACGCGAAGGGATCCGCCCGATCGCTCATGTAGGTGTTGACCGCGCTCTCCACGAAATACTTGTACAGCATCCCCTTGTGGGCCTCGGGCAGGAACCCCTCCCAGATGCCCGAGTGCCCCCGCGGGCGCAGCGGATGGCTGTGCTTGTTCCACCCGTTGAACGGGCCCATCACGTTCACGCTCCGGGCGTTGGGGGCCCACACCGCGAAGTGGGCCCCGGGGCGGGCCGGGTCCGTGCTGAGCTGGCTGCCGAGCTTGCCGAACAGCTTGTAGTGCGTCCCCTCGTTGAACAGGTGCAGGTCGAAATCGGACAGGGGGGACGAGACGCCCGGCTGCCACCGCACACCCTCGCGCGCCGGGGCCAGGTCGATCGAATCGACCACGGGCGGCGCCGCGCGGGCCGGCGATGGTGAGGCTGGCTTGGTCGTCTTGCCGGCGTTCTTGGCCATGGGCTCTCCGTGGAGTTGAGCCCAAGGGTACACGAGCCGGGTCCTCTACGCGGGCTTGACCTTGCGCGTGCCCGGCTTCCGCTTCACGGGCGACCGGGAGGGCGCCGGCTTCGATCTGGCGCCCGCCTTGCCCATTCTCGCCAGCAGGCCCTCGTACGCCGCAACGTACTTCTTCGCCGGAATCCGCCGGATCGCCTCGCCGATCACGTCCATGGCCAGGTCCTCGACCTTCTTGAACCGGAGGCACGCCTTCCCCATGTCCAGCTTCTTGCCCGACTTCTTCCACGCCCTCTCGAACCAGGCCCGCTGCTCCTCGTTGCCGTAGACGCACATCAGGTACAGCGACATGTGCCCCTTCTGCGACGCCAACCCCGCGAACGACAACGGCTGCTTCGGGTCGCAGTGGTACCCCGCCGGGAACACGCTGTGCGGCACGAAGTACCCGATCATCCCGTACTGCATCCCCTCCGCGTAGTCCTTGTCGAGGTTGTCCAGGATTACCCTCCGCACCGCCGAGATGGCCGCGCGACGATCCTCGGGAAGCGACGCCAGGTACTGCGTCACGCTGGTGGCCTTGGATTGCATGCCAAACAATACGCCCCGGGGCGCCAGCGGCGACCCGGGTGCGCGTTGACCGGCGATTCCCAGTTCCCCCTTCCGAGCGATCGGATCCGGCGGCTTCAGCCCAGGACGCTCAGGTCGGCCCCGAAATTAATGTGGAACGCCTGCCCATCGATGACCAGCGCCGGCACGCTCTTGACCCCAGCGCGCCGTGCGTCGGGGAGCCGGGCCTTGTCCTGGCCCAGGTGCACGATCTGCACGTCGTAGCGCCCAGGGTCCAGGGCCAGGGCCACCTGCTTCTCGGCCGCAACGCACACCGGGCAGCCCGCGTGATAAAACGTCGCCTTCGTCTTCATGGATATGCTCCTCAAGGGGTCAGATCCCGCGTCCGACTTCCGGCGCGGTCCGAGCAAGTGTGTCCGCTGCCGTGAGCCTGGGCAAGAGGGCACCACGCAGCCGGGTAGGCACGAAATGGTGAGGAAAGCCGAAATCCCGGGGCCGAAAATCTCCACGAATCTCGCGCGTCCGCCCGGGTCCCCCGGCATCCCGGGGATGGTCGAGTCGATCGTCGGCTGCAAGTGGTCGCTGGCGGTGCTGGCCCACATCCGCGCGGGTGTGGCCCGTCCCGGGCGACTGGAGCGGGCCATCGCCGGCATCAGCACCAAGGTGCTTTCCCAGCGCCTCGACAAGTTCCTTCGCTTCGGGATCGTCCAGCGCCAGGTCTTCCCGGAGATCCCCCCGCGCGTGGAGTACCGCCTGACGCCGTTGGGCGAGCGATTCTGCCGCATCGTGGACGAGATCGAATCGCTCGACCGCCAGGTGCGCGAGGAGCAGTGACGCTCGGAGCTCGCCCCGCGTGCTTCAGTCCCAGGGCCTCAGGTCCCGGGCCGCGCGGAGGACGCCGCGGACCTCGCGACGGGCGAGCATTCGGGCGTCGGCGACGGGAAGGAACCGCTTCGACCTCCCCTTGCCCCGCAGCAGCCCCGAGGGGTCCGCCAGCAACGCCCCGTGGATGAACGACAGGAATACTGCCCGCCCGCCGCCCTCCCGCTTCTTCCCGTTCTTCACCTCGATCATGCAGATGTTGCCCCCGATGGCCCCGAACCACGCGCCCGCGTGGAAGTAGCACAGCACGCCGAACTTGACCGCCTCGGCGGCGTCGGGCGCCTCGCGCAGCACCGCCCTTCGCACAGCACGCACGAGTCGCGCCACGCCCGGCGGTTCCAGGAGCAGGTGATCGCCCAATTCCGACGCGCTCAATCGCGGGGGCTTCATGGCGGCACTCCCTGACCGGGGGACGCTGGTGTCCCCGGTCTACTTCGCGATCTTCAGCCTGCGCAGCGCCGCCAGCAGTTGTTCCCAGCGCTGCTCCAGCGTGCCCGTGTAGCCCACGCTCAGCCGCACCAGCCCGGGCGAGATCCCGGCCTTGACGAGCTCCTGCTCGGGCAACTCGCTGCTGGTGGACGACGCCGAGCACGACATCAGCGTCTCGCTGTAGCCCAGGCTCACGGCCATGAGCCCGAAGCGTTCCTCGTTCTGCAGGATGCGCATGAACTCGAAGGCCTTGTCCCGCGTGCCCAGGTCCAGCGTGAGCAGCCCGCCCATGCCGAACCCCTCGTTGGAGAGCGAGCCCAGCAGCGCGTGGTCTGGGTGGCTGGCCAGCCCCGGGTAGTTCACCGGCAGTCTCATCTCCGCCAGGCGCTGGGCGAAGGCCAGCGCCCGCCGCCCGTGCTCGGCCACGCGCAGCCCCAGGTGGGGCAGGCGCAGGCTGATGTCGAAGGCCACCTGCGGATCCATCGTCGGCCCCAGGAGCATCAACGTGCCCGAGTGCGTGTCCATCATCTTCGAGATGAGGTCGCTGGGCCCGCAGATCGCGCCGGCGATGTGGTCGCTCGCCCCGTTCATGAACTTCGTGAGGCTGTGCACCACGACGTCCGCCCCGGGGATGATCGGGCTCACGATCAGGGGCGTGAACGTGTTGTCCACTACCAGCGTGGCGCCGGCCCCGTGCGCCGCCTCCGCCAGGCGCGGGAGGTCCGCGATCCGCAGCGTCGGGTTCGACATCGTCTCGCAATACAGCACCCGCGCGCCGCGGCCCAGCGCCGTCTCCACCGCCGCCAGGTCCTGCGTGTCCACGAACGTCGTGCGGATGTTCGCCTTGCGGGGCAGGTACTCGCTCAGCAGCGCGAACGTCCCGCCGTAGACCGCCCGGCTCGCCACGACGTGGTCGCCCGAGTCGCCCAACTGCAGGATGGCCGCCGCGATCGCCGAAAGCCCGCTGGCCGTGCAGTACCCCGCCTGGGCCCCCTCGATGGCCGCGATCTGGCGTCCGAGCACGTACACCGTCGGGTTGAAGTGCCGACCGTAGAGGTAGCACCCGCCCACGTCCGGCCCCAGGTGCCCCTGGAACAGCTCGGGCATGGTCTTGGGGTCCATCACGGTGAAGGTCGTGCTCGCCTCCACCGACATGTTCACCCCGCCGTGCTCACCGAACTCGTGGCGCACCTTCGCGAAGGCCGCGATGGGGTCGAACCGACGCTCGCCGCCCTGTTTGGATCCGTGTTCCATGATGCCTCCAGCAGTCCCTCTCCCGCCGCGCACCCCGACTCGGGCCCCTCAGGGCCCGGTCACCACGTCGCGCGTCTCGACGCGCTGCACGCGGCGGGCGGCGTCGAAGTACACGCGCACCTGAACGTCCCGGCTCGTCGGCCGCCACGGCTCGACCTCGTGGCGGATCATCACGAACATCACGCCGGCGTGCGCCGCGTCGGCGATTGGGGCCTGCTCCCAAGGGCGAGCGCGGCCCGCCCCGCCGGGTCCCTGGCGCTCCCACGTCTCCGCGTCCACGATCGGCGAGCACCCCAGCCCCATCGCGTCGACCGTCGCCGTCACCTCGCCCTCCGGCGCGCCCACCCTGATCCGCTCGCTCAATCGCTCCGCCACCGCCTCCATCCTCCGCCCGTCCAACCAGGGCCGCAGGATCCCCAGGTACCCGACCGCGCCCGCCAGGACCAGCAGCGCGGCCAGCACCACGCGGAATCCGCGACGCACGGGGCAGCTCCCGCCCGTCCGCCGCCCGCCTTCCGCCCGCGCGCCCTCGACCATGGCCCGCTCCCCAAGCCCGCGCCCGGGCCGCTACTTCACCAGCCTCGCGTCCTTCATCGCCCGGATCCGCTCGGGCAGGCTCAGCAGCCGGATGAACCCGCCCGCGTCCTTCTGGCTGTAGACCTCCTCGCCCTCGAAGCTCACCATCTTCTCGGCGTAGAGGCTGTTGGGGCTCCGGCGCTGGACCGCCGTCGCCGCGCCCTTGAAGAGGCGCACGACGACCTCCCCGTCGAGCCTCTCGGCCATCTTCGCGGCGCAGGCCCACAGGCTCTCGCGCAAAGGGGTGAACCAGCGACCGTCGTAGACGAGCTCGGCGAACGTGAGCCCGAGGTGCTCGCGGTAGTGCCTGGTCTCGCGGTCGAGCACGAGCTCCTCGATCGCCCGCAGGGCCTCGACGATCACCGTCCCGCCGGGCGTCTCGTAGAGCCCGCGGCTCTTCATGCCCACGCGCCGGTTCTCGACCAGGTCGACGCGCCCCACGCCGTGCCTGCCCGCGATCTCGTTGAGGGCCACGACGATCCGCCACGCCTCCATCGTCCTGCCGTTGAGCGCGACGGGCCTCCCCGCGGCGAAGGTGAGGGAGACCTCTTCCGCCTTGTCCGGGGCCTTCGCGGGATCGGCCGTCAGCATCCAGGCATCGTCCGGGGGCGCGTTGCCGGGGTCCTCGATCGCGCCGCCCTCGTGGCTGACGTGCCAGAGGTTGCGGTCGCGCGAGTAGATCTTGGTCGCGCTGGCGGTGGTGGGGATGTTCCTCTGCCCGAGGTAGTCGAGCATGGCCAGGCGTCCCGAGAGCTTCCACGCGTCCATCCGCCAAGGCGCGATCACCTCCATCTCCGGCGCCAGCGCGGCGTACGCGCTCTCGAAGCGGACCTGGTCGTTGCCCTTGCCCGTGCAGCCGTGGGCCAGGGCCGTGCACCGGGCCTTCTTCGCGGCGTTCACCTGCCCGCGGGCCAGCACGGGGCGGGCGATGGCGGTGCCCAGCAGGTACCGCCCCTCGTAGATCGCCCCGGCGATCATCGTCGGCAGCACGAACTCGTCGACGAACTCGCGCTTGAGGTCAACAACGTGGCACTCGACGGCGCCCGAGTCCTTGGCCTTCTTCTCGACGCCCGCCAGCTCGTCGGAACCCTGCCCCACGTCGCCGACGACGCAGACGACCTCGGCCCCGGGGATGTTCTCCCTGAGCCACGGGACGATGCAGGAGGTGTCGAGGCCGCCGGAATATGCCAGGGCGATGCGCTTGGTGGTCATGGGTGGTCCGGAAAGAACGGGCGATGTTGCGTGGCCGATGGGCGAAGGGGATGCGGGGGCCGGCCCCCGGAGTCCGGGGGCTGGGAGCAGGGTTCCGGGGGCGGGCCGATCCTGCGCCCCGGTGGACATGCCCGTGGGCATGACGCGGGGCGATGGTATTCCCGCGCGCGGGGCGAGGAGGGGTCTGTCAGGGGGCGAGGGAGCGGCTCGGGCGGGCGGCGGCGGAGCGATGGAGGCCTCCAGCGCTCCTCCAACGCCCGTCGGCGCTCCTCCAACGCCCGTCGGCGCTCCTCCAACGCCCGTCGGCGCTCCGATCCCGGCCTTGGGCGCTCCTCCCGTGCCAGCGGGCGCTCCGATCCCGGCCACGGGCGCTCCTCCCGTGCCAGCGGAGATCATCTCCGTGCCAGCGGAGATCGTCTCCGTGCCAGCGGAGATCATCTCCGTGCCCCCGGAAGCTCCCGTGGCGTCAGGGAACTTTCCGGGTGAGCACGCATCCTGCCCAACCGCGGGGAGAATCACCCCGCCCGCGGTGACTTCACGCGAAATCGCGGGCACGATTCAAGCCGCGACCCGCGCGGGCCGAGGGGCCCGCCGCCGGGCGACGCCCTCCATCGGATCATCAACTCACGGCGTGCCCGCGCCGTCCCCGGACCCCCCGGCGCGCGACCTCAACAGCTCGTCCGCGAGCTCGAACCCGAAGCGGATCGCCGCGAAGACGCAGCAGACCACCGCCGCGGCCAGGCAGAGCGTGGGCAGCTGGCCCAGCAGCGAGCTCCACAGGGACCAGAACCAGTCCATTCCGTCGTCGCTGGAGCCGTAGCTCTGGCGGCGGGCCACCTCGCGCGCGTGGTTCGCTCCCGCCCACCCCGCGAGCCACGAGAACGGCACGCTCAGCACGAAGCACGCGAGCGCCGACTTCAGCCAACGTCCATACTTCCATCGCAGCATCGTCAGACCTCCCGATCCCGCCGAGCATGCCAGAACCCGGCTGCCGCCGCGCGGCCCTCACCTTCCGGGGGGGGCGAACATCGCCGCCAGGAGCGCGTCCTGGGCGTGCATCCGGTTCTCCGCCTGCTCATAGACGAGGCTCGCGGGCGAGTCGATCACCTCGTCGGTGACCTCCACGCCG
This sequence comes from Phycisphaerales bacterium, assembly GCA_044221985.1. Classification (GTDB taxonomy): domain Bacteria; phylum Planctomycetota; class Phycisphaerae; order Phycisphaerales; family UBA1924. The sequence goes on from JBGAOG010000074.1 coordinate 14,491, forward strand.
CGCTGGGCGGGCAGGCAGTGCATGAAGTGCGACCCGTGCTTGAGCCCGAGCCCGCGGCTCGCCGTCGCCATGACGTCCGCGTTGACCTGGTAGGGGGCGAAGGCCTTGCGCCGCCTGGCCGCCTGGTCCGCCTGCCCCATGCTCACCCACACGTCGGTGTAGACGGCGTGGTGGGCGGCGACGGCGGCGAGCCTGGTGGCGATGGTCAGCTTCGCGCCCGAGGCCCGCGCCAGGGCCGTACACTCGGCCACGACGTCGGCGGCGGGGGCGTAGCCCCTGGGCGTGACGACGGTCATCCCCACGCCCAGCATCGTCGCCGCGTGCATCAGCGAGTGGCAGACGTTGTTGCCGTCGCCCACGTACGCGAGACGCATCTCCTGCAGCGGCGTCCCCCCCTTGCCCATGCCCGCCGCCACCTCCGCCACCGTGAACAGGTCCGCCAGCGCCTGGCACGGATGGAAGCGGTCGCTGAGCGCGTTGATCACCGGCACGCGGGCGTGCGCGGCCAGCTCGTACAGGATCTTCTGGCTGAAGACCCTCGCGATGATGCAGTCGACCCAGCGCTCGAGGTTCCTGGCGTAGTCCTTCACCGCCTCGCGCTCGCCCAGCTTCTGCGCCGAGTGGTCCATGAAGATCGACCGCCCGCCCAAGAGCCCGATCCCCGTCTCGAAGCTCATCTTCGTCCGCAGCGACGGCTTCTCGAACAGCAGCACGGCCGTCTTCCCGGCCATCACGCTCGCGTGCGAGCCCAACCCCCGCGAGCGCAACGAGCCCGAAGCGCCAGCGACGGCTCTTTCTCCGCGAGCCCCGTCCGAGCGGGAGGGGGTTTGGGGTGGGTTCGTTCTTGCCTTCTTCCCCTGCTCCCCTCTCCCCGTCTCCTTGTCTCCTGTCTCCCTGTCTCTCCCCCTCCGAAACTCCCCCTTCAACGCGTCCGCCGTGGCGAACAACTCGCGCACCACCGGCGGCGTCAGGCTCGCGAACGTCAGCAGATCCGCCCCAGCCAGGTCCTTCATCGTGCGGTAACACCCGATGAGCTCCGGGGGCGTCGGCGCCGATGTCGATGAGGCGTGCCCCGGCGTGACTGGACTCGGCGTCATGGCTGCATCCCCGTGCTCGGGCCAGCGCCCGTGCGAATCCCCGCGCGTCAGGCGCGGGGGAAGGGGGATTATCGCAGCCACTTGGGGCAAGTGAAGCCCCGTCCTCGCCACGTCCGCGAGTTCGAGCGACCTCGCCGTCCATCACGATCCGACGATCCTCGTCCCCACCATCTCGCCCCGCCCCAGCTTGCCCAGCGCGCCGGCGATCTCGGCCAGGGTCTCCAGCGGGGTGGCGGGATCCTCGAGGTGCGCCACCAGCGCGGGCACCGCCCCGGCGCCACCGGCCGCCGCGCCCGCCTCGCCCAGCGCACGGGCGATGACGTCGACGCCGAAGGCCTTGGCCCCGGTCACATAGTCGGTGTGGACCTCGAGCTGCTTGAGCAGCGCGGGCACCGCCCCGGCGTCCTTGCGCGCCACCAGGGCGTCGCCGGCCTTCTT
>JBGAOG010000075.1:0-15753 GCA_044221985.1 Phycisphaerales bacterium
TGATTCCCGAGAGGCTCAACCCGTGGTCAGGCGCTCGCCGGAAGAGGATGCGCAGCGCAAGGCCGAGCTGGAAGCGCGCCGGAGCAAGGCGATCGAACTGGCCGTCGCCACCTTCGATGCGCTCGTCGCCGAGCGTGGCGAGCCACTGGCCCGTCCACTGGCGCAGCGTGTGCACGACGGCGACGAACCCGCCCAGGGCCGCGGCCACCCGGGCCTTGTCGGCCTCGGCGCTCGCGGCCGCCCCGTGGGGGGCGTTGCCGTACATGTTCGCGTCGATGAAGGCCTGCTCGTCCCAGGGCTGGAGGACGGGGCGGTCCTCGGCCACGGTCTTGCGCAGGCGGGCGACGAAGGCCAGCTCGGCGTCGGCCAGGTGCCCCAGCAGCACGCGGATCGGCCAGCGCCCCACGCCCGCCCCCCCGGAATCGGGCAGGAACGCCTGGTCGATCTGCGACTCGCTGAGCCAGAAGAGCCGGCGGTCGAAGTTCTCCACGCCCTTGCGATAGCGGGCGATGAGCTCGGGCGCGGGCAGGGCGACGAAGGCCTCCACTGGGGGGACCGGGGGGTGGCAGCAGGCAGTGGGGGCGGTGGGGGAGCCGGGGGCGGTCATGAGCAAGTGTAGTTGGATCGCAGGTGCGGGCCCGGGCAAGGGTGGACCCTCAGCCCCGGCGTTCAGTCCGGCAGCAGCGTGTCGTCCTCATCCTCGCTGAAGAAGCGCAGGTGCGTGTCGAGGGTGTCGGTCGAGACGCTCGTCCCCTCGCGCACTTCGTCGCCGCCCTCGCCGCCGAACTCGTTGTGGTGGTAGATGTTCGGATCCCGCTGCTCGGGCAGGGTCCGGGAGCGCACGAAGCGTCCGTGCTGGTCGGTGAAGAGCAGGCACTCCCCGTCGCCCTGCCAGTTGTCCGAGAGGGTCCGCCCGTGGGCGTAGTCCGCGCGGTCGCCCAGGTACGCGATGGCCCGGGACACGCCGTGCAGCTTCACGTCGTTGTCGTAGGCGAACGAGCAGTGCCAGACGACGCCTCCGATCAGCCCGGGATTGACCATCGAGAGCTCCGCGCCTCCCACCTCCGCGAGAACGGGCCGCCCGTCGCTGGTCTGGAGCGTCGCCGGGGTGTCGGGCGTGTTGGGATTGGTGAACGCCACCGGCGGGACGCCATTGACGCGGGCCAGGACGCTGAGCCCCAGGAACGCCCGCTCCTCGCTGCTCGCCAGGGTGGGGTTCCGGTCTCGATAGTCGATGGCGTACGCGACGGTGCCGATGCCCAGGTCGCGCAGGCGTGCGAGCGTGACCGCCTGGCGCCCCGAGCGCCGGGCCCGGCCCAGCGCGGGGAGCAGGACCGCGATCAGCAGCGCGATGATGGCGATGACCACCAGCAACTCGATCAATGTGAACGCGCGCCGGATCGGGCGCGCCGTGTGAACAGCAGCCATGGTTCTTCCTTGATGTGCGCATCGTGGAACGTGACGTCCGGGCGCAAGACCGCGCCCGGCGTGCGGCATGATGTGTGGACCGTGTGACTCGCGGGGAGAGCCCGCGCGCGTGGCGGCTGGGTCTAGCTCAACCAGGGTGGCCCGCGGGCCCGCAGCACCACGGGCGATTCGGGCCGGGGCGCGACCTCGCCCACAATGTCCACGAGGGCGACGAACTCGGCCACGCCATGCACCGCCGGCGCGGGCGCGGGTTCCTCGCCCTGCGTGAGCACCGCCGCGCACACCGCGCAATCGTCGTTCGAGGCGGCATCGTGGAGCCCGTGCCAGAGCGCCGCACCGACGACCGCGAGCTGCGCCAGCACGCACAGAGCGGCCAAGAGCCGCGTGCGCCGACCGAATTGGCGAGCCTCGGTGTTCATTCCCGCGGCAACCCTCGAACCGCCCCTGAGTATCGCACCCAACCGGTGGTCATGTCAAGGCCATTTCCCCCGCCCCGGGGGACCTTGGCTCGACGCCCGCCCCACCGCGGGCCCGCGCACGCTCCAGCAGACCGGGGCGCCCTCGATCCGTACCCTCACCCATGACCCCACCCCCCGAGCCCCGCCGCCTCTCCCTCCGCGTCGTGATGATGCCCAAGGACACCAACCAGTACGGCACCATCTTCGGCGGGGTCATCCTCTCCTACATCGACCAGGCCGGGTTCGTCGAGGCCCGGCGCCACGGCGTGCATCGCTGGGTGACGGCCGCCATGGACCACGTGGACTTCAAGGCGCCCGTCAACGTCGGCGACACGGTGGACTTCTACACGCACATCGAGCGGGCCGGGACCAAGTCCGTCACCGTGCGCGTCGAGGTCGAGGCCGAGCGTTATAACACCGGCGACCGCGTCCCCGTGACCAGCGCGACGCTGACGATGGTGTCGGTCAATGCCGCGGGCCGGGCCATCGCGTTCAACTCGCCCCCGACGGTGTAGGAGATCGCGGAGGGCGCGGAGAGGAGCGGAGGAATTCGCGGGGGGGATGGATTGGAATGGGTGGATGAGGGAGACTCCGAGGGGAGGAGCGCGATCCGCCGCCGCGTCCCTGCGTCCCACGGTCCCGCTCGGGCGTTCACCCCTCTCCTCGGTCTTCTCCGCGTTTCTCCGTTCCCCTCTGCAATCTCCGCGATCATCTTCTCCGCGATACCCTGTCCCCATGCCCGAGACCACCAACCTCCAGTACGAGACCCGCGACGGCGTCGCCCTCGCCCGCATCACCGCGCCCACCGTCAGCGAGCGCGAGAGCCAGGGGCTGCTCCACGACCTCACCGCCGTGGCCCAGGGCCACGCCGGGCGGATCGTGCTCGACCTTTCGCAGGTGCTGATGGTCACGTCCGCAGGGCTGGGCATGCTCATCGACCTGCGCAAGGTCTGCACCGCCGCCGGGCCCAAGGGCAAGGTCGTCCTCTGCCACGCGTGCGCCGACGTGCGCCGCCTGCTCGACATCACCAAGCTCCACAAGCTCTTCCCGCTGGCCACGGGCATGGACGCGGCCCTCGAGGCCTTCAAGTGAGCGGTGCCCCCCCGGAAGCCGGAACTTCCGTGGGGAAGATCGGGGCCGCCCGCCTCGCCGTGCTGATCTCCGGCGGCGGGCGCACGCTCCTCAACATCCACGACCACATCCGCCGCGGCGATCTGGCCTGCGAGATCCCGCTGGTCATCGCTTCGAGCGAGTGTCCCGGCGCCCAGCGGGCCCGCGAGCGCGGGCTGCACGTGGAGGTCATGCCCGGGCGCATCGCCGAGCCGACGCTTGTTGCCGCGCTCGCCAAGCACGCGATCGACTTCGTGATCCTCGCCGGGTACCTCAAGCTCCTGCCCATCCCGCCCGCCTTCCGCGGGCGCGTCGTGAACATCCACCCCGCCCTGCTGCCCAGGTTCGGCGGGCCGGGCATGCACGGGCGCCGCGTCCACGAGGCCGTGCTCGCCGCCGGCGAGAGGGAGTCCGGCTGCACCGTGCACTTCTGCGACGAGCGTTTCGACACCGGGGCGATCATCCTCCAGCGTCGCTGCCCCGTCCTGCCCGGCGACACGCCCGATACGCTCGCCGCCCGCGTCTTCGAGGAGGAGTTGATCGCCTATCCCCAGGCCCTGAGGACGCTGATCGAAGGCAAGATCACGCCATCCGCAGCGCCCGGTCGATCCTAAGGAACGCCGAAGATGTCCGGTCGCACCGCCATCCCGCGCAGCGTGCTCGCGGCCCTCGTCGCGGGGCTCCTCGCGGCGCCCGCGCAGGCCCAGCCCGGCCCCGATCGGCCCAAGGAGGCTCCGCCCGCGCGCGAGAGAGCCCCCAGCGCCGACGCCGGACGCGCCGAGCAACTCCAGCAGGCCGCCTTCGCCGCCCTGGGCAAGGGCGACCTCGCCGGCGCCGAGAAGGCCCTGCGCGAGCAGATCGCCCTCGACCCCGACAACTTCGTTCCCTACTACAACCTTGCCTGCGCGAAGGCCCTCGCTCGCGAGGACGCCGCGGCCATCGACCTGCTCGCCCAGGCCATCGATCGCGGGTTCGTCGATCGCGCCGAGATGGAGCGGGACGACTCGCTCGCCCGCCTGCGCGGCACCCCCGCGTATCGCGACCTCGTCGCCGACTGGACGGGCACCCTCGCCCGCCACCGCGACGCCAACGTCGAGCGCTCCCGCGCGTTGATCAAGCGGAAGGTCGCGCCCGTCACCGATGAGCCCCTGCGCCTGGTCTATCTCTCCGCGTTTCCGGAGCACTCCTTCGCGGCGGCTCGCGAAGAGGTCACCCGCCTGGCCCGCTGGGCCGACGCCAAGGTCTTCCCGGGCATCCTCGACCCGGCCCAGAACGCCGAAGACTCCTGGGTCGTGGTCGTGCTCCCCGCGCGCGAGGACTTCTCGCGCTGGGCCGTGGCGCAGTTCGGGCCCGACGTCCTCAAGGGACTCTCGACGGTGGGGGGCTCGTACAGCCACGACGACAAGCGACTCGTCGCGCAGGACCTCGGCCCCACGCTCCGCCACGAGTTCTTCCACGTGCTGCACTGGCGCTCGTGCGCCCGCCTCAAGCAGCGCCACCCCGCGTGGATCCAGGAAGGGCTCTGCTCGCTCGTGGAGGACTACGACCTCACGCCCGACGGCTCGCTCGCACCCACGCCCAGTTGGCGCACCAACACCGTCAAGCGCATGGACCAGGCCGGCCTGCTCTTCCCCCTGCGCAAGCTCGCGGGCAAGACCCGCCAGGACTTCCAGGGCGAGCGCCGCATGGGGCTGTACGCCCAATCTCGGGGCGTCTTCCTCTACCTGTATCAGCAGGGCCGGCTCGCCGAGTGGTACGCCGCCTACACGCAGGGCTTCGCCCAGGACTCCACGGGCGTGAACGCCATCGAGCAGGTCCTGGGCGCCACTCCCGAGCAGTTCGACAAGGACTTTCGCGCGTGGGTGCGTGCCTTGCCCACCATCCCTGAAGAAATGCGCCCCGGCATGCCCCTGCTGGGCGTCGAGGTCGACGCCGGCGAGGGCGAGGGCCCGGTGGTGCGCTCTTTCCAGCGGGGCTCGCCCCCCGGCCAGGAACGCCTCTCACCCGGCGACGTGATCCTCTCCATCAACTCCCAGCCCACGCGAGACCTGCCGGAGTTGCTCCGTCGCATGGGCGCGCTCCGACCCGGGCAGACGGTGCCCGTCACCTTCCGACGCGTGAAGCTCATCAAGAGCATCGATGTGAAGCTGGGGGAGTTCCGGGGCCCATGATCCTCCCCCTTGGGGGAGGTGGCCGCGTAGCGGCCGGTGGGGGCTACGGCTCTCTTCATCTCCTACCAGGTCTCATCGCACGACGGCGGATGTGCCCGCCGCACGATCGGGCGTGAGAAAGGTGGGCGGGTCGTGTAGCCCCCTCAGTCGCGGGAATACCGCGACAGCTCCCCCATGGGGGAGCATCCCGAGCGGATCCTCCCCCCTTGGGGGAGGTGGCCGCGTACTTCCGGGGGCGGCCGGTGGGGGCTACTACTACTTCATTCCCCTTCCTTGCCTCGCTCATTCGACTGCAATCGCCGCGCTTCCTCGCCGATCAGCTTCACGGCCCGTCCCATCTCATCCAGCACGAGCTTCGCCGACAGTCGAAGCACCGTGAATCCAAACTCACGCATCCGCCGATCGCGGGCCTCGTCGTGCTCCCGGCGCGCCGCATGCGACACCCCATCGACTTCTACGACCAGACGGAGTTCATGACAGTAGAAATCAGCGATGTACGGCCCCAGCACGTGCTGGCGGCGGAACCTGAGCCCGAGCAGGCGTTGCCCGCGAAGCTCCTCCCACAGCATCACCTCGGGCAACGACATGTGGGCACGCATGTCCCGCGCCCGCTCGCGTGATTCCTGGGCATCCTTGGACGAGGTCGCCGCGACACGATCGGGCCAGCGTCCATCCACGTCCCTCATGGTGTGGCGCTTGGGGGGCTTCGAGGCCATGAAGAAGTTGTAGCCCCCTCAGTCGCGGGAATGCCGCGACAGCTCCCCTTCGCGTGCAACCGCGCCCGCCCCCTTCTCGTTCCTCCTCCAAATTCTCAACCCCTCCCCGCAACCGCCCGATACTCTGTCCGGTATACTATGCGTCGCATAGTATGCAACAAGGAGTCTCCCATGCGAGCCGAGCGTGAACTGATGCGGGGGGCCGGGCCCGTCGCCGTCCTCAAGATCCTCCAGGGCGGGCCCATGTACGGCTACGAGCTCACCGAAGTCCTCGCGCAACGCAGCGGCGGCGTCCTCGACATGGGCCAGTCCACCCTCTACCCCCTCCTGTACAACATGGAGGCCAAGGGGTTCATCGAGAGCTACTGGGAGCAGGCCCCTTCCGCCGAGGGCGGGCGCGAGCGAAAGTACTACCGCCTCACCGACAAGGGCCGCAAGAAGCTCGCCGCCGACATCAAGCAGTGGGAGGCCGTCGCGTCCGCGATGAAGGGTCTGGGCGTCCTGCCCGCCCGGCTCAGCATGGGAGGTGCCCAGTGACCACCACCGCCATCGCCGGAGAGGGCTTCCCCCGCCGTGGCGGCAAAAACCCCGCGGAAATCGTGCGAAACTCGGGGCTGCCACGGGAACTGTGCGACCTCGTCCTGGGCGTTACCGGCAAGACGCGCCTCTGGTCCCGCGAGCGCAACGACGTGGCCCGCGAGCTGGTCAACCACTTCGCCGAGGGGCTCGCCGAGGGCGAGATCCCCGGCGCCCTGGCCGCGGCATTTGGCGACGCCGCCCGCGCCGCCCGCCTCATCACCCGCGCCAAGAAACGCAACCGTCCGTGGGCCTGGCGCGCGATGCGTCGAACGTTCCAGGGCGCGGGCGCGCTGGTGCTCGTCCTGGTCCTCACCTATGCCGCACTCGTCGTCCGCTTCCAGTTCGGGCACGCGGTGATCTCGCACAACTACCTGGCGGACATGAACGCGGTCGCCCTCGCCGTGCCCCGCGAGCAGCGGGCCTGGCCGATCTATCGCGAGGCCTTCCTCTCCCTGCCGCGCCTCGATGATCCGGCGTGGAAGGGCCTGCAGGACAAGTGGCCCGAGATCAAGCCCGCCGACGAGCAGTGGTCCCTCATGCTCGCCTACCTCCAGCAAGCCCAACCCGCCATCGCCTCGATCCGTCGCGCCGCCGTGATGGAGCACGCGGCGTACATCGTCGGCGCCGGGTCAGGCCCGGATCCCAAGGACCCCGGCGGCCTCGCCGAGCCGCCGTCGAGCGCCAACCCCATGCTCCTCGGCGTGCTCATCCCGCACATGAGCTCCTATCGCCAGATGGCCCGCCTGCTCAAGGCCGACATCCTCGTCGGGCTCGACGCGCACGACGCCCCGCGCGTCGCCGCGGACCTGCACGCGATGCTCGGCATCGCCCGCCATTCCACCGAGGGGCGCTGGGTCATCTCCCAGCTCGTCGGCCTGGCCATCCTCGACCTCACGAACCACATGGTCGGGCGGGTGCTCGTCGAGCAGCCCGCCCTGCTCAGCGACGCGGATCTCCGATCCCTCGCCCACGAGCTCGGCGCCTTCCGTCCCTCGCCCTCGGGCCCCCGCGATCAGATCGACCTTTCCGCCGAGCGGGACTGCGTCGATGACATCCTCCAGCGAGCCTTCACCGACGACGGCAAGGGCGATGGGCATTACGCCGGCGTCGAGGACCTCTACAAGGAGTGGGGGATGGTCAAGCCCAAGGCGCTGCAGGCCATCGCGCCCGTGGCCTCCGTCGCCGTCGCCGGTCGCGCCGACACCAAACGCGTCTACGACGAGCTCATGGATCGCTACGCCGCCCAGTTCCAGACGCCCCTCCACGCCCGCGACTTCTCCGCCATCGACCGGCGCGTCGACGATCTCTCCTCGTCCGTCGGCGGGCTCCGATACGCCATGGTCACCGTGATGCTCCCGTCCCTCGCCAACGCCCAGAGCGGCGTCGATTTCACGCTCCAGTCCCGCGATGCCACCGTGACCGCCATCGCCGTCGAACTCTTCCGGCGTCAGCACGGCCACGTCCCACAATCCCTGCAGGAACTCGTGCCCGCGTTCCTGCCCTCCGCACCCGTCGATCGCTGGACCGGCCGATCCCTGCGGTACCTCCCCCAGGGCAACGCGGCGTTCCCCGGGCACCCGCTCCTCTACAGCGTCGGCGCGGACCGCCTGGACGACGGCGGCATCGTCGGCACGCCCTGGTTCCCCGAGGCCGCTCGGAAGATGCCCGCCTTCCCGGGCGAGTCGGGCGACATTCCCACACGTGACTGGATCCTCTGGCCGGCCGTCGCCCGCGTTGGCGAGGCGCCGCCCATGCGGCCCCAGCGGTCCGCACGTCGCGAGCAACTGAGCCCGGTCCCGAGGAAGAATCACACGCGTTCCGTTCCGCCCACAAGCCCGCGATCCGCGGGCTTTTTCAATCCTCTGCGGCGTCGATTCGCCTCCAACCGACAGCCGGTTTTCGCGTGAACATTTCCGCCCTCCGCGGTACTCTTGCCCCATGCCACAAACTCCCCACTCGAACGGAATCGAGATGAAGCCCCTGCGCCCCGAATCCCCCCTCAAGGACGTGATGAACGGCGACGCCCGCCGCGAAATCCGCGTCCTCGACCACGGCTTCATCGCCCTGATCGACGCCATGCCCCGCCTGGTCCCCCAGGGCCAGACCGCCGACCAGGCCATCGTCCAGGCCGCCCGGGTTTCGTACGGGGAGGGCACCAAGCAGGTCACCGAGGATCGCGGGCTGATCCGCTACCTCCTCCGCCACCGGCACACCACCCCCTTCGAGATGGTGGAGTTCAAGTTCCACGTGGCCATGCCCATCTTCATCGCCCGCCAGTGGATCCGCCACCGCACCGCCAACGTCAACGAGTACTCCGGGCGGTACTCCATCGTGAAGGATCGCTTCTACATCCCCACGCTCGAGGCCGTCCGAAAGCAGTCCGCCGCGAACCGCCAGGGCGGCGAGTCTACCTTCGACATTTCCGGGGCGAATCCCGACGACGTCCGGACGGCGGAGGAGTTCATCCAGTTTCTGAAGGACACCGAGGCCCTCTACCCCCGCTATCTCAAGCTCACCGAACAGGGGGTCTCGCGAGAGATCGCCCGCATGGGCCTTCCGGTCAATCTCTATACAGAGTGGTACTGGAAGTGTGACCTGCACAACATCCTCCACTTCCTGAGCCTCCGTATCGACTCCCACGCCCAGTACGAGATCCGCGAGTACGCCAAGGCCATGCTGGCCCTGATCGAACCGATCGTGCCCATCACGGTCGAGGCTTGGCGAGACTATGAGTTGGATTCTGTCCGGTTGAGCCGCCTGGAGCTGGCAGCGGTCCAGGATGTGGCCGCCGGCGGTAAGGGGGAACTCCCCACCGACAACAAGCGCGAGCAGGCCGAGTGGTCGGCCAAGCGTGAGCGGTTGGGATTTGGTCGCACTCCCACGCCTCGGCACTGAACCAAGCGAGAGTTCGTTCGTGGCGGCTAGACAAGGGAAAACCCTTGTTCTAGCTTGCGTGCGCGCCGGCTGTACCTAAGTTATAGGACTAATTCGCGGCTCTTTGTAGGTGAAAGCACCCGTTCGCGGGCGCCAAAATGCAAAAAGCGCATTTCTTCTTGCCACTTTGGTTGCGAAATCGTGGACATGGCGCATGTTTCCAATGGGTCAGGAACGAGTCGTTCGTTCTCAAGCAAGTGTGTGTGTGGTTTGTGTCACAGACCAAGAGTCGTGAGGAGATAGTCAGATGAAGTACGGAATCGCACTGTTCGCCGTCGCCGGGCTCGCCGCTGCCGCGAATGCTCAGGCCACCAATGTCTTCTTCGAAGTGTCGGGCAACAACGGGGCGACGTGGGGCTCGGCCATCGAAGTCACCCCCGGCTCCACCGTCCTGGTGCGGGCTCGCGTCCAGCTCACGGGCTCCACGGCCCTGGGTCTGGCTGGGCTGACCTTCCAGCCTCGCCTCACCAACTGGACCGCCGGCGACGTCCGCAACCCGTTCACCTTCCCGGGCCTCGACGGCGCGGGCGTCCAGACGACGGAGACCGCCTACAACGGGCTCCATGTTCGCTCCGAGCCCCAGACCAACACGGGCCGCATCTTCCCCTTCGGCTCCAGCGGGCAGGGCCCGTCCTCGGCCTCGGGCCTTCTGACCAGCTTCGTGGACGGTGGCAACACCCTCCGCTTCGCCGGCAGCAAGAACACCACCGCGGCCACCAACGCCGCCTGGGGCGCCGCGTGCTCGCAGCTCACCCAGAACCTGGGCGGTACCAACTTCAACACCAGCCTTGACGTGGTCGTCTTCCGCTACAGCATCACCGTCGACGCCGCCAACAGCGCCGATCGCCACCTCCTGGCCACCCTGCCCACGGGCGCCACGCCCGACGTGTCCAACGGGCGCGCCAGCTGGTACATGGCGGCCAACGGCCTGAACTCGCTCAACGCGTCGATCGGCACGATCTCTGCCGGCGACATCCATGTGCTCATCCCGGCTCCCGGCGCTCTGGCCCTCCTGGGCTTGGGTGGCCTGGTCGCGGGTCGCCGCCGCCGCTGAGATTGACGCTTAGGTTGAGGGAGCACAAGCCCACAACCGCTAAGAACGCGACTCGCCCCTCCGATGGAATCCCGTCGGAGGGGTTTTTCGTTGCGCGATGCGAGGCCGCCGCGGTCCAGCACCACGCGATCCGACCCCCTGCTGGCAGTGAACGTGGCGTGCGCCCGGAGAACGCCGCAGACCCTGGAAAAATCCGCGCCCGGGCCCCGAAACCGGTGTGAGGTCATCCAATCGCCTGTGTTCTAGGACCCAATACCAATGGACATGATACCAAACAAACTACAAATACGCAATCCAGCAAGCGAACTTCCAGGAATTTCTCTCATTTCGTCACAAAGACCCTTCCAGGAATGGACCCCTGCTGGTATAGTCACCCCCGCTGGGAGAGTCGTCCTCCCCGCGTGTGTGTGGGTGTTCGAGGGATTTCGAGAGAAAACGTGAGGAGACCGCAGATGAAGTATGCTCTTGCACTTGTTGCTGTTGCCGGTATCGCTGGGGCCGCGTCGGCCCAGACCGGCCTCGTGTTCCAGGTTTCGGTTGACGGTGGCGCGTTTACGGCCAACGCCTCCGTCCTTCCCGGCCTGCACAACGTCGTCGTTGAGGTGTCGGCCGTGAAGCCCGCCGTCGCTCAGGTCGGCCTCGCTGGTTTCAACTTCAAGCCCCAGGTGCTCGGCCCCTCGGCCATCACCATCGGCCTGCCTTGGAGCGTGCCGCAGGCTTCGTCGGCCGCGGGCGGCCCCGGCGTGGTTGGCGCAACGGCCACCGGCCGTGTCGCTCCCTTCGCGGGCGCGGGTTCGACCAACCTCCCGATCGTTGCCGCGATCGCGGGCGGCGTTGAGCTCCGCGGCGCCGCTGCCAGCAGCGCCATCCCGATCAGCCAGAACCCCTTCAGCCTTTCGTCCAACGGCTTCGGCAACTACTTCAACGGCAGCAACACGCCCACGGTGTTCCGCTTCACCTTCTCCTTCACCGGCGTGAACGGCGACGTGTTCGGCGCCAGCGTCCCCCTCGCCAACGTCACCAGCCAGCCCAAGTGGTACAACGACGGCTTGAGCACCAGCGTGGCCTACGCGACCGACGCGAACAACATCTTCGGCGCCGCGATCCACGTCACCCCGACCCCCGGCACCCTGGCCCTCCTCGGCCTCGGCGGGCTCGTCGCGGGCCGTCGTCGCCGCTGAGCCTTGTCTGACTATCTCCCCGCGACTCTGACTCGTCCTGACCCGACAGTAGATTCGCGAGCGAGAATGTGACACTCGACCCCCGCCCGGAAGACTGGGCGGGGGTTCTGTTTTTGGACCGCTGGAGAGAATGAGTTCTCGTTGACGCGCTGGATTCGTGAGGATGGCGTCGCACGCCCCCCCCCCGGGGGGAGGGAGGCGCCTTTGCACGGTGCGAAGCATTCGCCCAGGCCCGCCGGCGATCGGCGGGTGGGGGCAGGCTGGCCAGGGAACCCGACCTCGGTCCCAGAAAAACCCGCCAGATTGCTGGCATTCCCAGATTCCTGGTGCATAGTGAAGGGTGGAGCGTGGCCGCACACGCCCGAAGGTACTGGCCTCGCTCCGGTTGGAGCAGCCGCATGCGCAGCCTTGCGCCGGCGATGACGTTGGGGGTGGTGGGGGTGGTGACCCCGATCGCGGATGCCCAGCACACGCGCATCACGATCGAGGCCTCCACCGATCCGGCGGCGGGCTGGGCGAACGAGGTGACGGTCGCTCCCGGGGCCACCGTGTTTGTCCGCGTGCGCGTCCGCTTGAAGGGCGCCACCGCGCTGGGGCTGGCAGGGTTGGCGTACCAGCCGACGTTGTCGAACTGGACCGCCTCCGACGAGCGCGTCCCCTTCACGTTCCCCGGCCTGGATGGCGCCGGCGGGGCGCTCACGGAAACGTCCTACAACGCCAGCCAGGTCCGATCGACCCCCGAGACCAATACCGGCCGCCTCTTCCCGTTCGGGGCGTCCGGGCAGGGGTCAACCTCTGCGAGCGGGCTGCTCACGAGCTTCGTCGACGGCGGCAACACGCTTCGGTTTTCGGGGAGCAAGAACACCGCGCCGACGGTCAATCTGGCGTGGGGCGTGCAGAGTGTGCAGCTCACTCCGCTCCTGGCGGGGAAGAACTTCCACTTCGGGGTGGACGCCCTGGTGTTCCGCTACGCGGTGCGGCTGGGTGATCAGTCGGGGGCCCGCGACCTCGTCGCGACGTTGCCTCCGACCCACATCAATCTGGGGCGGAGCAGTTTGTATATCTGTTACAACTGTCTGGCCGTGCTGAACGCGCCGGTTGGCCATGTAGATTCCGCCACAATCCACCTCGTTCCCGGGCCGGGCGCCGTGGCCGCATGGGGCGTGGTCGCGCTCGCCTGCACGGGCCGGCGCCGACCGAAGTGCGAGCTCAGCACCGCAGCACCGAGTGCACCTGCCCGAAATGGGCCGCCCGGTCGCGTCCCTTGAGCGCCGCCAGCTCGATGAGCACGGTCATCCCGTGCAGGATGCCCCCGGCATCGGCCACGAGTTGGCAGCACGCCGCCAGCGTGCCCCCGGTGGCGAGCAGGTCGTCGACGATGAGGACGCGCTGCCCGGGTCGGATGGCGTCGGCGTGGATCTCGAGGCGGTCCTGGCCGTACTCGAGGTCGTAGCTGATCCCGCGGGTGGCGCGGGGGAGCTTTCCCGCCTTTCGGATGGGGACGAACCCGGCCGAGAGGGTCTGGGCCAGGGCGGTGCCGAAAATGAACCCCCGCGATTCCGCCCCTGCGACCAGGTCCACGCCTGTGCCCCGGTAGGGATTGGCCATGAGTTCGACGGCGAGGGCAAGCCCGCGTGGGTCGGCGAGGAGGGGCGTGAAGTCCTTGAAAACGATTCCGGGCTTGGGAAAGTCGGGAACGTCCTTGATGAGGGCTTGGAGTTGGCGCATGTTCTGGTGCGGCAATGTCAGGGTTCTCGGTCCTTGGAAAGTGAGATTGAGGCACGATGGTACCCGATTCGGGCGTAAAGTAGGAGGTATGGGCGAGGGAGAAACAACGCGCATGTCCAAGGGTGGTCGGGCTTTGGAGACCGTCGAGCCCATAGGCAAGCGCGTGCTCATCCGCAAGGACGACGACAAGAAACAAACGAAGTCGGGCATTCACCTTCCGGACAAGATCGAGATTCCCACGCTCACGGGGCGCGTGGTGGCCGTCTCGGCGCAGGTTCAACGCGACGAGAATTACCCAATCCGGCACTATGACCGGATTTTGTTCAATCCGCGCAACGCCGTTCCCGTAGATCTAGAAGGGGACAACCGGTTGTTCGTGGTGCCGGTGGAGGATGTGGTGGCGGTATTCCGGCGTGGGCGTTCGGAAGGGGCAGGTCGAGCGGATTAGGGATGGGGTGAGTTGTGTGTTGGGGCCGGTTTGTAGGGACGGCCCACCCCGCGCGGCGCGGGGCGCAGGGAGAGGACAGTGCTGGACGTTCTGGGCAGGTCGCTGGAGCAACTGCCGGCAGGGATGGACATTCCCGTGCTGGGGCCGCGCGCCCGGGCGTTCGAGGTGGACGTTCGTCCGCCGGGTTCCAAGAGCCTGACCAACCGGGCGATATTGCTGGCGGCGCTGGGCGAAGGGCGGAGCGTGATCCACAACGCGCTGCACGACGCGGAAGACGCGCGGGTGATGGTGCGCGCGGTGGAGGCGATGGGAGCTCGGGTCGTGGAGCGCGCCGCGGGCGAGCTGGAGGTCATGGGCGTGGGCGGGCGCTGGCTCGTGCCCCACGCGGGGCTGAGCCTGGACGTGGGCGGCGCCGGGACGGCGGCGCGGTTCCTGGCGGCGGCAGCGCTGCACTCGCCCGGGCCCATCACGCTCGACGGGAGCCCGCGGATGCGCGAGCGCCCCATGGGCGGGCTGGGCGATCCGCTGTCGAAACTGGGGGCGCGGGTGGAGTGGTTGGGCAAGGAGAACTGCCTGCCGGTGCGGGTGGTGCCCCCCGAGGGGCCCATCGAGGCGCCGGGGGTGCTGGACCTGGCGGGGGGGGCGTCGAGCCAGTTCGTGTCGGCACTGCTGCTGGCGGCGCCGTGGCTGGCCACTCCCCTGACGCTGCGCCTGGGCGGGAGCATTCCCAGCGCGTCGTACATCACGATGACGCTGGGGCTGCTGGGCAAGCTCGGCGCGACGGTGAAGTCATCGGACAACATGCGCGTGCTGCGCGTGACGGGCCCGAGGCACGACGGGGTGCGCGGGCTCAAGGCCTTCGAGTACGAGGTGGAGCCCGACGCCAGCGGGGCCACGTACTTCTGGGGGGCGGCGGCGATCAACCCCGGGGCGTGCTGCCGCGTGCCGGGGCTGGGGGAGGACTCGCTGCAGGGCGACGCGCTGTTCCCGGCACTGCTGGAGCGGATGGGCTGCAAGGTGGCGCGCAAGACCCCGGCGCGGGGCGGCGCGATCGAGAACGGCGGGCCGGCGCGGTTCATCGAGTGCCGCGGACCGGCGACGCTCAAGCCGATCCTGGCGGACATGGGCGACATGCCCGACGCGGCGATGACGCTGGCGGTGGTCGCGTGCTTCGCGGGCGGGTCGTCGATCCTGCGGGGCGTGCGCACGCTGCGGGTCAAGGAGAGCGACCGGATCGCGGCCCTGGCGGCGGAGCTGGCGAAGGTCGGGGTGAAGGTCGTCTCGCCCGTGGCGGGGGACGAGGACGTGATGACGATCACCCCTCCCGAGGGGGGCCTGGACACGAGCCCGGACGTGTCCCCGGTGGAGTTCGAGACGTACGAAGACCACCGGATGGCGATGTCGCTGGCGTTGATCGGGCTGAGGCGTCCGGGCGTGCGGATCCTGAACCCGCGCTGCGTCGCCAAGACGTACCCGGAGTTCTGGAAGCACCTCGCGCTGCTGCACGGGTAGGGGACGGGCTCGCGCGCGACCCCTAGCGTTGTGCACGCGGACGGGCCGCCGCGGTGGAGCCTCACGGGCATGCGACGCATCACGCTGATCACCACGGGCGGGACGATCGAGAAGACCTACGACGAGTCGAGCGGGAAGCTCGAGAACCGGCGCTCGATCGTGCGCCGCATGCTGGGGCGCCTGCGCCTCGAGGGCGTGGAGGTCGGGGTCATCGAGCTGATGAGCAAGGACAGCCTGGAGATGACCGACGAGGACCGGCGCCGGGTGCTCGAGGCGGTGCGGATGGCCGGGGGCTCGAGCGAGCTGGCCACCGAGTGCGGGGGGATCGTGGTGCTGCACGGGACGGACACGCTCACCATCACCGGCGAGCAACTGCTCCGCGAGATTCCGGTCCCCGTCGTCCCGATCGTCCTGACCGGCGCGATGCGGCCGTT
>JBGAOG010000076.1:0-15618 GCA_044221985.1 Phycisphaerales bacterium
AGCAGCGAAACCAGGGCGAGGGTCGCGCGAGCGAGGCGTGCCATGGGGATTCCCTTTCAGCTTGGGCGTGCCGTGGCCGGCGTGCCCAAGAAAGCATACCGCCCGGGCCCGTCTGGGTTGCGTGGTGGGGAAGGTCCCTGCGGGGGCCTCGCGGGCTATTGCTGCCCGTGGCGGAACTTCTGGACGTCGGGGATGACCGTCTCGTTGTACGCGGCGGAAGAGCCCAGGCGCGACAGGGCGACGGCAGCGCCGGGCAAGAGGTCCACGAACCGCAGCCCGATCTCCCGCTTGAAGAAGCCGGTCTTGCGAGACCAGACGACGGAGGCCGCCACCGCGAGGGGCCCCTCGTGGGTCTGGACCGTGACGTGGATGACCTGGTTGGCGTTGGGCGGACGGATGGCCGTCTCGACGCGCATGCCCGACGCGGAGAGGTCCATGATCTCCCCGAAGCTGCACATGATGCCCTGGCAGCGTACGCGGCCATGGCGGCGCTTGTTCTGGGCGCCCCCGTGCTGCGTGCCGCCGATTCGGTCGTACCACATCGGTCTGAGGATCGACCGGCCCCGGGTGGTGATCGAGGCGTCACCCCTCCGGTGGTGTTCTACGGGCCCGCGGGCGTGGGCGATAGCGGCTGGGAGGCCTGTGCCGGATCCGAGAACGCGGATGCCCCCCGAGCCCCGTGGGCTTAGGGCTTAGCCCTTGCCCTTGGCCTCCCAAACGGGGCGGAGATCCTCCGACATCTGGTTGCGGATCCCGGCCTCTTCCAGGACGTCCGTGGTCGCCTTGATCAACTGCTCGCGATTGAAGACCACGATCTCGGCGGCGCTGTCGGCCCACTCGAAAACCAGGAACGGGTCGGTGCTGTCGCGGACGATCTCCACCAGGTGCTTGAGGCTCTTGACGCCCACTCCATTGACGTTCTTGAGGATCGGGAACGGGGGCGTCTCGTAGCCCTTCATGATCGGGTGGGAGAACATGCGGGCCGGCCCGGCCACGAGCTGCTCGCCCTCGAACTTGGGCTTGTCGTTGCGCCGGGAAACGATGGGGCTGCTGCGGTCGAGGAAATGGCTCCCGAAGACCTGGACGTGGTCGGCGGCGACGCCCGAGAAGGTCAGGGGCCCGATGATGAAGTAGGACGGATACGTGCCGCTCAACGGGCGGAAGAGGCGGTTGGGGCTGTTGCGCACGGGCACCTCGACCTTCATCTCCTTGCCCTCGCGGACGATGGTCAGGGGCACCTTTCCATCCCGGGCCAGCTTGGGCACGTAGTAACGCCACGAGAGGCGGAGCCCGGCGCGGACATTGACGAGGCCGGTGTTGTCGATGTCGTGGTCGCCCACCGACGCGATGACGTCCCATTTCTTGAGCGGATACTCGGGCGTGTCGGATTCGGGCTCGGTGACCATCAGCCCGGTCTGGGCCTTGGAGAGCCCGAGCCTGGCACGAAGGTCGTCGTTCTCGGCGGTCTGCATCTCCCCAAAGACCTGCGGGCGCCCGTCGAACTTCCCGTCCTTGACGTCTTCCAGGAAGGCGCGGACCTCCTCGACGGGGATCACGTATCCCACGTTGTCGGCGCCGCTCATCCCGGAGAAGGAGATCCCCACGAGCTTGTCGTTGAGCACCGTCGGACCCCCCGAGTTTCCGGGGTTGATCGCCGCGTCGATCTGGATCCGCAGTCCCGTCGTGAACCCGTTGTATTCCGTGTGCTCGATGCGGCTGACCACGCCCTTGGTGACGGAGACGGCCTCGCCCCCGATGGGGTAGCCGTAGGCGTACACCGTTTCACCAACTCGGGGCAGGTCGTCGGAGATCTCCAGGGGAGGATGGGCGTCGAAGAAGCCCTGGTCCTTGGACTCGAGCTCGAGGACGGCCAGGTCGATCCCCGGGGACGTGGCCACCACCTTGGCGCTGAGCTTGTCGGCCGAGCCGTCGGGCTGGATGAACACGCGGCTGGCGTAGTTGATGACGTGGTTGTTCGTGAGGATCCGGTTGCCGGCGATGACCACGCCGCTGCCCGAGGCTTCCTCGGGTTGCCGCTTGGTCCAGGGTTGGACGAGGTTGGGCTCGCGGACCGTCGTGAAGATCTTGACCAGGCTCTGGCGGACCTTGGCGCCGTCGTCGGGCATGTCGTCGCCGGGCTTTCCCTGGGCCCTTTCCCGCGGCGCGGGGGGCGCGGTCGGCGCCGCGGGCGGCTGGGCCAGCGAGGGAGCGATCGCCAAGAGGAGGCCAAGGAGCGAAACGGTGGCGTGCAGAGACGTCGACTTCATGCGAGTTCCTTCTCGGTTCGTGGGACCCCGTCCGTGCGTGGGCAAGCGTAGGGGGCGCTCGCCCCGGACGACCGGATGCTCCCGCCCTTGCGGTGAGATACCATCGCGGCATCATGATCATCGTCTTCCAGCACAGCGACAGCGGATCGGCCCAACGCCTCGGCGCCACCCTGCGCGATCACGGGTTGGACCTCGAGTGCTGCCGCCCCGACCACCCCGTCTCCCGCACCAACCGCGGCGTCCCCGTCGACTTCGACGGCGTGAGGGGAATCGTCATCCTCGGCGGGCCCCAGAACGTCACCGACATGGACAAGCACGAGTGGATGCGCCGCGAGGCCGAGTACGTCAAGGCCGCCCACGCCATGGAGCTGCCCGTCATCGGCATCTGCCTGGGGGCGCAGCTCATCGCCCAGGCCCTGGGCGGGAGCGTGGGGTACCGCGCGGCCCCCGCGCTGGGCATGGAGGCGCTGAGGCTGAACCCCACCGGGCAGACCGAGACGATCTTCTCGGGAATCCAGTGGAACGGGCCGCAGTTCTTCTCGTGCGAGCAGGAAGTGCAGAAGCTCCCCGCGGGGGCGGTGGTGCTGGGTTCGACCGCGAGCACGCCCAACGCGGCCTTCCGCGTCGGCCCGCGGACCTACGCCTTCCAGTTCCACCCCGAGTGTGACGAGGGGATGCTCCAGCGGCTCGCGGAGAACTCCGCGAGCATGGGCGCCAAGGGCGGGGTCAGCGTCGACGCCGTCCTCAGGCAGATCCACGAGCAGTACCAGACGTACGCACGCCTGAGCAACCGCCTGTGCCTCAACATCGCGAGCTTCTGCTTCCCGCTCTCGCGTCGCAGGACGGCCTGAACGCGCCCGTTTCCCAGGAGGGGCATGCCCGCCGCACTGCGAATCCCCGTCCCCGAGGATTACGACCTCAGGCGCGACGCGTGCTCGTACGGCTACTTCCTGCTGGCGCCGAACTACTGGGACGTGAAGGCCCTGGCGCTCTCGCGGGTGCTCTCCCTGCGCGACGGGTCGGTGGTCGTGCACGTCGCGCAGGGCGGCGGCCCCGGTTCGCCCCTGCGCGTCGTGCCCCATCGCACCCTGAGCAGGCCCCGGCGCGGCGAGGTGGAGCGGCAGGTCGTCCGCATGTTGCGCCTGGACGAGAGCACCGACACCATCCGCCAGTTCCATCGCGCCGACCCGCGATGGAAGAAGTCCGGGCGCGGGCGCCTGTTCCGTTCGCCCACGTTCTTCGAGGACGTTCTCAAGACCGTGACGAGCTGCAATGTCCAGTGGCCCGGCACCATCCAGATGAACCGGCGCCTGTGCGAGGTGGTGGGGGAGCGCAGCGAGCTCGCGATCCGCTCCCGCGGCGGCGCGACCGCCCATCCCGTGGGAGCCCACGCGTTCCCCACGCCCCTGGGCCTGGCGGCGATGCGCCCCGCGAGCCTGCGGGCCCGCTGCCGCGTCGGTTACCGCGACGCCCGCATCGTCGAACTCGCCCGCCTCTTCACCCTGCCTCGCTCCCGTGGCGGCCTCGATCCCGAGTGGTTCGAGGACCCGTCCACCGGCGACGACGCGATCCACGACGCGCTGCTCGAACTGCCCGGCATCGGCCCCTATGCCGCCGCGAACATCCTGCAACTGCTGGGCCGGTATTCGCGCCTCCCGCTCGATACCGAGAGCGTCCGTCACGGACGGACGTTCCTCGGCTTCAGGGGCTCGCCCGCCCAGGTCATAAAGAAGGTCCACGCCCACTTCGCCCCGTTCGGGCCCCACGCGTTCCGCAGCTACTGGTTCGAGATGTGGGCGTTCTACGAGTCCAAGCACGGCAAGGCGTGGACCTGGGAACGCGAGACCACGGGCCGCATGTTCACCGCGGCCCTGCTGAGCAAGTAGCCCGCCCCCGGGCGGCGCGCGGGGCCGCCCACGGACGCGAGCGAGACCTCCCCAGGCCGCGGCCCAAATCGCGCCTTCATCTCCGATCGGCGTCCGGCGTGCCGCCCTGCTCATCGCTCGAGGGCGGGCCGTAGCGCGCGACGATCCCCTTCCAGGTCTGTTCCATCTGGCTTACGAGGGCGTGGAACGCGTCTTCCTCGGCGTACTTCCGCGCCGCATCGAGGGCCGAGTCGCTGCCCCACGCGTTGCTGAGGCGTTCGCGCTTGGCGGTGGCCTCGCAGAGCCCGTAGATGAAACCGGTGCGCGTGTCGATGAACGCTGCCGACGCCGTGCTCGTCGCACGCTGCACCTCGTTGGGGAAGAGCCCCAGGGAGATCACGCCCAGGGCGGGGATCGTGGTATCCCCCTGGTGGAACTGGGTGTCGAAGGTATAAAGCATGACGATATCGGCTTGGACGTTGGCCGCCGCGACCTGCAGGTCACGCGCGGAGTTCATCGCCGGTGGGACCACGAGGCGGTTGAGCGTGCCCAGGGAGCGGACCATGGGCAGTCGCTCGAGGCGGGACATGTCCTCGTCCTTCTCCACGTCGCGCGTGGTGACGATCGTGTAGCGGCCCGAGCCATAGCCCCTGTTGGTCATCGACGCGTAACCCTGCCCTTGGATGCGGGCCAGGACGATCGAGGTGGGGAACGCCGCCGCGGGCTTGCGGTTCATCGCCATCTCGACGTCGGTGTCGGAGAGGTTGTCGGCGGACGCCTTGCTGATGCCCATGGCGTGGAAATCGGCCGCCGCGCCTGGAGTGACATAGTGCGCCGAGCAACCGGCGAAGGGCAGCAGCAACAGAACCAACGCCGGCGTCCGAAACGTCTTCATGGCGGAGCTCCCGAATGTCCCACCCCGCGTCGGGCAGTATACAGGCTCGCGCCGGCGCGTGGGCGCCGGCCCGGCGATGCCCCGGGGGGCCCTTGCGGGCGCCAGGTCGTGGACCAGGCCGCACTACACGCGTGCGCGGTTGCCCCGCGGCTTGGCGTCCACGACCACCGCCTCCGCGTCGCCCTGATAATCCTGAAGCGCCGCAACGCCCCAGTCTCCGGCCCGCATGGCGTCGATGGCCTTGGCCGCGGCCACCGCCGCCGTCGCCGTCGTGATCATCGGGATGTTCAGCTTGACCGCGGTAGCGCGGATGCGCCCTTCATCCGTCTTCCAGCCCGTGCGGGTGGGCGTGTTGACCACGAGCCCGATCTGCCCGTTGGCCATCAGGTCCAGGACGTTCGGCCTGGCTCCCGTCCCGATCTTCTGGAGGATCGTCGCCTGGACGCCATGGCGGGCGAGGTGCCCGCCGGTGCCGTCGGTGGCGTAGAGCGTGAAGCCCAGGCGCGACAGCGTGCGTGCCGGTTCGACGAGCGTGTCGCGGTCGTGCTCGCGCACGGAGAGGAAGACGCCGCGGTCCTTGCCGTCGCGCGTCGCCCGCACGGGCAGGGCATTGCCCGCCGCGATCTGGCTCTTGGCGAACGCGAAGGGCAGCGAGCGGTCGATCCCCATGACCTCGCCCGTCGAGCGCATCTCCGGCCCGAGGATCACGTCCACGCCCGGGAACTTGTTGAACGGGAAGACGGATTCCTTCACGGCGTACGCGCCGCGCAGCGGGCGCTCGCGGGCGCCCTGCTCCGCCAGCGGCATGCCCATCATCGCCTTGGCCGCGATGGCAGGCCACGGGACGTGCGTCGTCTTGCTCACGAAGGGCACGGTTCGACTGGCGCGGGGATTGACCTCGAGGATGTAGATCTGCCCGTTCTTGACCGCCAGCTGGATGTTCATCAGCCCGCACACGCCCAGCTCGCGGGCCATGTCCTTGGCCAGCTTCGCGATCGCCGACTGCGTGTCCTGCGACAACGACGCGGGCGGGAGCGTGCAGGCGCTGTCGCCGGAGTGGATGCCCGCCTGCTCGATCTGCTCCATGATCCCAGCGACCAGGGCCGTGCCCCCGGTGGGCAGCGTGAAGTCCGCCACGACGTCCACGTCCACCTCGGTCGCGCCGTCGAGGAACTTGTCGATGAGCACGGGCGCATCGTCGAGGAGGCTCGTTTCCAGGGCCGTGGTCATGAACCCGCGCAGGGCCCTCTCGTCGTAGCAGATCTCCATGCCTCGTCCGCCCAGCACGTAGCTCGGGCGGATGAGCACGGGGTAACCGATGCGCGACGCGACCTCCAGCGCCTCGTCCAGCGAGTGCGCGATCCCCGCCGCCGGGCGCTGCAGCTTGAGCTTCTCCAGCACCTCGTCGAACCGCTTGCGATCCTCCGCCCGGTCGATCGAGTCGACCGACGTGCCGATGATCGGCGCCCCGGCCGCCACCAACCCCTTGGCCAGGTTCAGCGGCGTCTGCCCGCCGAACTGCACGATGACGCCGTGGACCTTGCTCCCCTTCCCATTGGGGCGGGGCTGGGAGACGGGCTGGACCGCGCCTGCTCGCTTGCCGGCGAAGGCCATCACCCCGGTTCCGCCTGGAAGGAGGGGGTGGTCGTTCAGCCTCTCCACCACGTTCAGCACATCCTCCAGCGTCAGCGGCTCAAAGAAGAGCAGGTCGCTCGTGTCGTAGTCCGTGCTGACCGTCTCCGGGTTGGAGTTGATCATCACGCTCTCGAGCCCCAGCTCCTTGGCCGAGAACGCGGCGTGGCAGCAGCAGTAGTCGAACTCGATCCCCTGCCCGACGCGATTGGGCCCGCCGCCGAGGATCACGACCTTCTTGCGATCGCTGATACGGATCTCGTCGTCGCCGAGGAAGGAAGATGCCCTCGCTGGCGCTTCGGGCTCGTTGCTCTTGCTCGCCGGCTCGCTCGCTCGCTTCGCCCCTCTCTCGTACGTGCTGTAGTAATAGGGCGTCCTGGCCTCGAACTCCGCAGCGCACGTGTCCACCAGCTTGTACACCGGCTCGATGCCCTGGCTCTTGCGATGCTCGCGTACCTTCAGAATCGTGTCCGTCTTCAGCTCGCCCAGGTACAGGTTGGCCAGCTGCGCATCGCTGTAGCCCATCTGCTTGGCCTGGAAGAGCACCTCGGGGGGCACGTCCTCCAGCCGCTTGTGGTCGCACAGCGTCTCCTCGAAGTCGACCAGTTGCTTGATCTGGTCGAGGAAGAACGGGTCGATCTTCGTGAGCCCCTGCACCTTCTCGATCGACCAGCCCATCTTGAACGCGTAGCGGATGTAATAGAGGCGCCCCTGGCTGGGCACCGCGAGCTTGCGGCTCAGCTTGTCGAGCGGGATGGGCCACTCGATCGCCTGCCCGTCGGCCGTGCGAAGGCCCGTGTCGCTCGCGCTGCCCGTCCCCGGGGCGGCCCCGGGGGAAACATCCAGCACGAGCTGGTCGTGCTCGACCGCGCGCATCGCCGCCAGCCACCGGTCGTTGCGATCCAGCCCCAGCCCGAACCGCTTCACGTCCATCGAGCGGACCACCTTCTGCAGGCTCTCCTTGAACGTCCGCCCGATCGCCATCGCCTCGCCCACGCTCTTCATCTGCGTGGTCAGCGTCTCATCGGCCTCGGGGAACTTCTCGAACGTCCAGCGCGGCATCTTCGTGACGACGTAGTCGATCGTCGGCTCGAAGCACGCGCTCGTCGTCCCCGTGATGTCGTTCTTCAGCTCGTCCAGCGTGTAGCCCACCGCCAGTCGCGCCGCGATCTTCGCGATCGGGAACCCCGTCGCCTTGCTCGCCAGCGCGCTGCTGCGGCTCACACGCGGGTTCATCTCCACCACCACCATCTCGAAGTGCTTCTCCCCGTCCGGGCCCGGCTTGGGATCCGGGTTCACCGCGAACTGCACGTTGCTCCCGCCCGTCTCCACGCCCACCGCACGCATCACCGCGAACGCGGCGTCGCGCATCGCCTGGTATTCCTTGTCCGTCAGCGTCAGGATCGGCGCCACCGTGATGCTGTCGCCCGTGTGCACGCCCATCGCGTCGACGTTCTCGATCCCGCACACGATGATGCAGTTGTCACGCTTGTCGCGCACGACCTCCAGCTCGTACTCCTTCCACCCGATCACGCTCTGGTCGATCTGCACCTGCGTGATCATGGACGCCCCGAGCCCGCGCGAGACGATGTCCCGGTACTCCTCCAGGTTGTACGCGATCCCCCCGCCCGTCCCCCCCAGGGTGAACGCCGGGCGGATGATCGCCGGAAGCCCGATCTCCTTCAGGAACTCCTCCGCCTCCGCCAGCGTGTTCACCGTGCGGCACCGGGGCAGCTTGAGCCCGATCCTCTCGCAGATCTCCTTGAACGCCTGGCGGTCCTCCGCGCGGTGGATCACCTCGCGGGTGGCCCCGATCATCTCGATCCCGAACTCTCCCAGCGTCCCGTTGTCGAACAGCGCGCACGCGCAGTTGAGGGCCGTCTGACCGCCCAGCGTCGGCAGGATGGCGTCGATCCGTGGGCCGCGCTCGGCCTCTTTCTGGATGATCTTGCGCACACCCTCGGGCGTGATGGGCTCGATGTACGTCCGATCGCTGAACTGCGGATCGGTCATGATGGTGGCCGGGTTCGAGTTGACCAGGACGATGCGGTACCCCTCGCCCTTGAGGGTCTTGCACGCCTGCGTCCCCGAGTAGTCGAACTCGCACCCCTGCCCGATCACGATCGGGCCCGAGCCAAGGACGAGTATGGTCTTGATGTCCGTGCGCTTTGGCATGTCTCCGACGCGCCCTTCGCTTCTGGCGGTCGGAGCCCGGGGCCCGTCCGCGGCCGGCCGCCGCCCTCCCCGCGAGTCCTGTCGCGGGTCGCACCGGGCGAGTACGGCGCAAATCGCGTGAGAATAGACGTGCCGGTCGGGATCGACCACGCGCCGCCCGCACCGCGCGTGCCGGTTCCCTCACGCATCCCGCCCCGATCGCGTCTTGTTGGACCTCGCCCGCACCTTGCGCCGATACTCTCTCCTCTCGCCCCAGGCGGCATCCCATGGATTTGGCGTTTGTTCGCATCTTCACCGCGGCGCGTTGGGCTTCCCACACCCCCAAGCTCGTCCTGTGTCTGCGCGAGGGGTACTCGAGCTCCAAGTTCCTGGGCGACCTCCTGGCGGGGCTGACCGTGGCCATCATCGCCCTCCCCCTGGCCATGGCCTTGGGGATTGCGAGCATCCCCCAGAACGTCGCCGAGCAGCTCCAAGCCATCCACCCCTGGCTCACCCCGCCCGCGATGGGGCTCTTCACGGCCGTGATCGCCGGGTTCCTCATCTCCGCCCTGGGCGGGAGCCGCGTGCAGATCGGCGGGCCCACCGCCGCCTTCATGCCGCTGGTCTTTGGCATCTGCTCCACCCACGGCTACGAGGGGCTGGCCCTCGCCACCTGCATGGCCGGGGTGATCATCCTGCTCCTGGGCCTCTTCCGCTTCGGGGGCGTCATCAAGTTCGTGCCCTACCCCGTCACCGCGGGGTTCACCGCCGGCATCGGCGTCACCATCCTCGCCTCGCAGATCAAGGACTTTTTCGGGCTCACCATCCTCACCGCCGAGGGCACGCCCGCGACGATCCCCGCCGATTTCGTGGGCAAGATCGAGCTCTTCGGACGCCACTGGCAGACCTTCAGCTGGCACTCCTTGGGCATCGGCGTGGGCTGCCTCGTTCTGCTGACCATCATGCGTCGCGTCGCGCCGCGCGTGCCCGCCACCGTCGTGGCCGTCGCGCTCAGTGCCCTGGCCACCCACCTCTTCGGCTGGGCGAGCACGGAGGTCGCCTTCGACGGCACGCACCTGCGCCCCCTGGTCGAGACCATCGGGACGCGCTTCGGGGGCATCCCCTCCAGCCTCCCGGGCCCCCACCTGCCCACCTTCTCCTGGGACCTCATCCGCGAGCTGATCCCCTCCGCGTCGGCCATCGCCTTCCTGGGGGCCATCGAGAGTCTGCTCTCCGCCGTCGTCGCCGACGGCATGACCGGGTATCGCCATCGCTCCGACCAGGAGCTCGTCGCCCAGGGCCTTTCGAACATCGCCGCCGCCTTGTTCTTCGGGCTCCCGGCCACCGGGGCCATAGCCCGCACCGCCGCGAACGTCCGCAGCGGCGCCAAGACTCCCGTCGCGGGGATGCTCCACGCGGTGTTCATCCTCGTGTTCATGCTGGCCCTGGCGCCGCTGGCCAAGGCCATCCCGCTGGCATCCCTGGCCGCGATCCTGGTCATGGTGGCCTGGAAGGTCAGCGAGCTCAACCACTTCCGCTCCCTGCTCCGCGCCCCCGGGCCCGACGTGCTGGTCCTCCTCACGACCTTCGGGCTCACCGTCTTCTTCGACCTCACCATCGCCGTGGGCACCGGCATCCTGCTCTCCTCCATCCTCTTCATGCGCCGCATGGCCCAGATCACCACCGTCACCGGCATGAGGGAGGAGATCGACGAGGGGCAGGAAACCGAAGCGCCCGATCCCAAGGATCCCGGCGCCGTCTCCGAGCGGCGCGTCCCCCGAGGGGTCGAGGTCTACGAGGTCAACGGCCCGTTCTTCTTCGGCGTCGCCAACAACCTCCGCGATGCCCTCGACCAGATCGAGAAGCCGCCCAAGGTCCTCATCCTCCGCATGCGCTACGTGCCCCACATCGACGCCACCGGGCTCAACGCCCTGCGCGAGTTCCACCGCCGATGCGCCAAGCACGGCACCCAGCTCCTCCTGGGCGGCGTGCACGCCCACCCCATGTTCGAGATGGTCAAGGCCGGCATGGACCAGGAGATCGGCCTCGAGAACATCTTCGAGAACCTCGACGACGCCCTCGTCGCCGCCCGGCGCATCGTGGGCGCCGGCGCCACGCCGCCCTAGGCCGCGGGCGACAGCCCATCGAGCAGCGTGAAGCCCCGGGCCACGGCCAGCTCGAGGTCCGGGCAGACGTTCGTGGGGTCGAGCACGTCCCCGGCCCCGGCGTGCATGATCGCCCGGAACCGCGGCGCATCCACCCCCGCGATCACCAGCTCCCGCCCCTGTCCCCGCAGGCGCTGCATGAGCGATCGCAACTCCAGCACCGCATTGTCGTCCAGCGACGCCGCCTGCCCCAGGTCCAGGATCACCACGCGGACCCGCTCGGGAAGGCGCTCCGACCAGGCCAGGAGATTGGGCAGCCGGTGCACCGCGCCCGTTCGGCCCCGGTCCTTGCGCAGGTGGTACACGGCCAGGGCCTCGGGCAGCTCCGGCAAGCTCGCCCCGCCCGCCAGCGGCGAGGCCTCGATCTCGCAGATCGGGCGACGCACGTCCTGCACGATGACCCACAGGAGGAACGCGACCGGCGGGTACATTGCCCAATGCGGGAATCGCTCGTACGCCGCCGCGCCCAGTCCCGCGCCGACGGCGAACGAGCCCACCACGCTGAGCAGCATGCCCAGGCGCCTGGCCGAGGGGTGCGAGCGGAGGCTGTGGGCGAGCGTCTGCACCGGCAGGGGCGGGCTGTTGCGGTTGCGATCCCGCAGCCAGAACAGGAACTGCACGCTCTCCAGGCCCAGGTCCGTGAAGACGCCGGTCATGTGCGTCGTGCGCACCACCCCGCTGCTGATGCGCGTGATCGTCGCGTTCTGCAGGCCCATCGCCAGCGAGGCCAGCCCGACCAGCGCGTAGAGCATCCCGCCCGATTCGATGCGCTGATGGTCGTGCCACTCGACGCCCAGGGCGAAGGCGGTGAGCAGGAGCGCCTCGACCACCATGGGAAGGACGTAGATCGACTCCCAGGCGCGTCGCCGGCCCGTCTCCGTGCACAGTCCCGAGACCATCGCCCCCAGCAGGAACATCCCCAGCAGGAACGAGGTCAGGGCCATCGGGCCCCAGCGCCCGCCCACCATGTCGAATCCCCACTGCGAGACCGTCCCCGAGACATGGCTCGTCACCGTCCCGCAGGTCAGGATGGTCAGGATGTTCGTGTAGCCGGCCACCCACGCCAGCGTGATCGCCAGGCGGGCCTGCTGAGTGAATGAATGTGCTTGTCCGACGAACACCGGCCCGGAAGCTCCAACGAGAGGTGGTTTTAGGGTTCCTTCGGCCTCGGCGGGCGCCGAATCAGCCGAATCCGCGTGCCCCGTCCCATTTGCTCCGGGGATTTCCCATCCCGCACCCACCGGTGAACCGCCGCCGCCGCCCGTCAGTACTACCCCGGCCGCCCCGCCCTTGGCTCGCGCCGGGGGCATTCTCGGACGGGTCTAGGATCAGTCCCAGCCGGTCGCGGATCGGGTTCTGTTCGACCCCATCCCAGGAGTTCAGATCCATGTGCGGAATCGTCGCTTACGTCGGGAACAAGCAGTGCCAGTCCCTTCTGCTCGAAGGGCTCAAGCGCCTTGAGTATCGCGGGTACGACTCCTCGGGCATCGCCACCATCGAGGGCGGCAAGATCCGCGTCGTCAAGACCGTCGGGCGGGTTGCCAACCTCGAGGACAAGCTCGAGGAGACCGGCGGGCTTCGCGGCGCCATCGGGATGTGCCACACCCGCTGGGCGACCCACGGCGGGGTCACGGACTTCAACGCCCACCCCCACACCGACGACAAGGCCGGCATCTGCCTCATCCACAACGGCATCATCGAGAACTACGCCACGCTCAAGACCCTGCTCGAAGAAAAGGGCCACGCCTTCAAGAGCCAGACCGACACCGAGGTCCTGGCCATGCTCATCGGCGAGCTCTACGACGGCGACCTCGAAAAGGCCGTCCAGGCCGCCCTCCGCGAGGTCACCGGCGCCTATGGCATCGTGGTGATGTGCGAGCGAGAGCCCGACACGCTCGTGGCCGCACGCAAGGGCAGCCCGCTCATGGTCGGGGTGGGCAATGGCGAGTTCATCGTCGCTTCCGACGGATCGGCCATCATCGCCCATACCTCCCAGGCGTTCGCCCTCGACGACTACCAGGTCGTCAAGCTCACGCCCAAGGGCTTCCGCACCAGCACGATCAACAACACGCCCGTGACCCCCAAGGTCGAGCAGCTCGAGCTCGAGCTGGCCGAGATCGAGCTCGGCGGGTGCGCCCACTTCATGCAGAAGGAGATCTTCGAGCAGCCCAAGTGCCTGCGCAACACCTTCCGCGGGCGGATCGACCTGCGCGAGGGCAAGGTCGTCCTCGGGGGCGTCTCCGAGCACGCCAAGGAGCTCACCAAATCCCGCCACGTCATCCTCCTGGGCCAGGGCACCGCCCTGCACGCCGCCATGATCGGCGAGTACCTGCTCGAGGACCTCGCCAAGGTCGGCGCCGTCGCCGAGTACGCCAGCGAGTTCCGCTACCGCAACCCCATCATCGAGGACGGCACCGTCGCCATCGCCGTCTCCCAGAGCGGGGAGACCGCCGACACGCTGGCCGCCCTGCAGGAGGCCAAGGACCGCGGCGCGCTGGCCCTGGGCGTCATCAACGTCGTGGGCTCGACCATCGCGCGCGAGACCGACGCCGGCGTGTACCTCCGCGTGGGCCCGGAGATCGGCGTGGCCAGCACCAAGGCCTTCACGGGCCAGGTCGCCGTCCTCACGCTCCTGGCGCTCTACCTGGGCCGCCGCCGCTTCATGTCCGCGGATCATTGCGCCGAGCTCCTCCGCCACCTCGAGACCATCCCCGAGAAGATCCAGCAGGTGCTGGAGAACGACGCCAAGATCAAGCGTGTCACCGAGAAATACGTCGAGCGTGAGAACTGGCTCTTCCTCGGGCGCGGGTACAACTATCCCACCGCCCTCGAAGGAGCCCTCAAGCTCAAGGAGATCAGCTACATCCACGCCGAGGGCATGCCCGCCGCCGAGATGAAGCACGGGCCCATCGCCCTCATCAACGACGGGATGCCCGCCGTCTTCATCGCCAACAAGGGCCGCCAGTACGACAAGGTCATGAGTAACATCCAGGAGGTGCGTTCCCGCGGCGGGCACGTCATCGCCGTTGCCACCGAGGGCGATGAGTCAATCCGCAAGTACGCCGAGGACGTGCTGTACATCCCCGACATCCCCGAGCCGCTCAGCCCCATGCTCGCGGTAATCCCGCTCCAACTCCTCGCCTACCACGCCGCCGTCCTCCGCGGGCACGACGTGGACAAGCCGCGCAACCTGGCCAAGAGCGTGACGGTCGAGTAACGTCCGCGGCGACCGTTCTTGACAACCCGTCGGAATCGGCTATCTTTCTCGCCGATCGGGCGCATCGTGCGCTCACCAACGGAGAAACGCCATGCACCGAACATTCCAGAATCCAGGTGCGAATCGGTCTTCTGACCGGTGGCTCTCCCGTTGCGCCCAGCGCGGGTAATCCCACCGGTTCCCGGTTCGCCACCCCTGTTGCCATCGCCCCGTGCACGCGGGCTTTGTGTTCGTTGACCGACGCGATCCCTGATCGCGATCGCTGTCGGTCTCGTTCGATCGATCCCGATCACATTCGAATTGGTGAAGACATGGACAACAAGCACAGCATCGAGAATTTCCAGCTGATCCCGGGGCGGGTCGAGGCGGCCTTGCGGTACATCCGTCATTGCCAGGAGCTGACCGATCCGACCTCGTGCTTCGGATCGGACAAGCAGCCCGGCCGAACCT
This sequence comes from Phycisphaerales bacterium, assembly GCA_044221985.1. Taxonomy (GTDB): domain Bacteria; phylum Planctomycetota; class Phycisphaerae; order Phycisphaerales; family UBA1924. The sequence goes on from JBGAOG010000076.1 coordinate 14,646, forward strand.
TGGCGCCGCAGGAGCAGGCGGCCTACCTCGCCGCCCTGGACGCCCTGCGCCTCTACCTGACCGCCGAGATGGACTTCGGCGGCCCGCCGACGCGAATCCCCGAGCCCGACGAGGGCGACGAAGCCCCCAAGCGCAAGGGCAACCGCATCGGAAAGGGCCTGAAGCAGCGGAAGGACTGATCATCCAGGCGTGGAAACGCGCCCGGGTGGTTTCGCATCTCGTTCGTGGAAGGCGAAGAGCTTCACTCCCCCTTCAACCGATCCAGGATGACCGCCACCGCCGGTGCCTGCCGACGCTCGGCCCCGGCCTTCTCCCGAAGCGTCTGTTCCAACCCGAACGACTTGAGGACCGTGCGGTGGTTCCCCGCCACGCGCACCGTGTCCTCAACGCCGTCGAGCACCTGCGACCGCTCCGACACGATCCCGTCGCCCAGGTCCTTTGTCAGCTCGATCAACGCCGCCTTGGACCGCGCGATGTCCTCGGGCTTGAGCAGCCGGCGTCCCAGGTTGGAGTCGAGCAGGTCCGCCAGCCCGCCTTCGGCGCCGGCCCCCAGCACGCCGACGATCGTCGTGATCCGAACCCCCCGCGGCAATGGGCGCGAGTTGAGATCCTTCAGGTACGCGGAATCCGGCAGGAGGTCGTCGGCCGCCCGCCCGTCGCCGTCCTTGAACGCCCCCAGCAGCACGGTCCACTCCTTGCCTTCCGAGTTCGCCCATCGCACGAGCGACTCTCGCGCCTCCGCCAGCCACGCCGCGTGCGCCAGCGCGGAACCCTTGTTGGGGGTGGACACGATCACGATCCGCCTCACCTCGGGAAGTCGTTCGGACCCGGTGCCCGCGTACCAGTCCTTTCCCGTCAGCACGTCGCGCGTGATCAGCCCGCCCATGGAGTGGGCCACGATGCTCACTCGCGTCACGCCGCGTGCGCGCAGCGTCGCGAGCCACTCTCCCAGAAGGCGCGATGAATCCGCCAG
>JBGAOG010000077.1:0-15470 GCA_044221985.1 Phycisphaerales bacterium
GCCGGCCCGCGCCGCAGCGGCGAGATGCACCTGATGAACGGCGTGCAGCACATCACCGTGCACCACTCGGGGATGAACAGCGCCGGGCTCTCCTCCCGCGACGACGTGGCCCGCCTGCTCGACAGCATCCGCAGGGAGCACCTGTCGCGCGATGCGCGCTTCATCGACATCGGCTACCACTTCATCATCGACCCCCAGGGACGCATCTGGGAGGGCCGCTCCCTGGCCTACCAGGGCGGGCACGTCAAGGCCCGCAACGAGCACAACCTCGGCATCTGCCTGCTGGGCAACTTCGATGAGCAGCGTCCCTCGGGCGAGCAGGTCACCTCGCTCAACGCGCTCACGCCCTTCATGATGCGCCACTTCGGGGTCCGCACCAATCGCCTCCACACCCACCAGGAACTCGACCACGCGACCGCCTGCCCCGGACGCAACCTCCAGCGGTACATGCTGGCGGCCCGGATGCTCCGCGGCGCGATGTTCCTGGCCTGAGCCCGCCAGGCCCGTCGGCGCCACCGGGCACGCGCCAAACCTCCACCGGCGCGACGATGGCCGCACCCGGCGTGCGGGCCCGAACTCGGGCGGCGCTTATCCCTTCTTGAATCCCAGCGCCAACCCCAGGGCGGCGGCGCCCCCGGAGGGCAGGTAGCCGGCGACGAAGGCCTCGAACGTGCGCACCTGGGACGAGAACCAGGCCCCCGCCTCCTGCGAGCGCGACTCGAGCAGCGTCCAGTTGATCTGCAGGATGCCCGCGTGCTGCAGGCCCCAGAGCGACAGCGCGTAGAGCGCCAGGAAGATCAGCGTGAGCCGGAAGAAGGAGCGCAGGGCGATCCCCAGGGCGAAGGCCAGAACGAACCCCAGCCCGAACCGGAACAGCGCCGGCGACCAGACCTCTCGCATGGGCGACGCGGCGCCGGCGTCCGCGGCATCGGTCCCGCCCGTGACCAGCGAGGCGGCGCCCAGCGTGCCCGCCCCGCCCGACTTGGCGGGCGCCGCCAGGCGCATCACGAGCCCGGCGAGCATCAGGATGAGCCCGACCGCGATGAGGGACTTCTTCCAGGCGGGCAGGCTCTTGGCGGGCGCGGGCTTTGGAGCGCTGGGCGAGGGGGCGTCGGGGGGCATGCCGGGGACTCCACGGGGTGTTGGGTAGGGTATCGCGCGCGACGCGGTGAGGCGGGCCGATATCATCCCGCCCGCGCGGGGCTCGGACGCCCGCTCGCAACCCGCGCGGCGTCATCGATGCCAGGCACCCACTCCAACCCGCCCCAAGGCCAGCCCGAGGCGGCGCCGGCCCCGCCCGAGCACGAGCGCAACGGGTTCGAGAAGATCGAGGACCTGGTGCAGGACCTGTGGGGCAAGGCGACGCGTTCGGCGGAGGAACGCCAGTTTCTCGAAGGCCCCCACACGCGGACCCAGGAGTTCGTCCGGGCGCTGCGCATCTTCCGTGAGTGCATCCACGGGTTCCGCAAGCTCCATTTCGTGGGCCCGTGCGTGACCGTCTTCGGATCGGCGCGGTTCGGAGAAGGCCACTGGGCGTACGAGACCGCCCGCGAGATGGGGCGCCGCATGGCGCGCCTGGGACTCACGGTCATGACCGGCGGTGGGCCGGGCGTCATGGAGGCGGCCAACCGCGGCGCCCGCGACGCCGGCGGGCGCAGCGTGGGGTGCAACATCGAGCTGCCGATGGAGCAGCGCCCCAACGCCTACCTCGACCAGTTCGTGGAGTTCCGGTACTTCTTCATCCGCAAGGTCATGCTCGTGAAGTACTCCCACGCGTTCGTGGTGATGCCCGGCGGGTTCGGGACCCTCGACGAGGTCTTCGAGTGCGCCACGCTGATCCAGACGGGCAAGATCGCCAACTTCCCGCTGATCGTCATGGGCCGGGAATACTGGGACCCGCTCGAGAAGTTCGTGCGCGAGCGGTTGATCGCGCGGGGCGCGGTGGACGCCAAGGACCTGGGCATGATTACGATCACGGACTCGTGCGACGAGGCCGAGCGCGTGATCCGCGAGCGTGCCGCCCAGGACGCCGCCCTGATGAAGCGGATGGGTCCCAGGCGCAGCCGCCTGCTGCGCGAGGGGTGACGCCGGGTCCTAGTCCACGTTCAGGGAGGCGAGGTAGCTGGCCAGATCGTTCTGCTGCTGGCCCAGGCGGACGTTGAGCTCGTCGAGCGCCTTGGCGTTGGCCTCGAGCTGGGCTTCCTGCTGGGTGAGCGTGGTCAGGTACTTCTTGTAGAGCTCGGTGGTGCGGTCGAGCTGGGCCATGTTCTGGCGGATGCGGGCCTGGTCGTTGTTGATGCGTTCGCGCTCCTGGTTCGCCCGCGAGATCTCCTGATTCGTCAGGTTGATGGCGCCCTGGCGCGTCTGGGCCCCCTTGAACGCCTCCACCACCGCCGCCGAGACCTTCCCGCTCCGCTGGAATCCCGCCAGGTCGTCCCAGCTCATGCCCGAGAAGGCGATCATCTGGGCGTCGGTGTGCTGCTGCATCACGTCGAGCTTGGCGTTCTTGCCCGCGTCGAGGGCGACCTCGAAGCGGTACGTGGCCGCGGTCGTCTCGGCGGGCTTGGCGGGCTCGCCCAGGTCCCAGCCCGGGTAGCGCGCGTGCTCGACGACGACGGTGCGGGCACGCTTGGTGTCCTTGTTGTCGAACAGGTACGTCGCCTTGGCCTGGCGGAGCGTCGTGATCTCCAGCAGCCCCTTCACCCAGCGCACCTTGCGCACGGTATCCGTCGTGCTGTTCTCGATCCGCGCGTTGACGTCGAGGTCCACGGCGTAGGCCAGCAGGCGCTTGTCGTTGGGCGGCACGTGCCCGATCTGCGCATCGCCCGCGTACGCCCCGGCGTCGAAGACGCTGATGGGCCCGGGCAGGAGCTGCAGGGGCGTGGAGTTCGTGACTTCCAGCCCGCGCATCGGGTGCTCGCCGCCCTCGCCCTGGGAGTAGATGCTCACGCGCCGCCCGCTGACGTTGCTCGAGAGGATCGGGAGCATCGCGGAACGCTGGCGGGCCACCGTCACGGGGGATTCCAGCTCGTACTGGAAGACCTCGCCCGCCTCCGCGGCGTGCGCGATGGAGCGGGCCGCGTACTCGGCCATGTCCGCGGCGGTGATGGCGGCAGGTTCGGCGGGCGGCCTGCCGGCCGTGTCCATCGTCAGCCCACCCGTCGGCGACCCGGGCGCCTTGGCGCCGGGCGCGGAGCGTGCCGCGAACTTGGCTCGATCCTCCCGGGCGGGACGACCGGCATCGGCATCGAGCTCCTTGCCGAGCATGAGCCGTTCTCCCGCGGCATACATCCGCGGCGCGACGCCCGGGATCGTCGGCACGGGCACGCTCGGGCGCGCCAGGAACAGCGGCTCGTACAGGTCCATCGTGAAGCTCACCGGACGCCCCGAGACCAGCGACAGGCGCACCGAGTTCCAATCCTCGTCCGTCGTATTCTCCACGATCGCCCAGCCCTGGAGCACGAACTGCTCGGCGCTCCTGGCCTTCTGCTCGTCCGGAATGACCAGGCGATAGCTGGCCTTCCACACCGGCATCTCCTCCACGTACGCCACGACGATGTCGCGCGCCCCCTGCCCCGCCAGCTTGATGTCCACCGTCTTGGTGCGATCGGCGCGATACTCGGCCAGCGCGCCCAGCGCCTTGTTCAGCTCCTCGGAGAGCGCGGGATCGAGGATCTCGAACCCCGTCGCGTTCGCCAGGTTGTACGAGCGCACGCCCTCCTTGGTCACCAGGTTGACCCAGGGCAGGTTGTGCACGACCGTGCCGGCCTGGCCCGCCCCCGGGTACACGGTCGGGCGTGACTCGACGTTCATCACGGTGCCGCTGACGTCGCCCTCGGGCAGCCGGAGCTTGACGGGCGTGCCACGCAGTCGCTGGAGCACCTCGCCCGCGCTGGGGTTGTCCGCGATATCCACCCCGAACGAGGAGAGCCGCTTGGAGAGCGGCTCCTTGGAGCCGTACGAAATCCCCTCGACCGTCCCCTGCCCCTTGGACATGTCGAGCACGACCATGGACTTGAGGATGTCGTTGATCTGCTGGGTCGTGAAGCGGAGCTGGACCGTGGCGTTGCCCTCCACCAGCCCGCGGCGCTCGAACGAGCCCACCCCCGAGCGGTACAGCGTGATGCGCCGGATCGGGAGGCTCTCGCTGGACTTGTCGGCGCCGGAGTGCGCGGCGCTGGGCTGCGGGACCGGGGTCTGCGCGCCGGCCGGGACGGCGATCAACACGATGCCGCAGGCCAGCCCGGCGGCGAGGGCGAGGAGGCGGGAGGGCAGGGTGGTCATGGGAGGCTCCTGGGTGCTGTGCGGGCAGGGGTGCGAAACCCGCGCCGCCCGCGGTGCGGACGCCTTGGATTGGACCAGTCTATCGCGATCGAGTTCCACGTGCGCCCGCCCGTGTTACGGGGGCGTTACCAGAGCCGCGTATAGTCCGCGCGCATGGAATTGCCGGTGCTGCCCGAGCATGGAGGCGATGAGGGACGCGTCGAGCCGCTGCCGGGCGAGGGCCTCCGCCTGAGCGAGCCCGAGCGGGCCGCCCTGGCGCGCGACCTGGCCAACGCCGTCGAGGGCGAGGTCCGCTTCGACGCCCACAACCGGCTCCTCTACGCCACCGACGCGTCCCTGTACCAGGTCGAGCCCCTCGGCGTGGTGATCCCGGCGGGCGTCGAAGACGCCGCCCGGGCGGCGCGGTTCTGCCTGGCGCGGGGCATTCCGATCCTGCCTCGCGGCGGCGGCACGAGCCTGGCCGGGCAGTGCACGAACCGGGCCGTGGTCATCGACTGCTCCGTGAACTGCCGCGCGATCCTGGCGCTGGACGCGCCGGCCCGGCGCGTGCGCGTCGAGCCCGGCATCACCCTCGACGATCTCAACGACCAGATCGCCGCCAGCGGGCTCTTCTTCGCCCCCGATCCCGCCACCAGCCGCCATGCCAACATCGGCGGCGCCATCGGGAACAACGCCGCGGGCGCGAGGTCGATCCTGTACGGCCGCACCGCGGAGAACCTGCTGGGCGTGGACGTGCTGCTGGGGACCGGGCAACGCGTGCGACTCGAAGCCGGGGCCTCGAAGCAGGATCCGGCGGTGGCGGACCTGACGCGTCGGGTGCTGCGAATCGTCCTTCCCCTGGCGCCGGTGATCCGACAGCGCTTCCCCAGGACCCTCCGTCGCAACGCCGGCTATGCCCTGGACATGATCGTCCAGCAGGCCCTGGGCGAGGGCGATTGGGACGGGCGGGCGCCCGACGACGAGATGCTCGCCCGCGTCAACCTGGCGCACCTGATCTGCGGGAGCGAGGGGACGATGGGCCTGGTGCTGGGCGCTGACCTTCACCTCCACCAGCGCCCGCGGGCCAAGGGCCTGGCGTTGCTGGGGTTCGATTCGCTGGACGCCGCCATCGACGCCGTGCCCGCGATCCTGGGCACGCGTCCCTCGGCGGTGGAACTGCTCGACGACATGATCGTCGACCTGGCCCGGTCGAACGCCGAGTACTCGCGCTACGTGGACCTGATGCCCGCCCCGGCCAGCGGCGACCTCAAGGCCGTGCTGTACGTCGAGTACTTCGCCCCCGGCGAGGACGAGCTGCGGGGGCTCTTCGCGGCGCTGCGGGCGGCAGTGGGGGGGCTCGGGAGCCGCGTGGGCCTGCGGGAGCACACCAGCGCGGACGCCATGCTCAACGCCTGGAAGCTGCGCAAGGCCGGAGAGCCGCTGCTGCACGGCGTCCCCGGGAACCGCAAGCCCATCACGTTCGTCGAGGACAACGCCGTGCCGGTGGAGCACCTGGCGGCGTTCGTGCGCGAGTTGAGGGCGATCGTGGAACGCCACGGGACGCGGGCCTCGTTCTGGGCGCACGCGAGCGTGGGCGTGCTGCACGTGCGTCCGCTGCTGGACATCCACGCGGCGGCGGACCGCCGTCACATGCGGGAGATCGCGGTGGAGGCGGCGGACCTGGCCCGCCGGCTGGGCGGGGTGATGTCGGGCGAGCACGGGGACGGGCGCGCCCGCGGGCCGCTGCTGGAGCGGTTCTTCGGGCCCGAGATCATGCGGGCGTTCCGCGAGGTGAAGCTGGAGCTCGACCCCCGCAACCTGTTCAATCCCGGCGACATCGTTCCGTGGGTGGGCGAGCCTCGCCCGGTCGAGAGCATCGCCCAGCGCCTTCGGGTGGAGCCGCGCGAGGGGAGCCCCGCGCGGGTCCCCGACGTGCCCACGTACTACGCGTACGAGGAGTCCCACGGGTTCGGGGCCGCGGTGGAGATGTGCAACGGCGCGGGCGTGTGCCGCAAGAAGCAGGGCGGCACGATGTGCCCGAGCTACATGGCGACGCTGGACGAACGCCACAGCACGCGCGGGCGCGCCAACGCCCTGCGCCTGGCGATCACGGGGCAGCTGGGCGATGGAAACGCGGGCGGGTCCTCGCGTTGGAACGACCCGGCCACGATCGAGACCCTGGACCTCTGCCTCTCGTGCAAGGCCTGCAAGGGCGAGTGCCCCAGCAACGTGGACGTGGCACGCCTCAAGGCCGAGTACACCGCGCAGCGGTACCGCGAGGTCGGTGCGCCGCTCGCCGCGCGGCTGATGGGCAACGTGCGCGCGCTGAATCGCCTGGGCTCGCGCGTACCGACGCTCGCCAACGCGCTCGCCCGATGGTCGCCCGTCCGGGCGCTGGCCAATCGCGTGCTGGGGCTCGATCCGCGCCGGAGCCTCCCGCCCTTCTCGCCCAGCTTGGCGCGTGCCTGGCCGCCGGATCGCGCGCCGAGCCCGGGCGAGTCCCGCCCGACCGTCCTGCTCTTCGGCGATTGTTTCACGATGCACAACGAGCCGGGCATCGGGCTGGCCACCCGACGCGTGCTCGAGGCCTTCGGCTACCGGGTCGTCCTCGCCGACGCCGGCTGCTGCGCACGCTCCATGATCTCCCTGGGGCTGCTCGACCGCGCGATCGCCACCATCGACGCCACGGCCCGGCGACTGCTCGAACTCGTCGGCCGCGAGAACGCCCTGGGCGTGCTCGTGCCCGAGCCGTCCTGCCTGTCGGCCATCAAGGACGACTGGCTGGGGCTTCGCGTCGGCGTGCCCCTCGGGGCCCGGCGTCGCGTCGCCGACCTCGCGTGCCTGCCCGAACAGTTCCTCGAAGCTCGGTGGGGCCACCATCCGCGCCGCCCCGAGTTCCGGGCCCTGACGCCCGGGGAACGCGTGATCCTCCACGCGCACTGCCACCAGAAGGCGCTCTGGGGAGAGGCCACCAGCGCCGCGCCGCTGCGCCGCCTGCTCGGAGACGCCGTGGAAGCCCTCGACGGCGGCTGCTGCGGGATGGCCGGGGCGTTTGGATACGGGCACTACGACCTCTCGATGGACATCGGCGAGCGCGTGCTGCTTCCCGCGGTCCGGTCGGCGGGCCCGGGCGCGATGATCGTCGCCACGGGCGCCAGCTGCCGCCACCAGATCCACGACGGCGCGGGTTGCCGCGCGCTCCATCCCATCGAGATCCTCGCCCGCCGGCTGGTCGACGACCGCCGCTACGCTGGGGCATGAGCGAGATCCGGATTCGAGAAGCCGCGCCCGGCGACGTGCCCCTCGTCCTGTCGCTGATCCGCGAGCTGGCCGCGTACGAGCGCGCGCCCGGGCAGGCGCGGGCCACCCCCGAGCAGCTGCGCGAGGCCCTGTTCGCCCCGCGCCCCGCCTGCGAATGCCTGATCGGGGAGATCGACGGCGTCGCCCGGGGCTTCGCCCTCTTCTTCCACACCTTCTCCACCTGGGAAGGTCGCCGCGGGCTGTACCTCGAGGACCTCTTCGTGCGACCTTCGGCGCGCCGACAAGGCCTGGGGCGCGCGCTGTTGCGGCACCTGGCGCGCCTGGCGATGGACCGGGGATGCGCGCGGTTCGAGTGGGCGGTCCTGGACTGGAACTCGCCCGCGATCGAGTTCTACCGCGGACTCGGCGCCAGGCCCATGGACGAGTGGACGACCTTCCGCCTGGACGCCGACGCTCTGGCGTCGCTCGCGGCCGGATAGCCCCGCCCGCGCCCCAAGGCGGGAACCAACCCCGGCTCAGCCCGGCTTCTTCTCGATGACCCTGTTGGTCTGGGGCTCGTAGCGATAGACGTGCCCGGGTTCCTCCTCGCGGCACACCTTGTGCGACGCGTCGCAGAACGGGGGGCGGCACGTCAGCCCGCAGGCGCAGATCCAGATCGGTTTGAGATTGCCCTTGTCGTCGCGAGGGAACTGCGCGGTCTCGATCTTGATGGGCGCCGCCGCGTCGATGCGGACAATCCTGGCCATGGTTGCCTCCGTGCGCTCAGATTAGGCGGGGCTGTGCAGGGCCCGCAGGCACTCGTCGATGGCCCCCAGGCGGACCGCGATGTCCGACCCCAGCGACGGGCGCGCGATCACGCGGTGGGCGCACACCGGCCCGACGTTGAACGTGATGTCCTCGGGCACCACGAAATCGCGCCCGCGCAGCATCGCTGTCGCCCGGGCCGCCTGGGCCAGCGCCAGCGACCCGCGCGGGGACAGCCCGACCTCGAGCGCGGGGTGGTTGCGAGTCTGGCCCGCCAGCGACACCACGTACCGGAGCAGTTCCGGGGCCACGCGCACGGCGTCCACCGCGTCCTGGAGCGTGACGACCTCGTCGTGGCGCAACACCGGGGCCAGGTCGTGCAGCGGGCGGCTGCCCGGGCGCAGGTCGAGCACCCGCAGCTCCTCCTGGGGCGTGGGGTAGCCCAGGCTCAGGCGCATCAGGAACCGGTCCAGCTGGTTCTCCGGGAGCGGGTACGTGCCCTCGTAGTCGTGCGGGTTCTGCGTGGCGATCACCATGAACGGCGCCGGGAGCGGCATCGTGCGCCCGTCGATCGACACCGTCCCCTCGTTCATGGCCTCGAGGAGGGCCGCCTGCGTGCGCGGGGGCGTCCGGTTGATCTCGTCGGCCAGAACGATGTTCGCGAAGATGGGGCCCTTGTTGAAGCGGAACTCCCCTGTGCCCCGGTCGAAGATGCTCACGCCCAGCACGTCCGAGGGCAGCAGGTCCGGGGTGAGCTGGACGCGGCTGAAGGCGCAGTCCACGCTGCGGGCCAGGGCGGTGGCCAGGACGGTCTTGCCCACGCCCGGCACGTCCTCGATGAGCAGGTGCCCCCGCGCCAGCAGGCAGCACAGGACGCGGTCGACGGTCTCGGCGCTCCCCAGGAAGACGCGTGCGATGTTCTCCCGCAGGCGTGCGAGTGACGGGTGCGGTGTTGGTGCGTCGCCGCGGGGCAAGGGGGCCAACTCTAGGCGTTCGGACCCGCTTCTCCCCCCCAGCTACCCTTGTGCGGGATGGGGAGCCTCGACGAAGTTTGGCGCGCGCGCGCCGGGGTTGAGGCCAAACGTCTCGGTGGCGCGCCGCCATGCCCAGCCCGGGGCCCGATACTCCCGCCATCGAACGCGCCGCCGCGGGCGGAGCCTCGCGCCTCACGCGCGAGCTCGCCGGCGACCTGCCCTGCATCCAGTGCGGGTACAACCTGCGCGGGCTGACGGTCAAGGGCATGTGCCCCGAGTGTGGCACCAGCGTCCGCGCCACGCTGCTCGCCGTCATCGATCCCCTGGCCGGCGAGTTTCGGGCCATCACGTTCCCGCGCGTGACGGCCTACGGGATGCTGCTCTGGTCCTACGCCGCCGTCGCCGCCGTCCTCCTGGCCTGGGGAATCCTCGTCCTCGCGACCCAGCGCTCGAATTCGGCGCTGATGGGCCAGACCCTGCGGGCGATGGGCTGGGGAACGGTCGTGCTGCTGTCCCTCTCGGGGTTGGGTTCGCTCGTGCTCGTTCGCCCGCACGCGGGGATCTCGGGCTGGAGCGTGGCCCGCGCCGCCGTGGGAGTGCTCGGCTACGCCCCGCTGGTCCTGGCCGTGTACCGCGTGCTGGTGCGGATGGCCCCGGGCGCCGCCAACGCGTTCGACTCGGGCGCGGCGCTCGAGCGTGTGCCCCTGCGTCTGGGGGCTTCGGCGTGCATGATCGTGGTCCTCCTCTGCCTGCGCCCCAACGCCCGGGCCCTGCAGTCCCGCTGGCTCCTGCTCCGCACCGGGGCCGTGGCCAGACAGACCATGCTCACCCTGGCCGCCGTCGTCCTTGTCTGGTGCCTGGGCGACGCGCTGCTGCTCTTCGCGGACCGGTTCTACGGCGGGTTGGACGAGGCCCTCCGCGTGGTGGGCAAGCTGCTGATCCTGGTGGGCGCGCTGTTGTTCACGATCGGGACGTACAGCGTGGCCATGGACTGCTGGCGCATCCACCGCGTGATCCTGCGCCCCCCCGTGGTGCTCGAGCAACTGCTGACGGGGCCGGGCGACGCCGCGCCCGCCGGCACGCCCTCCCGCGGGGAGGCGCGATGACCGAGCCCGAGCGAGCCCGGTTCGACGCGATCCTCGAGGAGGTCCTCGAGGACCTGCCGGCGAGCGTCCGCGAGCTGCTGGACGAGACGCCCCTGATCGCCGAGGACCGCCCCAGCGACAAGCTCCTCAAGGACTTGTCCCGGGACTTCGGGGAGCCGGTGGAGGCCGACGAACTCTGCGGGCTGCACACCGGGACCGCCTTCACCGAGCGGTCCGTGCAGCACCCCGACCTTCCCAGCGAAATCCGCATCTTCCGGGAGGGCATCCTGGCCGAGGCCGGGGGGTGGGAACAGCCCGGCGAGCAATCCCAAGAAGTTGAGGACGCGATCTACGAGGAGATCCGTGTTACGATCCTCCACGAGCTGGGGCATCAATTCGGGCTCGGCGAGGACGATCTGGAAGACCTGGGGTACCAGTGACCCCCGAGGAGGAGTGGACCATGCGCGGAGAGTTCATGAATCGTGCGTTGGGCGTGCTGCTCGGCGCGGTGATGGCGTCCCCGGCCCTGGGCGGGGGGACCAAGGTCGGGCTCATCGAGCTCGACGGCGCGCTGCTCCCGCACCCCAGCCCCATGGCCTGGCTGGGCGGTGAGCAGCAGCCCACCCTGCTCGACCTGGTGGGCGCCCTGCGACGCGCGGGCGATCGCGACGACGTGAGCGGCGTCGTCATTCGCCTCAAGGACGCCAAGCTCAAGGTCACCCAGACCCAGGAGCTCGGACAGGCCATGCGGGCCCTGCGCGCCAAGGGCAAGAAGGTGCACGTCTACGCCGAGGCCTACGGGCAGGGCGAGCTCGCCCTGGCCAGCTTCGCCGACGAGGTGCTGGTGCAGGACGGCGGGCCGATCTCGCTGCCGGGCATCTACATGGAAGAGATGTTCCTGGCCGACACGCTGGGGTGGGTGGGGCTGAAAGCGAACATGGTGCAGGTGGGGGACTACAAGGGCGCCTCCGAGCCCATGGCCCGCAACGCGCCCAGCCCGCAGTGGGAGCAGAACCTCAACGGGCTGCTCGACTCGATGTACGCCAACCTGCGCGACCAGATCAAGGCCGGACGCCACATGAACGACGAGCAGCTCGACGCCGCCATGCGCCACGGGTGGCTCGCCGATAGCGCCGACGCCGTCAAGCTCCGCCTCGTGGATCGCGCCGTCGACTTCGCCACCCTGGGCGACGACCTGAAGAAGGCCTACGCCGCCGACGTGAGCTGGGACACCACGCTCCTGGGCTCGCACAAGGCCAAGCTCGACGCGGGCAACCCCTTCGCCATGCTGGCGATGCTCACCAAGAAGCCCGACAACACCCCCAAGGGCCCGTCCATCGGGATCCTGCACGTCGACGGCGCCATCGTCGACGGCGACGGGAAGGACGGCGGGCTCTTCGGCGGGGAGGGCAACGTCGGCAGCCGCACGATCCGGCGCGCCATCGAGGAGATCCTCGAGCAGGACCAGATCAAGGGCGTGATCGTGCGCATCGACTCGCCCGGCGGGTCGGCCACCGCCAGCGAGGTCATCTGGCAGGGCCTGCGCCGCCTGGCCGCCAAGAAACCCGTCTGGGCCAGCGTGGGCTCCATGGCCGCATCGGGCGGGTACTACATCGCCGTGGGCACCGACAAGATCTACGTGAATCCGTCCAGCATCGTGGGCTCGATCGGGGTCGTGGGCGGGAAGATCAGCATGGGCGGGCTGTACGACCTGGTGAAGGTCCGCGTCTACCCCCACGCGAGAGGGCCCGCCGCGGGCATGTTCCGCTCCACCACCGACTGGACGCCCGAGGAGCTGGCAATGGTCCGCGGAAAGATGACGCAGACCTACGACCAGTTCACCCGCCGCGTCGCCGCCGGCCGCAAGGGAATCGACCTGACCGCCACCGCCGAGGGACGCCTCTTCACCGGCGACAAGGCCGTCGCGCTCAAGATGGCGGACACCATCGGCTCCCTCCAGAGCGCCTTGGACGACATGGGCGCGTCGCTGGGCCTGGACAAGCCCGGCGTCGTGCACTACCCCAGCCCCAAGTCCCTCGACGAGGTCCTCCAGGATGCCTTCAAGCAGTTCGCCGCCGCCCCCGGCCTGGGCGACTCGCGGGCTCCCTCGCCCCTGGTCCAGCAACTGCTGGGCACGCTCAAGGACGTGGTGGGCGAGGCCGCCTGGCCCAGCGTCCGCACCAACCTGCAGGGGCTCTGGGAGCTGCGCCGCGAGCCCGTGCTGCTCATGATGCCCGCGGCCCTGGTGGATCGGTAACGCGGGTCCTTCCATCCGCGACTCCGGCGCCTTCGAGCCCGACGCGCCAGCGAGGGTGCTTCCTCTATTCCCTACCCCCCCGGCTCCAGTCGCCCCGGCGTTTGACCCGCCGGCGCGGGTTCCTTGGGAGCCTCACGCGAGCGTCTCAGTCGCGCCCGCGCGGGCTCTTCTTCGACTCCATATCTGCCAGTCCGCCATCTTCCTTCAGCACCCTGCTTCGTAGCGGGCGAGGAAGTAAAGCAGATCCTCGATCGCCACGCCGCCGTCGGGGTAGCCGCTTCCCGACGCGTCGTCCATGTCGGCGTGGGTGTCTCCCGCCTCGTACGCGGCCAGGAAGTAGAGCAGGTCGTCTATGGTGACCGCGCCGTCGCGCACGCCGCCGGCGGGGTAGCCGCTTCCCGACCCGTCGTCCATGTCGGCGGGGCAGTAGATTCTCAACTCCCAGGTCTCGCCGTCGGCACCGCCGACCCCATCGCGGTAACCCCCAAAGAGCACGGTGACGCCACGAGCTGAGTCGTAGGCCATCGCGTGTCCGTACCGAGCCGCGGGCCCCGCGATCACACGCCGCCTCCAGACCGATCCGTTCCATTCCCAGGTTTCGCGGGACGCACCGGCGCTCCCGACGTAACCTCCAAAGAGAACGGTGACCCCGCGGGCCGAGTCGTAGGCCATCGCGTGCCCCCATCTTGGCGACGGCCCAGCAACGAAGCGCTGCGTCCAGACGGTCCCATCCCACTCCCAGGTTTCGCTGGAGGTGCCGTCGCTTGAAATCCCCGACAGGACGGTGACGCCGCGCGCCGAGTCGTAGGCCATCGCGTGCCCCACTCTTGGCGACAGCCCAGCGACCACCCGCTGCAACCAGGCCGACCCGTTCCACTCCCAGGTTTCACGAGAGCTGCCGTCGTTCGAGGGCGCGAAGAGGACGGTGACGCCGCGGGCCGAGTCGTAGGCCATCGCGCCGCTCGAACCGGGCAAGGGTCCTGCGACCACGCGCTGCGCCCACGCCGATCCGTTCCACTCCCATGTTTCGTGAAGAGAGGAGCCAGAGCGGTTGGCGCCGCCAAAGAGGACGGTGACACCACGGGCCGAGTCGTACGCCATCGCGTGCCCGGCGCGGTCCGATGGCGGTGCACCGGAGACCAGCGTCCATTCAACCGCCTGCCCACGCGCCAGCCCCAACACTCCCAGCATGAGCTGCACAATCGCCGTCCAGCGCGCGGTACCCATCGGCTTGCTCCTGGTCACGGGCTGTTCCTCCTCAAACCCAACTGGGTCGCGACACGCCGGTGAGTACCTCTCGAAGCCCGACCCAACCGATGCGTCAACATACGAATAAGTCCAGATACGACTCCGGTTGAACGCTGGAACGCCGAATCTCGGCGGGCAGCTCGCGTCTGCTCGAACCATCGCTGTCGCCGTTCGTAATTTGTATGGCACAAATCACGCGCGATTCCTGGATACCAAACAGGGCTGCATTACAAGGCAACGGAGATTAGTGTGTCCTTTATTGGACCCGCGTTTGTACGTTCGTATAATGTCAGGTATTTCTTGGTCCTAGTACCTATTCGGGGTGCCTCTTCAAAGCCCCTTGGTCGGCGCTTCCTCGCAAGACGGCGTTCGTACACGCGATTACAAGACCTTGCCAACGCGATACTTGCGCCGTTTTCTTCGTCCCACACCAAAAATTCCGTCCACTTTGGTTGCACAATCCAATCCGTGTGGCATGTTTAGGGTGTCTTGTCTCTCTCTCCTCCTATGACTCGGGTGCGGGCGGAAACACGCATCCGGGTTTCAAGAGTGCCGGGCAGTGGGCAAACCAAGGCCCGGTAACTCGAAGGTGTCTTGTCTCTCTCTCCTCCTATGACTCGGGTGCGGGCGGAAACACGCATCCGGGTTTTTTCTTTTTTGGATGGTGCCCATCCTCGCCGGCCACGCGGACAGGAGCGTCCCGAGCCGGGTATCGTGGGCTGACGGGCGCCGCGGGTCGCGTCCGCGCCGCGGAGCACGGATGCTCGTTGTCGCCGCCACGCAACTCGCAACGCTCGACTGGCTGGTCCTGGCGGGGTACTTCCTGCTGCTGGCGGGCTCGGGCGTGTTCTTCGCCCTACGGGCGAAGCGGACGACGTCGGAGTACTTCCTGGCCGCGCACTCCATGCCCGTGTGGGCGGTGGCCATATCCATCCTGGCGACGGCCCAGTCCGCGGCGACGTTCACCGGCGCCCCGGAGCAGTCGTACCTCGGCGACCTCTCGTACCTGGCGATCAACCTGGGCAACATGATCGCGGCGGTGGTGCTCGCGCTCGTCTTCATCCCGGCGTACTACAAGCAGGGCGTTTCGACGCCCTACCAGTTGCTCGAGGCCCGGTTCGGTCCGGGCGCCAAGCTTGCGGCGAGCTGGGCGTACATGATCGGGCGGGTCTTCGCCAGCGGGTCGCGGGTGTTCATCGGCGCCATCCCCGTCTCGATCGCGATCTTCGGCGACCGTTCGGCCCCGCACCTGGTGATCGCCGTCGGCGTGTTCATGGCCTTCGGGATCGTGTACACGCTGGCGGGGGGCATCACGAGCGTGATCTGGACGGACGTGCTGCAGGTCGGGGTCTACCTCGGCGCGGTGGTCCTGGCGATCGCGCTGCTGGCGGGCCAGGTGACGGCCCCGTGGTCGGAGGTCGTCGATGCGCTGCGCGCCGGCGCGCCCGACGGGGGCTCGAAGCTCGCGCTCATTCGCTCCGGGCTCGCGCCCGGCGATGGGCCGGGCCCGGGAACCGGGTTCGACTTCTCGCAGGAGATCAACCTCGCCACGATCCTGACGGGGTTCGTGCTCATGGCCCTGGCCTCCTATGGGACGGATCAGGACCTGGTGCAGCGAATGCTCACCTGCAAGGACAG
>JBGAOG010000078.1:0-15420 GCA_044221985.1 Phycisphaerales bacterium
GCACGCCGTGCACGTACGGCGCGTCGTGCATGTTCTCCACGATCACCCCGTCGAATCCGGCGTCGCGCATGACGCACGCGTCGCGCACCGCCTGGATCGCGATTCGATCCGCACCTTCGCCGCCCTTGGGCGTGCCCGGGAGGGCTTGCAGGTGCACCATCCCGATGAGCGTCGCCATCGCCTTGCCGTTGGCCATCATTCCCCACCTCCACCGCGCGGCCCGGGGGTGCCGCGCCCGCCCACTATACGAGCCCCCGCACGGGTTCCGCCCCCGACGCCGCTCGGACTTCCCACATCTCCGGTGTCCGTCCGAATACGCCCGCGAACGCCCCGGCCACGCGCTGGGCCACGTCCCGGCGCGAAAACCCCCGCCCCACCACCACCACGCACCCTCCGAACCCCGCTCCCGTCACCCGGGCTGCCCACTCCCGATCCGAATCGGTCCCGATCGCCTGGACGATGCACTCCAGTTGCGGGCACGACGCTCCCAGTCGGTCCCGCATCGATGCGTGGGACTGGCGGATCGCGGCGAGGAGCTCGCTCCAATCTCCGGCCCTCCACGCCGCCTCGCAACGGACCACCCGCCGATTCTCCGATCGCACGTGCTCGGCCACCTCTCGCCCCGGGGCATCGAGCTGCGGACACTCCTCCGCCACGATGGGGAGATCCTCGCGCAGGCGGGGATCGCCCAGTGCCGCCCGCGCCCGCTGGGCCGCGGCGTGCAGGCGTGCGTACGCCCCGTCCCCCAGCGCATGTCGCACGCCCGAATTCACGATCACCACCCGCAGCTCCGCGGGGAGCGGCACGGGCGAGACCTCGCCGCTCGCAAAGTCCATCCGCAGGGCGTGCCCCGCCCGGCCCAGGCAGGCCGTGCCCTGGTCCATGAGCCCGCAGGGAACACCGGCGAACTCGTGCTCTGCCCGCTGGCAAAGGCGGGCCTTCTCCATCGGGTCCAGCGCGACGCCCAGCAGTGCCTCCAGGCACGTCGCGGTCGCTACCTCTAACGCCGCCGATGAACCCAACCCGGAACCCGGCGGTACGTCGGAGGCGATGGCCAGGTCCAGCCCGAGGCCCGCCCCGAGCAGGCCCTCCCGAGCGAACATCGCCGCCACGCCCTGCGGGTAGCTCCACCAGCCCCGCGGCTGGCCCGTCCGGAGATCGTCGATGGGCACTGGACCGATGGCATCGGTCGACACCACGCGCAGCGCTCCCTCCGCGAGCCCGCGCGAAGCGCCCACCACCACGCAAGCTCGATCGATGGCCACGGGCAGAGCCAGCCCGCCCGCGTAGTCCGTGTGATCGCCGATGAGGTTGACCCGCCCAGGCGCGCTGCCGCCGCCCGTCGGGCGGGTGGCGTACGTCCGGGAGAACAGGTCGCACGCCCGATGGACCAGCTCGCTTGGAGCGGGATCCACGTCAGGGCCCCGGCGCGGGCGTCGGAGTCGTCAGGTTCGCCAGCGCGTGGTGCACGTAGAACAGCAGCCAGATCGCGAAGTGGCACGCGCCCACGACAAACGCCTCGCTCGGCTTGAGGCGGAAGAGGATCCACACGACCAGGAAGTACCCCCCACCGGCCAGGGCCAGCCCCAGGACCATCGCCTGCGCCCCGAGATTCAGATGGAACCCCAGCGCGCACGCCGCGCACGCCACCAGCATCCGGGCCGCGGCCAGGTCCGACCGCTTCAGCGCCTTGCCCAGCAGCGCCGCGGCGATCCCCACCGCCCCGACGCCCGTGATCGTGTGGAGGGCGATGTTGAACAGCGTCCCGACGGCCGAGAGAAAGACGATCCCGCCGAAGGCCGTGCGCGAGGCGACGCCGGCCTCGATCGCCGAAGCCAGGGCCGCCGCGCCGGCCGCGCTCGCGCCGGCGATCAGGATCTGGCGCGTGGTACCCCTGCCCTCGCGCACCAAGGCGTCGAGCGTCGACCCCTCCGAGTCGGGCGCGTCACCATCCCCCGGGCGAGTTGCATGGCCGCCTGTGGTGCTCCCTTTGGAGGCGTCAGTCCGCTTGGTCTTCCCCAGCGCGAGGTCGACCTCCGGATCCCTCTCGAAGTCGGCGTCCTCGTCGAATCCCTCCAGCAGCCCCTCCTCGTTGAGCTGGGCCGGCTTGGGAGCCATGGGACGCTTGGGCCGCGGCGCGGGCGGGGCGAGTTCGTACGGCGTCTCCGGGGGGGGGTTCTCCCCCGTCGCGTCTGGGTTGCTCTCAGGCTCACGCGTCACGTCGTCCATGCGTCACCGCTTCTTGACCGCCGCCAATCCGCCCCTGAGAAAATATTCCATCAGCTCGTGCCCCGGATCCACGAACAGGTCGCTTTCCTTCGCTTCCCGCTCGGTGAACCCGCGCTTCACCGCGGACCGCACCCAGGCACCGCCCATGACGAACGGCGGCGGCGTCGCGTCGTGCTTGCGCGTTCCGCAGAGGGTGTAGTGATCCGGCATGACCAGCATCCGCCATCCTTCGGCCCCCGGGTTCGCCTCCGGATCGCCGTGCTTCAGCAGCGCGTCGAGCACCGGGCCCACGATTCTCTCGTCGATCGCCTCCAGGGCGGCGACCTTGGTCTTCCAATCTCCTTGGTGGGAAGCTTCGTCCGGAGCTTCCACGTGACAGCAAACCACGTCGTACCCCGCCAGGGCCTTGATCGTGGCCCGCCCCTGGGCCGCGTAGTCGGTGTCGTGGTAGCTCGTGATCCCCGGCACGTCCAGCCGGTCCCATCCGATAAAGGACGCGATCCCCGCCAGCAGGTCGACCGCCGTGATCATCGCGCCGCGAAGCCCGAATCGCCCCCGAAAATCGGGCACCGTGGGCTTGGTTCCCTGCCCCCAGATCCACGCCATGCTCGCCGGACGCTTCCCCGCCTCAACTCGGGCCCGGTTCACCTCGTGCCCTGCGAACAACTCCGCCGAGAGAAGGAGCAGGCGAGAAAGCAGCTCGCCTCCCGGCCCTTCGCCGCGCGGCAGGTTGGGCTCCCACGCCTCTCCGGGGATCGCGTGAGGCGGCGTGGTGACGAGCTTCGAGTACTCCCGCCCCGACGCGTCCACCAGGATGTTGCGGTAGCTCACGCCCGGCGTCAGCGCCATGCCCACCACCAGATCGGGCGCCTTGGCCTTCCAGTAGGCGTGCAGGTCCTGCACCAGGCGGCGTGCCTCCGCGTCGCTGATCGCTCCTGCCGAGTGGTCCAGCATCTTGCCCGCGTCGGGCGTTCCCGGGGCCCCGGTCGTCACGAGGTTCAGGCGGAAGATCCAATCCTGGGGCCCGGGCGTGAGCCCCAGCGCCGCGGCTTCCAGCGGCGCCCGCCCCGTGTGGTACTTGGCCGGGTCGTAGCCCAGCAAGGCCATCGAGCAGACGTCCGATCCCGCCTCGAATCCCGAGGGCGTGGTCGTTGCCGAGCCCACGCGCCCCATGTTCGCCAACCGCGCCATGTTGGGCAGGCGCGCGGCTTCCAGGGGCGTCTTGCCCCGCAGGTCCGCGATGGGAAAGTCCGCTCCGCCGTCAGGAATGACGATCACGTACTTCACGCCCGGAGCGTAGCCACGGAGGTCCGAATCAGGGGGGGCCCGCCCCGGCCAAGGGGCCCAGGGCCTGCCCCACCAGAGCGATGACCCGACCCGCCAGCCTCATGCCCAGGACCGCGACGCTGTCGCCCAGGAACCCGAACAGCAGCAGGAACCCGACCAGCGACGCGATCGCGCCGCGAGGATCGTTCACGAACCGGTCGTACGCCGGGACGAAGTTGGCGGCGATCCGCGAGCCGTCCAGCGGGGGCACGGGCATCAGGTTGAAAATCATCAGCACGAAGTTCAGGCCCACGCCCACGTAGAGGAACTTGGCCACGTTCTCGAAGAGCGTGGGATTGGCGAAGCGGTGGGCGTGCCCCACCCAGAGCACGGCGCCGACCGCCAGGATCACTCCCAGCCCCAGGTTCATCGCCGGACCGGCCGCGGCCACCACGGCGGGGTCGAACCTCTTGCGGAACCGCGACGGGTTCACCGGCATCAGCCCCCAGCAAATCCCGCAGATGGCGAACATGAGCCAGCTCATCGGCGGCACGTGCACGAGCGGGTTCCATGTCATGTGTCCCGACTCGACGGGTGTGGGGTCCCCGGCGCGCAGCGCCGCCCACCCGTGCCCCAGCTCGTGCAGCACGATCGACACCACGACCCACACAATCCACGAGACGAGCAGCACGCGGTCCGAATGCCACCCCTGCGTGATCCACCATTCCATGGCGATGCCGCTCCTCGCTCTTCAGCGTAGCACGACGGGGACCTCGACAAAAGCAGACCGGCCCCGCGCTGGGCGGGGCCGGCGTGGTTCACCTCCCGGTGGACCGTTCAGTTGGTGGCCTTGACGCTTTCCTCGCAACCCGCCTTGGCGGGCGCGTTCTTGCAGCAGGCCGCACCCTTCGAGCAAGCGTCCTTGCCCGAGACGGCGCCGGCCGAGCCGGAGCTCTTGTTCGAAGCGCAGCCCGCGGCGAGGAGGGCGACGGCGAGGAGGGACAACGGCGCGAAACGAGTCAGACGCATGGCGAACTCCTTGGCCCGGCGGAGTCTCCGCCACGGGCCTGACGTGGTGCTGGGCCGGGCACGTCGCCCGACCACGACGGATATTAGGACGCCTCGGGTGGGGCGGGCTCCCCGGGAACCGCCGGGCCAGATCGCACCTTCCTGAGGATCTTGTCCAGTAGCCCGTTGACGAACGCCGGCGAACGGTCGGTGCTGAATTCCTTGGCAAGCTCTACGGCCTCGTTCACGACGATCTTGGGGGGCGTCGGGGTGTGGAGCATCTCAAAGTGCGCCAGGCGGAGGATCGCGCGATCGACCGCGGCCTGACGATGGGCGGGCCAGGTGGGCGCAAGCTCCTTCATGGCGGCGTCGGCCTGGGCCCGATGGGCGTAGGCGCCGCTGGCCAGCCCGAAGGCCTGGCGGCGTTCCTTGGCGTCGAACTGGTGGAGTTCCTCGACGGACTCGATCGACTCGCGAATATCCCGCGAGTCCACCTCGCCGCGGGCATCGAGCTGGAACAGCGTCTGGAAGGCCAGGCGCCGGATCTCATGCATGGAGGCCATTCAGCTCGACCTCCGGGCCTTGTCGGGGCGTGGCGACCGCGCGGGGGTCAGGGTGCGCCCCTCGCCCAACGCGGCGATGGAGTCCATCGTCTCCAGAAGGGCGGCCATGGCCTCGGCCCCCTTGTTTCCCCTGCGCCCGCCGGCCCGGTCCCGGGCCTGCTCGGGCGTGTCCACCGTGAGCACGCCGAACGCGACCGGGATGCCCGTGGCCAGCGAAACGCCCACGAGCCCGTGGGCCACCGCTTCGGCAATGTAGCGGTCGTGCGCGGTCTCGCCCTTGATCAGGCACCCCAGCGCGAGCACGCCCTGGAACAGCCCGCTCTCGGCGGCGGCCATGCTCAGGACGGGCAGCTCGAACGCCCCCGGCGCGGCGATGTGCGTGATATCCGTCCGTCGCCCTCCCGCACGCACGTACACCCCCGTGGCCCCCTCGCGCAGAGCATCCGTGATCGACGCGTTGTATCGCGACGTGACCACCGCCACCGAGGGGCGGGCGTGCGTCCGGCGGGGGCCTTGAGACGTTCTGGGTTTCTTTCCCATTCGGTGCGGAGTGTAGAGGCCCCGGGGGGTCGTCGTCCGCGCCCGCGCGCGGGTGGTCTCGCCTTCCCTCCAGGCCTCACACCAGCCCCAGGGCAAAGAAGATCGCGGTGAAGACGAGGTCCGCGATGACGATCGACACGACGCACTGCACAACAGTCCCCGTCGTGGCCCGCCCCACGCCGGCCGCCCCCCCGGTGACCTTCAGCCCGTTGTTGCACGCGATGATCCCGATGAGCAGCCCGAAGACCGTGGACTTGCCCACCCCGGTCCAGAAGTCCACCATCTTGGCCTGCTGGAGCGTGTTCTCGACGTAGGTCGCGTAGGGAATGTCCAGGGCGGTCACCGAAATGAACAGCGACGCCAGGATCGCCACCACGCCAGAGATCACCGACAACGCGGTCATCGAGAGGATCCCCGCGATGACCCGCGGCACCACCAGGAAGCGCACCGGGTTCAGGGCGTGGGCCTCGAGGGCCTCGACCTCCTCCGACACGACCATCGTCCCGATCTCGGCGGCGATCGACGCCCCGGCAAACCCGGTCAGCACCACCGCCCCGATGAGCGGGCCCAGCTCGCGCAGCACCGCCACCCCGATGATGTTGGCCACCTTGTCGCGCTGCCCGAACTCGTCCAGCGGCGGGGCGAGCTGGAACGCCAGGATCAGCCCGACGCACCCGGACACAAGCGACACGATGAAGATCGAACGCACGCCGACGCGCACGATCTGGCTGACGATCGCGGGCATCCCCAGGCGCACGCGTCGCTGGCTCAGCCCGCGGTACACCCAGTGGGCCGCGTGCAGGAGCAGATGCACCGTCGAACCCACGTGGTCCAGGAACGCCAGGACCCGCCCGCCCAGGATGTCCAGCGGGGCGAGCAATAGCCGGGTCGCGCGCGAAGAGATGTGTGGCGCCTGGGGCATCGGGGCAAGGGTATCTCGCCCGGAGGAACACCCTTGCCCCGCGACTAGAATCCCCCACAGGCCCCCGTAGCTCAGCCGGACAGAGCAACGGATTTCTAATCCGTCGGTCGGAGGTTCGAGTCCTCCCGGGGGTGCTTGACCCGCTCCGGCGCCACGCGTCTTGCTGCTTCCTTCGCCCCACCTGGCTGAGTTCGCGGTCACCGAGGGTGCTTGTGTGCAACCGCACGCGACCACCAGCGGGAAATACCCGCGTGGCGCCGCCTGGCGGCAATGGCGGGCCCGTCGAGGATGGGGGCTCGGACCCATATGCCTGAACACGGCGGGCCGTCGACGCCCGCGGGAGGCGTGGCCGGGCGAAGCGTCGCCGGCGAGCGGACTTTACACCGCGATATCCCCTATAATGGTGGCGTGGGTATGGCGCTGCTCATGCTCAGCCCTTTGCTCGCGGCGGAGATCGCCGGATTGGTGTGGGCGATGGTCGCGATGGGCGACCCGTCTCGGCGGAGGCGGGCCCTGTTCCTCGCGCTGGGGCTGGCCGGGTTCATTTTCGTTCAGGTCGGGCGCATCGTGGCCCATCGGCTGATCATCACCTACGGCATGGGCACCCGGAGCCTGGATGGGTCCTTCACCGCGGTCAACGTCATCGCCATAATCCTCGACACGGCAGCCACAGCCCTGGTCGTGATTGGCGGGTTGATGGGATCCGGGAGCGTCGTCGCGAGCGTGTCGCCCCTGGTCGGTTCCGGGACTGGCTTGCCCCCGGCACATCGACTGCCGCCGCTCTCAACGGGCCTCCGCCTGACCCTGATTATCGTGCCTTCCGCCCTGGGTGCGATCCTGAGCGTCGTGGGGTTCGTGAGCGGCGTCAACCGCGGCGACGAGGACGTGGCCATCACGCTGCTGATCGTGGGCTTCATCCTGAGCATCGCCGGCGCGGTCGCGCTGATGATGACCCTGCACGCGTTGTGGAAGACGATCCAGCCGCCGCCGCGCGGGGTGTGCGACGCGGGGATCGCGCGAACGACGCCCGGAGCGGCGGTGGGCTTCCTGTTCATCCCGCTGTTCAACTTCTACTGGGTGTTCCAGGCGTGGGTCGGGCTGGCCACCGACACGAACAAGGCGATGGATGGGCGCGGGCTGGGGGCGCTGCGCGTTCCCCGCGGGCTGGCGGTGGCGGTTTGCGTCTGCGCCGTGATCTCAATCATCCCGTACCTGGGATTCCTCACCGGATTGGCGAACTTGATCATGGCACCTCTTCTGCTCTCGAGCCTGTTCCGCGCGGCCAACGCGCTGCGCACCGGGGAGGCGATGCCCGGCGCCTGATCGCTAGCCCGGCGACGGGCCGTCGTAGGCGTGGTTGACGGGGTCGATGCGGCGCATGGGCTTCTCGCGGGTCTGCTCCTCGGTGACGTGGGCGACCAGCCCAGGCGTGCGGGCGATCATGAAGATGCCGTTGAAGACACGGGGGTCGAGCCCCAGGTCGGCCAGGATCGCGCCGATGGCCCCGTCGACGTTGATCGGAAGTGGCTTGCCGATGGCGGCGAAAGCCCGCTCGACGGCACGTGCGGCCGAAATGTGCGTCGAAGCGCCGACGCCTCCCGATGCCCCGGCCCGCCCGCCGGGAGCCTCAGAAAGCCCCGCCTGCGCAGCGAGCTCGAAGAGTCGCCCCGTGCGGGGGTCCTTGGTGTGCACTCGATGCCCGAAACCGCTGATGCGGTCACCGCTGGACTTGATGCGGGTGACCTCGTCGGCGGCAATGGCGTCCAAGGTCTGGCCGGAGGCGTTCGAGCGGGCGATGAGCGAGGCGAGGTAGCGGGCGCAGTCTTCGATGGCGCCGCCGTGGTGGCGGTTGATCGACATGATCCCCGCGGCCACGGACTGGGAGAGGGACGCGCCGGTGCTGGCCACGGTGCGGGCGGCCAGGCAGCTCGGCGGCGTGGCGCCGTGGTCGATGCTGCTGACGAGGATCGCATCCATGAGCTTCCCGACCCGCCCGTCCGGGAGCTTGCCGGCGAGGATGAGGTAAACGGCCGCACCGAAGCTGACCTGGCCCATCAGACCGGCGATGTCGTGTCCCCGCACGGCGACCTTGTTGGGTTCGATCTTCGTGATCGCGGTCGTCCACACGGCCTTGCGCTCGGCGTCGGTCATCAGTGATCGCGAGCCGCCCTGACGGAGCACCCCCACCACCGCCGCGGGAAGCTCTCCGAAGGCGTCGACCACGGTCGCGCCCGCGGTCCGGAGGGCCTCGACCTTGCCCGCGTGCGTGCCCTTGTTGCCCTCGATGATCGCGCCGGCATGGCTGAAGCGCGTGCCGGCCTTCGCGGCCTTGCCGCCGATGTACGCGATCACGGGCTTGGTGACCTTCTTCGCGGCGATCAGCTCGGCGAGTTCTTCTTCCTGGCTCCCCCCGATCTCGCCGAACACGACGATGGCATCCGTCGCCGCGTCCTTCTCGAACATCTCGGCCACTTCGGGCAGGCGCAGGCCCAGGACGGCATCGCCGCCGATGTGCACGATGGAGCTGATGCGGACGCCCGCCTGCCCGCAGTAGTACGCGGTGCTGGACGACATCCCGCCCGAGCGAGAGACGATGCCCACGCCCGTGCCCCCCTGCAGTGGCGGCTTGAACCACTCGCGGGCGGACTCGGCGCGGCCGCCGATCATGCCCAGCACCGCCTGCCCCGGACTGGCGATGCCCAGGGTGTTCGGGCCGACGAAGTTCGCGCCCCTGGCCTTGGCGGCCTTGGCGATTTCCATGGCATCCCAGACCGGGACGCGATCGGCCACGAGGACCACGAGCTTGACCCCGGCGTTGATGGCATCCAAGGCCGCCTCCTTGACCCCCTGGGCGGGAACAAAGAGGACGGAGACATCGATGCCCCCGGCGGGGGCCAGCGCCCGGGCGGCGTCGTTGCACGAGTTGAAGACGGGCAGCCCGAAGACCGCCCTTGCCGGGGGTGACGCCTCCGACGACGTTGGTGCCGTAGTCGAGCATGAGGCGGGTGCGGGCTTGCCCCTCGCGCCCCGTGATGCCCTGGACGATGACGCGCTTGCACGGGTCGATGAGGATGGACATTCAGCGGCCCGCCTTTCCGGCGAGGGCGTCAAGCCCCGGGACGTCGAGCTCCACGAACAGCCCCTCGATCCCGTCACGCCGGCACTCGACCTCGCACGCGATCATGTCGGAGTCCTTGGCCTGGAAGGCATCGGGGGTCGTGGTGATGGCCGGCCTTGCGGCGTCGTCGCGGAGAAGCCCGTTGGACCGGGCCATGATCGCCACGGAGGACTTCTTCCATGCCCCCGGGTCGATCCAGACCCTTCCTCCCTTGATGGCGAAGCTGACCGCACCGGGCACGCCGACAAACGCGGGCCGCCGGGGCGGGCGTGGCTTCCAGGCTGCACCCCGGGCATCGGCGACGAGCGCCGCGAAGCGGGCGGCGATCTGCGCGGGCGTGTCCGTCTTGCGGTACCCCTCCACCCTCGCGGGCAGGCCCCTGCAACCGGACTGGAGGATCTCCACGGCCCGGTCCTCGGTGTTGCCTCCGAGGCGGATGACGGCGGGGATATCGAGGTTCATCTCCCAGAAGGCCTTGGCCAGGCCGTAGGCCGACCAGAACTGCTCCTGGTTCGCCACGCCCGATCCCGAGCCGAAGTAGCCGATGAGCCCGGGCTGGGCCAGGATGACGCGTGCGGCGCGATAGACCTTCGCGGGGCTGGGGTTCCCGCTGGTATCGCAGAAATCGGCGATCGTGAAGCCCTCGTTGGTGATGGCGTCCATGGACATCATGGACCCGCCTCCGCCGGCCCCATGGAAGCCGATGAGCCCCTTGCTCCCCGGGGCGGGCGCCGTGTTCATCTGCGCGAAGAAGAACGTGCCTCGGTGGTCGTCCTGCTCCGCGCGGTAGGCGATGCGTTCCAGCTCCGTGGGCGGGTGGTCCAACTCGCGGGCGATCTCGATGCCCAGTTCGGGATGGCGGAAGACGGCGTAGTCATCCACGGTGACGCGGCAATCCGCCGCGACCACGCGTCCGTCCTTGGTCACCGCCAGGGGGTTGATCTCGAGGCTGCGCGCCTCGATGGCGCGGGCGACCTTGAAGAGTGACGCGATCGCCGCCACCAGCAGGCCTTGGACCGGCTCGGGCTGGCCGCTGGCGGCGACCGCCTGGGCCAGGGTCCGCGGGTCGGGCCCCTCGACCACGTCGCAGGGCACGCGTCGCACGGACTTAGCACGCTCCTCCACGCCCGAGCCGCCGATCGTGGACAGGAGGATCACCGGGCACCGCTCGCGATCATCGATGGCGAGTGAGACGAACATCTCCGCCGCCAGCGCGAGCTTCTCCTCGACCAGCACCTCGGTCACGGGGAAGTTGCCCACCATCATTCCGAGCATCCTGCGGGCCAGGGAGCCCGCCTGGTCGGGCGTGTCGGCGAAGCCAACCCCACCCATCGCCGCCCGTCCCGTCGTCCAGGCCTGGATCTTGACGACCACCGGGCGGTTCAGCTCCGCGGCGACCTGGACGGCCTGCTCGGGCGTGGACGCGGCCCGACCGCGAGGCACGGGGATGCCGTGCCTTGCGAGAATCGACTTGCCCTGGTGCTCGTGCAGTCTCGCCATGGAACCTCCGCGGGAGGGGGAAATATAGACGAAACGCGGGATGAGACGCCGATTATCCCATCCCCCGTGGCGCCGTCACCGGGGAACCCGCGGCCCCGACCGGCACTCTCAAGGGCGGCGTCCGGATCACCCGCGGCGGCCAAGGAGCTGGAACCCATGTCGATCGCACAGCGCATGAACGTCGGAGTTGAGTCGGGATCGGGGGAGAGCCGGATGCCCACGCACCGCGTGCTCCGCCAGACGCAGGTCCTGATCGGGATGATCGTCCTCGCGTCCGTGGCCCTGGGGGCGTTCTGGAACCAGTGGGCGCTGGTCGGAGCGGCCTTCATCGGTTGCGGGCTGGTCTTCGCCGGACTCTCGGGCACCTGCGGGATGGCCACGATCCTGGCCAAGATGCCGTGGAACAAGGACGCCGGGAGCTGCCCGACGTGCCGCGGCTAGCCGCCGCTCCGTACGAAAGGAACGACTCGATGCTCCACGACCCCGCGAAGTTCTACGAGTCCTGGCCCGCCACGATGAACGCCATGAAGGCCCGCGCCCCGGATATCGGCAAGGCCTTCGGCCCGTTCTTCAAGGAACTCATGAAGGACGGCGCGATGAGCGCCCAGGCGAAGGAACTGGTGGCCGTGGGCATCGCCGTGGCCACCCGCTGCGAGCCGTGCATCTACACGCACGTGGAAAAGTGCCTCAAGCTCGGCGCCACCCCGGCCCAGGTCATGGAGGCCGCGGGCGTGGCCGTCATGATGGGCGGCGGGCCCACGTACGTCTACACGCCGGTGGTGGCCGCGGCCCTGGGCCACTTCGAGCAGGCCGGGATGCCCAAGTAGCCCGCGCGTTCCGCTACTTCTTGGGGGTCAGTCGCAGGATCCGATCATCGCCCGCGCCGGGCTTTCCCCGGCTATCGCGGTTGGACGTGGTGACCCATAGCGAACCATCGGGCGCCTCAGTGACGAAGCGGATCCGCCCGAGCTTGGTCAGGTACCGCTCCTCGTCCACGATCTTCCCGTCCCTGATCTCCACCCGGTACAACCCGGGGCGCTTCTCCCCGCCCAGCCCGCCCAGGGCGCCGAAGAAGTACTGCCCTTGCCACTTCGGGAACAAGCCGCCCTTGTAGAACACGCCCGACGCGGGCGCGATCGCCGGAGTCCACTGGCGAAGCGGGGACTGCATCCCGGACTGCTTCTCGTCGTGGTGGATCGTCGGCCAGCCGTAGTTCTTGCCCTTCTCAATGATGTTGATCTCGTCCCCGCCCGAGCCGGCCTCGCCCGACGGGCCGTGCTCGGTCGAGACCAGCATCCCCCGCAGGTCCCAGTCGATCCCCTGCGCGTTGCGATTGCCGTAGGACCAGATTTCGGGCCTCGCGTCCTGCTTCTTGCCGTCCTCGTTGTTGAAGGGGTTGTCCGCGGGAGCGGTGCCGTCGTCGTTGAGCCGCAGGATCTTCCCGCCCAGGCTCTTGAGGTCCTGGGCCAGCTCCTTCTTGAACATCTCGCCCGCCGTCACGTACAGCTTGCCATCGGGCCCGAAGCGAACGCGGCAGCCGGCGTGGTTCCCACCCGCGGGCAGGCCCTTGAGGATCACCACCGGCCCCTCCAGCACGCCGTCCTGCTCCACGT
This sequence comes from Phycisphaerales bacterium, assembly GCA_044221985.1. Lineage (GTDB taxonomy): Bacteria > Planctomycetota > Phycisphaerae > Phycisphaerales > UBA1924. The sequence goes on from JBGAOG010000078.1 coordinate 12,760, forward strand.
AGCGTACCACGCGGATGTCGCGGTCCTCGCCCTTGTGCCCGTAGGCCAGGTACACGAAGTGGTTCTTGGCAAACTCCGGGTGTGTGCAGAGGCCCATGAGCCCGTTCTCGGCCGGCTGCTTCCAGCAATCCTCCAGCACGAGGGCGGGCTTGGGTTCGAGCCTTCCGCTCTTGATGATGCGGACACGCCCGGGGCGCTCGGTCACCAGCGCCCGCCCGTCCGGCAGGAACGCGATGTCCCACGGCACCTCCAGCCCCGTCATGATCACCTCGACGGAGAACGGGCCGTCGGTGAAGGGCTTGGACGCCGCCAGGGCCTCGGCGGCGCTCTGCGCCGGGGCCGTCGGGTTCCCGACGAGGAGGCTGGATGCGAGCACGAAGACGCCGGGCCAGGCACGGTGGTTCTTCATGGACCCAGTGTAGCGCCGGTGAGCCGGGGTGGCCCCGCCCGGTGCGGCGGTCTCAGCCCTTGGGCCGGGCTTCTTTGAAGTGCGCGTTCTGGATCGGGACCACGGCGCCGAGGATCTGGTTGAGCACCGCCGCGGGCGAGCCCATCGCGTCCACCTCGGTCACGTCGGCGTCCTTGTAGAACGACAGCACGGGGTGCGTCTGCTCCTCGTAGACCTCGAAGCGGCGGCGGATCACCTCCACCTTGGCGTCGTCGGGGCGATTCTGCTTCAGGGCCCGCCGGCGCATGCGCTCGAACAGGGCTTCCTTGTCGCGACAGACCAGGTGCACCACCTTGCGCACGTCGATGTACTTGTAGAGCAGCTGCGCCTGGTTCACGCTGCGCGGCAACCCGTCGAGCACCAGCAGGTCCGCGTAGGGCTTGAACAGGCCCAGGATCGTATTGGCGTAGATGTTCTGGTGCCAGATGCGGAGCGTGACGTCGTCGGGCACGAGCTCGCCCCGCGATGAGTACTGGAAGAACAGCTTGCCCATCTCCGAGCTCGAGTCCAGGTTGCGGAAGATGTCGCCCGTGGACGAGTGGAAGAAGCCGGGGATCTTGGCCAGGATCTGCCCCTGCGTGCCCTTGCCCACGCCGGGGGGGCCGAACAGCAGGATCGTGTCGTAGCGATCGGACATGCGCGGCACTCCCTCGGGGGATCAGTAGTTCGGCGTCGGCGCCCGGAACTCGTCGAGGTTGATCTTCCGGAAGTAGTCGATCGTCTTGATCAGCCCGTCGCGCAGCTTCACCTTGGGCTCCCAGCCGAGCCTCGCCTTCGCCAGCGAGATATCCGGCTTGCGCTGCGTCGGATCGTCGGCGGGCAGCGGGCGGTAGACGAGCTTGCTCTTCCCCCCCACCAGCTGGATGACCTGCTCGGCCAGCTCCTTGATCGTGAACTCGTCGGGGTTGCCGATGTTCACCGGACCCACGAACTCATCGGGCCCGTTCATCATGCGGATGATGACCTCGACCAGGTCGTCGCAGTAGCAGAAACTCCGCGTCTGGCTCCCGTCGCCGAAGATCGTGATGTCCTCGCCCGCCAGAGCCTGGCGGATGAAGTTGCTCACCACGCGCCCGTCGTAGGGGTGCATCCGCGGCCCGTAGGTGTTGAAGATGCGCACCACGCGGATGTTCACCTTGTTCGACCGGTGGTAGTCGAAGAACAGCGTCTCGGCGCAGCGCTTGCCCTCGTCGTAGCACGCCCGGGGGCCGATGGGGTTGACGTTCCCGCGGTAGCTCTCGGGCTGCGGGTGCACCGTCGGGTCCCCGTAGACCTCGCTGGTGCTGGCCTGGAGGACCTTGGCGCGGCATCGCTTGGCCATGCCCAGCATGTTGATCGCGCCCATCACGCTGGTCTTCATGGTCTTGATGGGGTTGTACTGGTAGTGGCCCGGCGCCGCCGGACACGCCGCGTTGTAGATTTCGTCCACCTCGAGCGAGATGGGATTCACCACATCGTGCCGAATGAACTCAAAGTTCTTTCGGCCCAGGAGGTGCTCGATGTTGCTCTTTTGGCTGGTGAACAAGTTGTCGAGGCAGATGATGTCGTGCCCCTGTTCCACCAGGCGGTCACAGAGGTGCGACCCGAGAAACCCGGCCCCGCCAGTAACGAGAATGCGCTTGACCTTGTGCATGCGGGTAGAGGGTAGCGACCCCCGTCTGACCAAGCCCACTCCCGGCTCCGCTACCGGCTGAGAAACTTCGCGTAGCCCCCCATCGCGGCCAACGGCTCGTGCCGGGGCTTCCAGCCCAACCCCTTTGAGGTCTCGGTCATGTCCGCGCAGGTGTAGTCCTGATAGAACGCCCGAACTTCTGCGGGCATTTCGAAGAACTCCGTCGGCCGCTCCTGCGCCGACAGCCCAAGCGCTCCGCGAACAGCGTCCGCCATCTGGTTGAAGCTCGTGGCGACGCCCGACCCCAGGTTGTAGACGCCGGGCCGGGGCTTTCTCTTGCCCAATCCTGCCGCGGCGAGGGTGCACTCTACCACATCATCAACGTACACCTGGTCGCGAGCCTGGGAACCGTCCGCAAATAGCCGAGGCCGCTTTCCGGCCAGCATCTGGCGGGCTAACTGCCACACCATCAAGCACGTCACAAGTTGACCTGTCTTGGACAGACAACGCAACCACCGAGACGGGTTACAAGATTTACCGCTCTACAGATGGATCATCTTACTCACTCCTTGACACCATAGCGGCAGGCTCTACCAGCTAT
>JBGAOG010000079.1:0-14864 GCA_044221985.1 Phycisphaerales bacterium
GAGGCCCGCATGCACCGCGCGCTCGCGACCCGAAAGATCTTCCACCTCGCCACCAGCCTCCGCGCCTCCGCGGCCGCGCCCGCCGCCACCGCCGGCCCGATGATCGATATGACCGAGCCCGGTCTGGTCGACAGCCATGCACTCGGGCGCGCCCACATCATCAGCCGGGTTCGCGATGAACTCGTCGAGGTCTTCGCTCGCATGGGCTTCGAGGTCGCCGACGGCCCTGAACTCGAGGACGACGAGCACAACTTCATCAAACTCAACATCCCGCAAGAGCACCCCGCTCGCGATCCCATCGACAACTTCTACGTCGACGATCCCGCCAGGACGCCCACCCCGCGCATGCTGCGCTCGCAAACGTCCACGGTGCAGGTCCGGGTCATGGAGACGATGGTCGCCCGCGGCGGCGGGGCCCTGCGCGAGCCCATCCGCGTCGTTTCCCCCGGGCGGGTCTATCGCCCCGATACCGTGGACGCCACCCACTCCTTCATGTTCCACCAGATCGAGGGGCTGTACGTCGATCGCCACGTGACCATGGCGGACCTCAAGACCACGCTCTTCCAGTTCGTGAAGGCGTACTTCGGTCCCGAGGCCCAGATCCGCTTCACGCCCACGTTCTACCCCTTCACCGAGCCGAGCGCCCAGTTCGAGATCTTCGTGCACCTCGCGCCCGACGCGCCCCCTCGCTGGATCGAGCTCGGCGGCTGCGGGCTGGTCCACCCCAATGTCCTCGCGTCGTGCGGGATCGACCCCGAGCTGTGGGGTGGCTTCGCCTTCGGGTTCGGCATCGAGCGCCTCGCGATGGGCAAGTACAAGATCCCCGACATCCGCATGCTCTTCGAGAACGACCTGCGATTCCTGCGACAGCTCTGACCGGCGGCGCGCCCCCGGGGCCTGCCACCCAACGATCGGGAGGTTGCCATGTCCGACCAGATCAGCGAGCCGATGCCCTTGTCCGAGGCTCCGCGATGGCCCAAGGTCGTGGGGGATCATCAGCCTCGTCTGGGCGTAGATCTCGCTGACTTGCGTCGGGCTCTCCGTGATCATGTTGGCCCTCCTGGGCCCCATGACTCGTGCCGCCGAGAAGGAGATGGGCCCCATGCCCGAGGTCATGAAGCCCTCGCCCATCCAGATGGCGCTGGCGCTGCTCGGGCTCATCGGGCCCGTCATCCTCCTCGTCGCCGGGATCCTCACGCTCCGGCGCAGGGCCTCGGGACGGGGCGCACACCTGGCCTTCGCGATCCTGAGCATCGTCCTGAGCCTGCCTGGCATCTACTTCAGCATCCAGCAGCAGCAGCGCCTCAAGGCCTGGGCCCACGACAACCCTGACAACAAGTGGGCCCAGCAGGCCAACTCCCCCTTCCAATCCGTGGGGATGGCCTGCGGCGTGGTGCTGGGCCTGGGTTGGCCCCTGTTCTGCCTGGGCTGGTTCGGCGCGGCTGGCAAGCGCCCCGAGGTCGGGGCGGACCTCGCACGGACGCGGGTGATCTGAGCGGCGTCGGAGGGCGCGGGCCGGGGCACGCTCGGCGCGCACCCGCATCCCGTGGCCGGCGTCGAGGCACCACAACCAGGAGCGCCATCGATCATGCGAAAATACGCGCGATGATCGGTCATCTGAGCGAACCGCATTCTCGGGCCCGCGCATGTGCATGTACGATGCCGCTGCTCCTGGCCGTCCTCGCCCATGTCCTGCCGCGTGCCGCCCTCGTCGCGTGGTACGTGTCGGGTGACGCCTTGTCGCGGGCCTTCCACACCGAGGTGTTCCCGCTGCTGGGGCTGGGGGTTGCGCCGTGCAGCACGCTGGCGTACGCCCTGGGCCCGGGCCGCGGGCAGGGCGATCGCGGGGGGTTCGCCGTGCTGTTTCTCCTGGCGATTGCGGCCGATGTGGCGACGTGGATCGGGAGCGAGGTCCTCCGCCATCGCCCGCGTCCGCCGCACTCACCGGGCCACGGCGATCCCACGGACGCGGCGTAAGCGGCGGAAGGGCCATGGCTTCGACGCGGGGGTCGCGCCAACGCCATCGTGCGGCGCACGCTCCGGAGCGGTCTACCGTTCCGCGACGACGGATCGCCCGTCGCGGCGCATCCGTGAAGCGAGCGCACCGGTCCCACCCCACAACGGAGCACAGCATGGCTCTCCATCGCCGCGAATTCCTCCATTCCGCACTCGTCGCCGGGGCCGGCCTGGCCCTGGGCATGGGACGCCAGCCCCAGGCCCCGCCCGCCGCTCAGCCCGGGGAGAAGGACGCCGGCGGGGACACGCCGAAATCGCTGCGGATCCTCATCCTGGGCGGCACGGGCTTTCTGGGGCCGGCCTGCACCGAGTCCGCCCTGGCCCGCGGGCACAAGGTCACGCTCTTCAATCGCGGACGCACCGAGACCATGCGCAAGGAGGCGGGGCGCCCCAGCGCCGTGCCCGAGGGCGTGGAAGTCCTCTACGGCAATCGCGACCCCGAGAAGCACGCCGAGGACTGGAAGGACGACCCCAGGCAGAACCCCAAGGGCCTCGAGAAGCGTGCCGACAATCCCAAGGGGCTCCTCCAGCTCGAGGGCAAGTCATGGGACGCGGTGATCGACACCAGCGCGTATTTCCCGCGCATGGCCAAGGCCTCGGCCGAACTGCTCGCCCCGCACGTGAAGCAATACGTCTTCATCTCATCGATCAGCGTGTACGCGGACGCCACCAAGCCCATCACGGAAGACACGCCCGTCGGGCAGCTCTCCGATCCCACCACGGAGGACTTCGGCAAGGACTTCGCCAACTACGGCCCGGGCAAGGCGGCCTGCGAGGCGGCGTGCGAGGGCGCGATGCCCGGGCGCGTGACCAACATCCGCCCCGGATTCATCGTGGGCCCGCGCGACACGTCGGCCCGGTTCCTGTACTGGCCCCTGCGCGTGAGGCGAGGCGGGGAGATGCTCGTGCCCGGAGCGCCCGAGGACCCCATCCAGATCATCGACGTTCGCGACCTGGGCGACTGGGTCTGCCGCTGCATCGAGCGGGGCACCTGCGGCGTCTTCAACGCCACCGGGCCGGCCAGGCCGCTGTTCATGCGCGGATTCCTGGAAGGGACCCGCGCCGGCGCGGGCGAGGCCCGGGACGGGCCCGCGGTGTTCACCTGGGCCGACATGGACTTCCTCGAAAAGCACGGGCTCGAGGGCGGCGATTTCCCGCTCTACGTCCCGCCGACCGACGCCCAGGGCGGGATGCACCGCACCGACTGCACGCGGGCCTTGGCCAAGGGGCTGACGTTCCGATCGCTCTCCGACACGACCCACGCCACGCTGGCGTGGCACGACTCGCTGCCGGAGGCGACCCAGAAGGGCGTGGCCCGGTTCAGCCTGACCCCCGAGCGCGAGAAGGAAATGCTGGCGGCGTGGAAGGCACGCAAGTAGCGGGACGGAGGCACCCGCGATGGGCCGAGGATGCGGGCGCCTGGGCCGCGGACCTTGCGGGGAGCCTTGCTCGGCGCGGGGAAGCTACTTTTTCGGCTCGTCCTTCATCGCCCCGTCCTTCCTGGGCTCGCCTGGCTTGGGCTCCTCGCTGGCGAGTGCCTTGTCGATGGCCTTCCCGAGTTGGGACTCGAGCGTGGGGCCAAAGCCGCTGATGCGCTCGACGACCTTCCCGTCCTTGCCGATCACGAAGAAGGCGGGGATGCCCGACAGGCCGTAGCGCTTGGCCGCGTCGTCTCCCCGCAGGAGCAGGGCGTAGGTGTACTTTTTCTCGTGCTTGTAATCCACGGCCTTCTGGGGGTCCTCCTCCCAGCAGTTGACGCCGAAGACGAGCACGCCCTTGTCCTTGTACTTCTCCCAGGTCCTTTGGACGCTGGGCATGGCCATGGTGCAGGGCTTGCACCACGTGGCCCAGAAGTCGAGGACCACGACGCTGCCCTTGAGCTTGGAGAGCGTGACCTCGCGCCCGTCGGGGTCCTTGAGGGTGAAGTCCGGAGCCTCGGTGGCGGGCGAGCCGGGCTTGGCGTCGCTCCCGGCGGCGGGCTTGTCCTTGGCGCTCGGGCCGCTGAGCGGGTTGGCGCGCTCGCGCGTGGTCCCCGTGCGGATCGTGTAGCCTTCGGGAACGCTCAGCGTGAACGTGCCCGTGGCCGCGGCGTCGTCGAGCTTGAGGTTGGTGATCTCGGTGGCGCGGACGAGCGTCTTGACGGTCCCGTCCACGTCCTTGACCTCGCGGATGCGCTCGACGCGGCGGGGGAGGTGGTCGCCCTTGGCGATGAAGAGCCGCTTGGAGACGCTGTTGCCCTCCTCGTCCTTCTCACCGCCCAGCTTGACGACGTGGCACTCCACGCCCGCGGCGCTGCCCGGTGCGTCGAGCGTGGCACCCGTGGCCTGGGCCGCCAGGGCCTTGTCGTCCATTATCTCCCACAGCACGCCCGGGCCCGCGCTGTTGCGCCGGAAGAAGCGCTCGACGTCGGCGTCGCTGCGGATGGACTCGCTATACGCGACCTTGTCCACCTCGCGAAGCGCCCACGCCGTGGCGCCGTCGTAGCCCAGCGTCAGGGACGTCGGCGCCTTGGCACCCTGGCCCGCGCTCTGCACGCTCCCCGTGAGCCCGACCTTCCACCCGCCCGCCTCGGCCCGGACCATGCTCACGCTGGTGGTGTGCACGGGCGTTCCGGTGGCCAGGGGGCCCTCGGCCCTGGCCGCGGCGTCGTAGGAAAGCGCCTGGATCTTCGCCATCGCCAGGCCCGCTTCGCCCAGGATGGCCTTGGCGTCGGGCTCGCGATGCGACGCCCGCGCGGTGGAGGAGGTTCCGATCACCGCGGGCGCGGCGATACCCAGGCACAGCACGGCGAGCGGGCAGCGGAGCAATCGCATGGCGTCCTCCTCAAAGGCCAAACCCGCGGCGCGGGTCGGATCGTCCCAACAGTATCGCCCGACCCGGGCTTGGGGATTGGCGCATCGCCCGAGGCGTGGTAGCATGGCCGCCAGTTGGGGAGGCTCCGCCCGATGCATCGCGCGTTCACGCTGATCGAGTTGCTGGTGGTCATCGCGATCATCGCCCTGCTGATCGGCCTGCTGCTGCCATCGCTGGGCCGGGCCCGCTCGGCGGCCCGCACCGCCGCGTGCCTGGGAAACGTGCGCAGCCTGGCGCAGGCGATGGGGATGTACGCCGCCGCCAACCGGGACCGATACCCGCACTGGTCGGGGTGGCACCTGTGGGAGGCCCAGGCGACGCCGACGCCGCCCTCCATCGACACCGTGGGGCCCGCGTGGACCGAGCTGCTCTACGCGTACCTGGAGACCACGGCGGCCTACGCGGACCCGGCCCGCCCGCGAGCGCTGGCGCCCTTCGCGTACTTCATGCAGGCGAGGTACTCGTGGCGATTGACGTATCGCTCCTACTCCAGCCTCCGGGGCGCGGACGTCGAGTACTCGACGCAGTTCGTGCTCCTGGGCGACTGCAACCAGCCGAACCTGTACGCCGCGCCCTACGGCACCGTGGACGCCCCGCCCGACTGCGACCAGGATGACGCCACCCAGCAGGCCGTCTTCTTCCCGGGCGAGAGGACCGCGCACGACGGGTATTCCAACGTGGCCTATCTGGACGCGCACGCGACCACGTCGCGCGAGTGCGAGCCCGGCTCGATGACCTGGCATGGGCGCAAGCTCGTCAATTGGGCGGGTGAGGCGTGGTAGGCGCCCCGGGCTACCTCCCGCGGCTCTCCAGGCGCTTCAGGAACACCCGCATGATCCGCAGGTACAGCTCCTCGCCCAGGATCTCGTCCTCGGTGCCCGCGTCGATGTTGGGGTTATCGTTGACCTCGATGACGTGGGGCTTGCCGTTGATCTCCTTGACATCCACGCCGTAGAGGCCGTCGCCGACCAGGTTGGCCACGCGGATGGCGGCCTTGAGGACCTCGGGCGGGCAGGCGGCGAGGGGCCAGGTCTCGGTGGTGCCGAAGCTGCTGTCGCCGGTCTGGTTCTTGTCGTGGATCTGCCAGTGCCCCTTGGCCATGTAGTACTTGCAGCAGAAGAGCGGCTCGCGGTCGATCAGCCCGATGCGCCAGTCGTAGTCGGTGGGCAGGAACGCCTGGGCCAGCAGCAGGTCGGAGATCTTGAACAGGCGCTCGCACTCGGCGGTGTATTCCTCGCGCGTCCTGGTCTTGATCACGCCCAGGGAGAATGAGCTGTCGGGCTGCTTGAGGACGAGGGGCAGGCCCAGGATGTCCGGGGCCGACTCCCAGTTCTGCTTGTGCAGGATCAGCGTGGGGGGCGCGGCGATGCGGTGGTGCTGCAGCAGCTCGGCCAGGTACACCTTGTTCGTGCAGCGGATGATGGACTCGGGGTCGTCGATGACGACCAGCCCCTCGGCCTCGGCGCGCTTGGCGAAACGGAACGTGAAGTGGTTGACGGACGTGGTCGAGCGGATGAAGAGGGCGTCGAACTCGGCGAGGCGGCCGTAGTCGTCGTGCGTCACGATCTCCACCTCGAAGCCCATGCTCTCCGCGGCCTTGGTGAATCTCTTGATCGCCCTGGCGTCGCTGGGGGGGGTCTTGTCTTCGGGGTCGTACAGGATCGCCAGGTCGTAGCGGGCTTCCTGGCGGCTCTTGCGACGGTGGGGGCGCGTGAAGTAGCTCGTGGCGCAGTTGAGCACGAAGAGGAAGTGGTCGGTGGGGATCTCGCTGGCGGCGATGGGGCGGATGGACTCGAGGCGCCAGCGCCCCTTCTCGCGTTTGAACTCGGCGCGCAGGAACGGCGCGGGGAACTGGTTGAACAGCGCCAGGGCCAGCTTGTTGTATTCCTCCTCGATGTTCTGCCCGAAGTACACCGAGAGCGTGAACTCGTCCTCCTCCACGCCCTTGAGCGAGGCCTGGATGAGCTGGTCGATCTCCTCGCCCGCCGAGCGGACCAGCTCGCTGAGCTTGAGGTCCTGGATGGTCGAGATGTCCGGGAGGGGCTTGTGCCCGCGGGCCGCCGCCAGCAGCGAGACGTAGTACCCCAGGCTCTGGTACCGGTAGCTCTTGCAGAGGTTGAACACCTTGGCCGGGGTGCGCTGCGAGAAGCTCGGGTCCACCAGGTACTGGCGCGCCGAAACCACGTCGATGCCCTCGATGTTGAGGGGCCAGTCCTTGGGGTTGTCGAGCACGATGAGGAAGGACATGGGTGGTTCGCGAGGGGCGGTGCGGGGCGCCAGCAGTCTATCGAACCGGGAGCGCTCCCGCGCGGACTAGGCGGGGCCCTCGCCCTCGGGCGCCGGGCGGGCCTTGGGGGCACGCCGGGTCCGGGGTTTCTTGCGGGGCACGGGGACGGGCTCGGTGGCGCCCGGTTCCGCGGCGCGGGGGCGGACGATCAGCAGGTTGGCGTCCTGCGTGAAGGCCCCCAGCAGGATCGCGTTCACCAGGCGGTCGATGTCGAGCCGGTACTTGTTGGTGTAGAACGGGGGGTTCTCGTCCAGCGGGTCGGCCACCAGAACCTCGCGCCGGTCCGGGTCATACCCCACCAGCATCACGAAGTGCCCCTGCGGCTCGCCGCGGATGTCGTCGGGCGTGTTCTGGGGCGAGAGCTCGCGGGCGTGCCGGTAGAGGTACGTGGAGCTGAGCCCCGTCAGGATCGGCACGCCCTCGTTGAGGTACCGCGTGATGAGCCGGGGTGTCAGGTCTTCGAGCTTGAGCTGGCCCCCCAGGGCCAGGAACTCGCGCAGGGCCTTGGTCGCGTGGCGCAGGCGTCGGTTGTTCTTCTTGTACCGCAGTTGCTCGCTGAGGCGGAACGCCAGGTTCGCGGGGTCGTGGGCGAACCCGTCGTCGGCGAACCACGTCGGGTCGAAGACGTGCAGGTGGTACGTGTAGATCGTCGCCTCGAACCCGTGGCGCAGCGCGTGCACCGCCAGCATCTCCGCCAGGGTGCCCCCCGAGCGCAGCCGCCCGACCTCGCGGATGATCCGCTCGAGCGGGATGTTCTCCACGCCGTGGAATCGGTACAGCGCGTGCAGGCACGTGGGCCCGCAGGCCTCGTCGTTGGGCTGGGCCTGGATGTCGAGCTTGATCTCGGTCTTCATGGCGCCGCCCACTCTACGCCGCCTCGGGAGTTTCTCCCGGGCGGTGGGCCCTGGTCTCATCGGCCCGAGAACCGGGGCATTCCAGCGTCCTTCCCGCGTTTTCGCGCGGATTCCTGCGCTTGGCGTGATCCGATTCTCTTGCAACGCCGTACCGAATTGACGATACTGAGAGCATCGGCGGCGTGAAATGGCCGAGGCAACGAGGGCCATGGAGCAAGGCCGACGACCGCGGGGCTCGGGCCCCACGGGCGATGAGCCCGCGACGCGACGGCGCGCGGGGAAAGAGTCCGGCGGCGGGTGGGGTACACCCCGCGACGGCTGGAGAGGCTCTTTCGGAAGGAGGTGGTCCAGTGCTGAATGACTGTACGAGAGGGTTGCGCGTCTGACGCAGCTCGACGGAGCTGCTGCGCAGCCCGCTACGACCAACGAGTTGGCAACGTAGGACCGGCCGCCCCCCTGGGACGGCCGGTTTTTCGTTGGCGCATCCCCGGCTATCGCCTCACGCGGTCACGCCCCGCGCGCGTCACAGAAGCCGCATCAGCGCCGGGGCCAGCCGCAGCATCGCGTCCGCCGCCCGCCCCAGCCCCTTCAGCCCGCCCCCCGACAGCAGTGAGGCCCCGATCCCCAGCCCCAACGCCGCCACGCTCACACGAACCGCGAGCGGGCGGAAGGTCGTGTCATCGGCGGTCGCCGCGGTTGCCCGCAGCGCCGCCTTGGCCTCCGCCACGCTCACGATTCGCCCGATGCTCATGGCTCGCCCCGCCCACCCTTCATCGCCGACGCGCCCGCCAGGGCCAGCAGGCCCGCGGCCCCCAGGGTCCCCGCCCCGGTGATCAGCGCTGCCAAAGCCGCTCCCACCAGCGGCGTGAGGAACGCGAAGAGCGCGTACAGCACCAGGCCAGACCCCGCCACGGCCAGCAGGCTCGCCATCAGCACCAGCGCCAGCCCCACGCCGAACCGCGCCGAGATCGCGCGAAGCTGGCGACCCTCGGCCTCGACCAACTCCGCTACCTTGATCACGAACTCGCCCGCGGCCTTGAACATCGGTCGGCCCTATTTGCTGCCGCGAATCAGCGCCCCGAGCAGCAGCCCCGCTCCAAAGGCCACCGCTACGCTCGAGAACGGGTGCTCCCCGATCGTGTGCTCCACCTTCTTCGCGGCCGCTTCTCCCCTGGCCACGGCGGTGTCCATGGCGGCCTTCATCCGTTCCTTGGCGGCGTCCGTGCCCGTGCGGGCGGTTGAGGCCATGTCTCGCCCCAGTTCCTTGATGTCGGTGCGGAGCGTCGCGAAGTCGGCCTTGAGCGCGTCAACGTCCCTTCGCAGGGTGTCTTCGGCGGTCATCATGGCTAGTACCTCCTAACAATCCCACCTTATTTTATGGCCGAGCGGTCCGCGGTTCCAGGCGTGCCCAGCGTTTCTGGCACGCGGGGCGGTCCTTCATTCGATCCGCGGGTCCACCCAGCGATAGAGCACGTCCACCAGCAGGTTGAGCAGCACCAGCATCGTCGCGTACACGAGCACCACGCCGATGATCAGGAACAAGTCCTTGTTTCGCACGGCGTTGACGAAGTGCTGCCCCATGCCCGGCACGCTGAACACGCGCTCCACGACGAACGAGCCGGTGAAGGCCAGCGCACACGCCGGGCCCAGGTAGCTCAGCACCGGCAGGAACGCGTTCTTGAGCGCGTGGCGCAGCAGGATCCGCGACTCGGGCACGCCCTTGGCCCGGGCGGTGCGCACGTAGTCGGCGCCCATGGCCTCGATCATGCCCATGCGCGTCAGGCGTGCGATGTACGCCGCGAAGGGCAGGCTCAGCGTCAGCGCGGGGAGCACGAGCGCCCTGGGCGTCCCCCATTCGCCCACCGGGAACCACGCTAGCCACACCCCGAAGACCAGCAGCAGCAGCGTCCCGATGACGAACCCGGGCAGGCTGATGCCCACCAGCGCGATGCCCAGGGTGAGCAGGTCGAGCACGCTGTTGGGGCGCGCGGCGCCCACGACGCCCCCCAGCACGCCCAGCCCCAGGGCCAGGAGCATGGCGGCCGCGCCGACGGTCAGAGACACGGGCAGGCTCCCCGCGATGATCTCGTTGACGCGCCGGTCGCGGTACTTGAGCGATGGGCCAAGGTCGAAGACGGGGCCGGAGGCGGCGCTCGCGGGCGAGGTCCATCGCGTGCGCGCGTAGCGCACGCCCGAGGCGCTGTCGAGGTACGACCCGTAGAACGTCCAGAAGCTGTCCAGGTTGTACTGGCGGCGCATCGCCTGGGCGATCTCCGCGTCGGGGCGGCGCCCCTCGGGGTTCTCGAGCGGGTTGCCCGGGATCGCCCACGCCAGCGCCAGCGTGAGGGTGAAGATCACCCCCAGGATGATGGGCAGTTGCACCAGCCGGCGCGCGATCAGGCCCATCATGGCGTGCTCCCGCCCGCCGGCGTGCGGCGTTCCATGACTCGCGGCGTCTCCGTTCCCTTCCCGTCGCCGAGGATCTCGACGAATTGCAGCGCCTGCTCCGAGCGCGGGTGCGACGTGATGCCCGTGACCTTGTGCGCGTTGAACAGCTCGTGGTTGACGTAGTGGAACAGCGGGAGCACGGGCGCCTCGCGCTGCACGATCATCTCCTCGGCCTGGCGCAGGATCGCCAGGCGCCCGGCCCGGTCGGGAGTGTCCTGGGCCCGTTCCAGCAGCGCGTCGTAGCCGGGGTTGGAATACCGCCGGTCGTTGTTCCCGTCGCCCGTGCGGTGCAGGTCGAGGAACGTCAGCGGATCGCCGTAGTCGCCGTACCACGACCCGCGCGACGTGATGAACCGCGTGCCCTTGATCTCCTCGCGGGTGATGGCCAGCTCCTTGGAGACCAGGCGGCACGAGACGCCCAGGTTCTCCTGCCAGCAGCGGGCCAGGAACTGGGCGATCACCTCGTGCCCGCTGTCGGGATTGAACAGGAGCTCCACCGTCACGAAGCCCGCCCCGCCGGCAAACCCCGCCTGGGCCAGCAGGTCGCGGGCCGCCGCGGGGTCGAAGGGCAGCCCCGCCGGCGGGTCATAGCCCGGGATCGAGCCCGGCGGGATCAGCGATCCGGCCACGGGCTCCCAGCGCCTGCGAACCAGATCCACCAGGGTCCGCTTGTCCACCGCCATGCTGAACGCGCGACGGACTCGAGCGTCGGCGAAGGGGTTGGCGCGCCCGTCGGGGAGCGACGCCGTGCAGTTGAAGTTCCAGAAGTACGTCCCGAAGGCCGGGAACGCGTGGATGTGATTCCGCGGGTCGTCGGGCAGGCGCCGAGCGATCTCGGCGTCGTCCCAGCCCTCGCCCCGGAGGCGGTCGTACTCGGCGCGGTGCTCATCGATGAACGCCCTCTTCTGCGCCAGCATCTCGCTCACGTACCCGGGCGTGGCGTCGCTGAGCCAGTCCAGGGCCCCGGTGCGGAACGCCAGGATCTGGGCGTTGGGATCGTCGATCGAGGGGATCGACATCGCGTCGAGCCTGACCTCGCCCTGGTTCCAGTAGTGCGCGTTGCGCACGAACCGCATCTCCCGTTTGAACCGCCACGACTGGAGCCTGAAGGGGCCGTTGGAAATCAGCTTCGGGGGCTTGGTCCAGTCCGCGTCGATCAGGATGGCCCCGGTGCCGGGGTCCACGCGCTCGTGCGCGCGAACCAGCGGCGGGTAGACGGGGTAGAAGATGGGGAAGCTCGTGAAGTCCAGGAAGTACGCCACGGGACGGCGCAGGCGCACCACCAGCGTCCGCTCATCGGGCGCCGACACGCCCACCAGTTCGTCGAACTTCCTCTGGGCTTGCTCCCAGAGCCCGGCGGCCTCCCGCGCGCGCACGCCCTGGTCGGCGATTCCCGCCAGGCGCAACGCGCCCTGGCGAAGCTGGTCCTTGCGGAACGCGAAGAACTCCGGCGCCCCCTCGATGGCCATGAAGAACCCGGTGTAGTCGGCCGCGAAGTCCGGGAGCATCAGCCGCCGCCATGAGAACCGGAAGTCCTCCGCCCGAAGCGGCTCGCCGTTGGACCACGCCAGGCCCGCGCGGAGGTGGAACGTGTAGGTCCGTCCATCGGGCGAGATCTCCCAGCGTTCGGCCGCGGCGGGGGCGGGCGCGAAATCCAACGAGAGCACGTCGTTGCGAGTCAGGCCCTCGAACAGGATCCGCGAGACTCGCAGGTCCTGCATCCACGACATGCGCGCAAAGTCGAGCGTCGTCACGTCCGCCGCGTTGCAGAATGCGAAGTCCGCCCGCGGCGCCGGACGATCCGTCAGCACCGACGCCGCCACCAGCGAGATCAGCAGCAGGAAGGGACCCAGCAGCTTCAGCACGGCGGCCCCCTGACTCGGCGTGCCCTCCGAGGCGACCCCCCGGGCGGGGGCGGCTACTTGAACGGCGGGCGGGCGACGGAGTCGATCACGCCCTTGGCCTCGTTCAGGAACTCCCCGTCGGCGCGGGCGTTGCCCACCCTGAGTTTCTTGCCCAGTTCCACGGGCGCGGCCTTGAAGCCCGCCGAGTCGAGCCTCTGACCACAGACGTTGACCAGGGCTACCGCCGCCTCGCTCAGACGCCCGTAGGCGTCTCGCTGGACCGCGCTGGACATCGCGTTGGACTGCAACACCAGCCCCGCCTGGTTGAGGAACTGGGCCGAGAGCTGGGCCGCCGCCTTGAGCGTCGTGTCCCCCGGCTGCGTGGGAAGTCGTCCGCCCGCGAGGTCGCGGAGGTGGGCCAGGCACGCGAGGAGCGCCTGCGACTCGGCATCGTCCATGGGGGTCTTGGCGGACATGCTCTTGCGGGCCATCAGCCCGCGGCACGCGCCCTCGCCCGAGATCCGAGCCACCTCCGGCGGGCGGGCGATCTTCAGGCCCTCGCCCGCGGCCCGGACCAGGGCCCCGAGCACCTTCGTGTCCGGCTCGCTCGCAATGAGCCGCTCGAGCGACGCCGCCAGAGCTTCGACGGCCTCGGGGCGAATCGCCGGGATGTCCCCTCGCGCCAGCACCAGCGTGTTGGCGAGCCCCGCCGCCGCCGCGTATCGGACCGACACGGACTTGGAGCGCATTCCGAGCTGGAGCAAGTCGGCCCCTTGCTGGGTTCCGAGCTGGCCCGCGATCACGAGGGCGTTGATCGCCCGCATGTCCGGGACCTTGTCCTGGAGCTGGGCCCGAAGCACCGGCTCGATGGCGGGGGCGTAGGCCAATCGAAACGCCGGGGAGGGGCGGACGCCGGCCCGAACGAGCGGCTCGATCAGGGCCTCGCGGGCTTTCTGCACTTCGTCGTCCGCGTCCTTGGACAGCCCGTCCTTTCGGTCCTGGATGTACTTCTCCAGGCTGGCCTTGGCGGCGTCATCCAGACCGTCGGCTTGCACGATGCCCGTGGGCAGGTCGCCCCCGATCTGGGCTCGGGCGGGCGCGGCCAGCACCCCCAGCCCCAGCAGGGCCAAGGCGGGCATCAAGACCTTGATCGCACGAACGCCTCGACGAATCAACGCCGCCTTCCTTTCGATCATTCACGAGCCGGGGCAGGGGCGGGCGGGGCCGCCCCCCTCGGGACCGTAAGAATACCCGGTTCGGCGTCCAACGGCCCGCGCAGGTCCTGTTAGTACACCTCCAGAAACACCCGCCTGGTGTGGCGGACCTCCTTGGAGATCAACTTGCGGGTCCAATCGCGGGAGTCGCCCGCGAACTGGGGGTCCACGTCCAGGTACTGACGCCGCACGTCCTCGGGCAGCCTCCAGATCGCCTGGAAGATGCCCAACTCCATCCCCGCGATGCCGCAAACGTAGATCAGGGTGCGCTCCGAGCCCAGCAAGGCCGAGAATTCCTCGCGCCGCAGCGTCAATTGGTCCTGCACATACAGCCCGGGCTGCCCGTCGGGGCGACGCTCCCTCGAGAGCGTGGGAAGGTACCGGAACCCGGGCTGGGCAGCGGCGAGTTCCCGGAATTGGCGGTCGTAGGGCAAGTCACTGGCGTAGGGAGAACCCAGGAGCAGGACGGATCGGGGCGCGCCGGGGCCGGGGCGGGAGTACAGGTCCATCAGCATCCCCCGGAAGGGCGCGATGCCCGTGCCGGTGGCGAAAAAGAGGTAGTCGTGGGCCGAGGGATCCGCTGGGAGGACGAATCGCTTTCCGCTGGGCCCGGTGAGCTGGACCTTGTCGCCCACCGCCAGGTCGCAGAGGTAGTTCGACGCCACGCCCAGGAACAGCCGGTGGGTGTCGTGGTGCTCGTCGATGAGACGCTTGACCGTGGTGGCGATCACGTTGCCCTGGCCGTCCTCGCCAGCGGTGGGGGAGGAGACGGAGTACAGGCGCAGCTTGTGGGGGAGCCCGCGCTCGTCCTTGCCCGGAGCGAGCACGCCAAAGGACTGGCCCGGGCGGATGTTGCCGGCGAGCTGGGTGCCGCTGACGTCGAAGGTGATATGGCGGATGACGCCCGCGGCCTTGGGGCTCGCGGTGCAGCGCGCGGTCGAAACCACCGTGCCCTGGGCCGGCGACGGGGGCGTGTGCAGGTGCATCCGGACGCCGGAGAGGACCGGCGTTCCGGGGACATGAACACTCGTCATGGGGTGGCGTTTCGCTCCATCGATTGGCCTGAGCGGTGGGAACCCCGCCGCACCCGGGGATTACTTCGGACCCTTGGCGCCGGGCCCCATCATCTCCTGCATCAGAGGCATGAGCTTGGCCTGGAAGGCCTGCGTGACGGCATTCGCGTCGGTGATCTTGCCGGCCTTGACGTCGGCGGCCAGCTCCTCCATGACCTTGCCCATCGCCGGGTAGAGCTTCTTGGCCATGCCCATCTGTGCGGCGACCTGCGGGTTGGCGAGCATGGCCTCGACTTCGGGCGAGACCGTCTTCCACGCGCCCCCGACCTTCTTCC
>JBGAOG010000007.1:0-45203 GCA_044221985.1 Phycisphaerales bacterium
TCCTTGTCAATCTGGATGTCGAACCCGGCGCTCACGTGGACGGAGCCGTCCGGCTTCATCACGAGCGTGTGGCGCCCGCCCTTCACCGTGAAGACGCCGTCCGGCGCGAGCTTGCCGATCACCACGCCGCGATCTTCGAGCGTCCCGTCGGTCTTGAGCTTGGCCCCGGGGCGCGTTCCGGTGATCACGCTGAGCATCTTGGCATCGGCGGCCTCGAGGCGGGCGCGCGCGGCGACGGTCCCGGTCTTGGGGTACTCGCGGGCGATCTGCTCGAGCGAGTCGGGGCTGGGATCGCCGCTGGCCAGGAGTTGATCGAGCTCGCGGAACCCAGCGTCGTCGCGGTTTTCCGTGTCCTGGACGCGCTTGTTGTAGAACCAGTACCCACCCGCCGCCAGGGCCAAGACCACCAGCGCGGGCGTGGACCACTTCTGGAGGAAGTCCAGGAATTCCTGGTTCAACCTCGACTCTTCGAGACCCGCGCCGACCCGGACCTGAGACTGTCGCTTTTCCATGGACGCTCCAGTCGCGGCGGGCGCCGCCGCGAGCCGGGATGATAGGTTCGCGCCCCCCGGTTCGACGATTACGTCCAGAACCGCCAGGGCGCGGGGTCGGTCAGGAGCTCCCGGGGCAGGAGGGCGTCGCGCAGCAGCGAAACCAGCTCGCCCAGGCCCTCGCCGCGGGGCGCGCAGATCCGCGCGTCGGCCGGCCACGCGGGCCCGCCCAGGTCGCGGCGCAGCGAGGCCGCGACCTGGATCGCCCCGGGAGCCATCGCCCGCACCCAATCGCCCTCGGGGGGGGGTTGGGTCGCGTCACCCAGGCGCAGCACCAGGTCGGCCTCGGAGACCAGCGCCAGCGCTCCGGCGATGGCCTCCCTTTCCAGCTCGTCGGGCGTCGCACGCACCCCGGGCGTGTCGGCGTAGCGCACCACCAGCCCCGCCAGGTCCAGGCGCACGCCCACGTGGTCGCGGGTGGTACCCGGCTCGTCGGCGACCACCGCCACGCCACGCCCGGCCAGGGCGTTCACCAGCGTGGACTTGCCGATGTTGGGCGGGCCCAGGGCAACCACGAGCGGCGGGTGCACGAGCCGGCGCAGCACCGCCTCGCGGGCGGCCCGTGCCGGGGTCGGGGGCGCGTCGAACGCACCTGGCCCGGCGCTGGCCACCGATTCACGCCAGCGGCGCGGCTGGTCGAGCAGCAGGTCGATGGCCAGCGGGCTGGCGGCCAGGGCCAGCGTCTCGGCGAGCCGATCCTCGATTTCGTCGAGCGTTCGCGGTGCACACGCCGCGAAGGAACCGAGGACCGCCTCGGCGATCCCGGCCCTGGTGAGCGCCTCGGTGACGGCACGCACCACCGCCACGCCGCCGTGGGGCATCAGACGCAGGCGATCGCGGGCGACCCGGGCGGCGACGCCTCGGTCCTGCCCGGCGAGGTCCACCACGCGCACCTCGCCCACGCGCAGAGCGGGCAGACCCAGCAGCCCCAGGGCGCGATCGACATCGCCCTCGAGGGCGAGGATGGCGACGGCGCCGGGCACACCCGCGGGCGTGAGCAGGCGCCAGCGGGCCTCAGGATTCGGACCAGGAGTCGTCATCGTCGAGGGGGCTGGGGCGTCGGGCGGGCTTGGGACGCGGGGCCCCGTCCCCTTCCAGGACGCGGGCGCAGGCCTCGGCGATCCCGATGAGCTGCAGGTCGGGAACGATGTGCTCAACCAGGTCGTCGTGCTCGAACAGGGCGAGCGCGTCGCCCCCCGTCGCGACGATCTGCGGGTAGCCCCCGAAGACCTGGGCGTACTGCTCGATGGTGTGGCGCACGAGCCCGCGCGCGGCGTTGAGCACGCCCAGTCGCATGGCGTGGGGCGAGTCCTTTCCGAAGGGCCCCAGGGCGGCGTCGGGCAGCGCGAACTTGATCTGGGGCAGCGCCGCGGTGCGGGCGTGCAGGGCGTCGAGCATCATCTGCACGCCCGGGGCGATGACGCCGCCCTGGAACGTGCCCTCGCCATCGACGAAGTCGACGGTGATGGCGGTGCCCGCGTCGACGACCACGCAGGCCTGCTCGGCGCGCACGGAGGCGCCGATGGCACACAGGAGCCTGTCCTGGCCGACGGTGGAATCGTCGGTGAGCGCGTTGGCGATGGGGATTTCCAGGTCGCGCCCGAAGCGGTAGACCCGCTCGGGGAAGGCGGGGCGCAGCTCGCGCTCCAGGGCCGCGGCGGCCGGCTCGTTGACGCTGGAGATGACCACCAGCTCTTCACCCTTGGCCAGGGCTTGGATGGCGCGGACCAGGCCCGGGGCGTCGGTGCTGGGGAGGGCCTGGGACTCGCCCGACATGGGTCGCCCCGAGAACCGGGCGACTCGTGTGCGGGTGTTGCCCACGGCGACGGCGAGGACTTTGAGAGGAGCGGCGTCCATGCTCCTACAGGATATAGACTCGGGGGCACCAAGCACTCGTCAGGAGCCCGCACCCGACCATGCCCCTCACCACCTGCCAGGCCGATCCGTCCATCACCCGCAACGTGAAGGGCACGTTTCGGTTCCCGCTGGGGGTCTACCCGGTCGAGGAGCTGACCCCCCGCGCGGGATACGTGATGGAGTTCGAGCCGGCCGACGGCGGGAGCGGGGAGGCCGACTGGGAGGAGTGGCCCGACCGGTACGTGTTCGACATCGTGCTGTCGGCGGAAAAGGTCCCGGCGCTGTGCCGCCAGTTGTTCTCGATGATGCCGTCGCGGGTCTACCCGATCCTGGACATCCTGGGGCACGACGCGTACCGGGAGATCGACCCGTACATCAGCTACGAGCTGGTGGGCACGGACCGGTTTCTGGACAACGTGACGCGGTACAAGGACTTCCTGTTCGAGGACGGGATGTGCGGGTTCGGGGCCATGTGCGAGGCCCCGTTCTTCTACGTGTTCGTCGACGAGCACAAGATCGTGACCGTGCGGGTGGATGCGGCGAGGAAGGACAAACTCGAGAAACTCCTGGAGGCCTTCGACCTGGAGGCCTCGGCGCCCGGGCGCGAGCCGGTGGGCGCCGATGGCACCGCCCACGAGCACCGCTCGGTGCTGATGGTGCCCGACGACGCCCCGCAACTGCTCGGTCCCGAGGAGATCCTCGAACACCTGCGCGACGACTGGCGGCTCGTGATGAACGTCGACCCGGAGACAAACCTGGACGAAGAAGGGAAGGACCTCGGGGTAACCCCCTGGCGCTGCGTCGTGCGCTGCGAGCCGACCGACCAGGATGAGTCGCCGCGCCGGTACGCCGAGGTCCTGCTCGAGGCGGACTGCCTGCGCCAGGCCGAAGAAACGGCGTTCGAGGCCGCCGACGGGCTCCGGGCGAGGGACAAGCTGGAGGACAAGTACGAGGACGCGACGGTGATCTCTGCGGAGCGGCTGGGCAGGGAGACGCTTCGGGGTTTGCTCGGGTCCGGGGAGGGCCGGAGGAAGGGGTCCAAGAAGGGTCGGAAGGCGTCCGGTGGGCGGGCGAAGGAAAGCGCCTCGCCGGAGGGGGCGTCCGCCGCGGAAATGCCCGAGGAGGGTTCGGAGGCTGGGGGGCGCGTGTTGCGGGTGCGCTGGATCGGCTAGGAAGGCAAAGCCCGAACCGACAGGGCGGGCGCGTTTGCAATGGGGCGTCGGGCGGGGTATCTTCCAAACCTAAACCGGAACCGGTCCGGGTCGAGGCGCATATCGACTCGGCGCAGGGAAGCGAGCCGGCGGCTCGCGGAACCTGCCCCTCGCGGAACGGCGCGCCAGCGGCGCGCCCATCCGGGGGAGCCGCCCGGTGCGCGACCGGCGCCGTGCCGCGGGCATGGCGCGACGGATCGTGCCCAACACGGCCGGGCCTGACGCAGAATCCGGCATGACCAGCCCCCAGAGCGGCGGGAGCCCTCCCAGCCGCGACGCGATCCGAGGACGCGGGGCCTCGGAACCGCAAGCGTTCGGAGACGACCATGAAGACGCCGTTCTCGATCACGACCCTCATCGCCACCGCGGGACTCCTGGGCAGCGCCTACGCGCTGGAGGCTCGGGCGGGTGAGCCCGCGCCCGACGCGGTCCCCGCTCCCGGCGAGGCCGAACGCCTGGACCGGGCCGCCGACCTCCTCGCGGAGGGCAAGGCGGTGCAGGCCAAGGACTTGCTCTCGGGCCTGGTGCGCCAGCCGGGGCTATCGGACAAGGAGCGTGACCGTGCGACGGCGTTGCTGTCGCGGGCGGCGCGGGCCATCGAGAAGCTCGGGCCCATCGAGTCATCGCTGCAAACGGCCCAGCTGGCGCTGGAGTCAGAGGACCTGGTGACGGCCCAGCGCCTGGCCCAGGGCATCCTCGACGCGCCCAAGGCCACCAACGAGCAATCCGGGCGCGCCCGCGGGGTCCTGGACGGGGTCCGGACGCTTCGCCAGGCCCTGCAAGGGCAGGTGGAGGCGATGCTGGCGTCGGCCGGGGCGGCGTACGAGAGCGGCCGCTTCGACGAGTGCCGCTCGGCCGTGAACACGCTCACTCGCGCGGGGCTGGACCTGGACGCAAACCAGGGCGAGAAGCTGGCCTCCTTCCAGGTGCGCCTGGTGGAGATCGCCGAATCGCGTCAGCAGGCGTCGGCGGCGATGCTCGCCGACGACCAGCCCGGCGAGATCAAGGAGCGTCAGCCCAAGCCCCCGGCCGAGCCGCCGCCCGCCGAGCCCCCGGTCGACGAGCAGCCGGCTCCCCCGACGGAGCAGCCGGCCCCTCCGACCGAGCCCGCGCCGCAGCCGTCGGCCCAGCCCTCGGCGGACCAGGTCATCCTGGCCTCGCGCAAGGTCGAGCTGCAGGCGACGCTGGCCGAGGCGGAGCTGGCGTTCAACGATCGCCGGCTCAATGAGGCCCTGGCCAAGTACCAGCGCATCAAGGGCGAGTTCCGCGACCTGCTCGAGCCGGACCAGGCCCAGCTGGTGGACAACCGCATCGCCGAGTGCCGCGTCCAGCTCGGGCGCGGGGCCGGGAGTGAAGTCCTGGGGGATTACGCGGCGGCCAGCGAGATGATCCGCAGCAACGCCAAGGCGGAGTTCGAGCAGCTGATGACGGACGGGGAACGCCTGCTCGATACCGGGGCCCTGGACGAGGCCCGCAACAAGGCGGCCCAGGCGATGGTGCGCCTGAACCAGTCGCACAAGGCCTTCGGGGAGGCGGAGTACCAGCAGCTGGCCGGTCGCCAGAAGGACCTGCTGGCCAAGATCCAGCAGCGCGACGAGCAGATCCGGATCGTCCGCGTGGACGAGCGCACCCGCGAGTTGCAGCGTCTGGAAGAGGAACGCAAGCTGACCTACCAGCAGACCAAGGAGCGGAAGATCCGCGAGAGCCTGCTGCGCGTCCGGGCCCTGCAGATGGAGCTCAAGTACGACGAGGCCCTGCAGGTCATCGACAACATCCTGTCGCTCGATCCGCTGGATCCCTCGGCCCTGACCCTGCGCGACGTGATCACCGACGCGAAGATCTACCGCGCCCAGCTCACCGCCGAGCGCGAGCTGGGCATCGGCTTCGCCCGGAACCGCGCCGAGAACTTCGACGCCCTGGTCCCGCCCAAGAACATGCTCAACTTCCCCGACGACTGGGCGGCCATCAGCAACCGGCGCGGCTCGCCCCTGGCGTTCGTGGACTCGCCCGAGAACCGGCGCACGCTGGCGGCCCTCGAGAGCAAGCGGATCCCGGTGGCCTTCAAGGACAACTCGCTCAAGGACGTGCTCGAGTTCGTGCAGGCC
Source organism: Phycisphaerales bacterium (assembly GCA_044221985.1). GTDB lineage: Bacteria > Planctomycetota > Phycisphaerae > Phycisphaerales > UBA1924. Next base: position 5,725 of record JBGAOG010000007.1, read on the forward strand.
GTCACCCAGCTCAACGTCGACGTGGACTGGCCCAGCCTCGAGGCCGTGGGCGTGGACAAGGACCGCACCATCTCGCTGAACCTGACCAACGTGCCCGTGCGGACGGTGCTGGACCGGGTGATCGAGAAGGCCAGCGACGACCCGACGAACGGGGCGGCGTGGGCGGTGTACGACGGGGTTCTCACCGTCGCGTCGCGCGAGCAGATCAACAAGAACAAGGTCCTGGAGATCTACGACATCCGCGACCTGCTCATCAACATCACGAACTTCACCAACGCCCCGGAGTTCGACCTCCAGGCCGCGCTCCAGAGCCGCAAGGGCGGCGGGGGCGGGCAGAGCCCCTTCCGCGACGCGGGACGCAACCAGCAGCAGAACCAGGGCCCGACGATCCAGGAGCGCACCGACGAGCTCATCAAGATCGTCACCACCAACGTGGACAAGGACGGGTGGCAGGAGAACGGGGGCAACGTCGGGTACATCCAGCAGTTCCAGGGCAACCTGATCATCACCAACACCCCGGCCAACCACCGGGCCGTCCAGGGCCTGCTCCAGAAGCTGCGCGACTACCGGGCGCTGCAGCTCAACGTCGAGACCCGCTTCCTGCTGGTGAACCAGAACTGGTTCGAGCAGATCGGCGTGGACATCGACCTGTACTTCAACGCCCGCAACAACCAGGTGCGGACGCTGCGGGCGACGCGCCCCGACCTGCAGGGCTCGGACGTGTTCAACTTCACCCAGGGCGGCGGGCTCCAGCGCGACATCCCGGGGCGGACGGCGCAGAACAACCTGACGGCGCTGACCGCGGCACGCACGCCCTTGCCCAGCCCCCTCTCGGTCATCGGTTCGCCCCAGAACTCGCTGGGGATCGCCGAGAGCCTCGCCGGCGGCGGCTTCGCCAACCGCATCCTCCAGCAGGGCCCGGCCCTGGGCGTCGCGGGCCAGTTCCTGGACGACATCCAGGTGGACTTCCTGGTCAAGGCCACCCAGGCCGACCAGCGCAGCGTCACCCTCACCGCCCCGCGCCTCACCCTCACCAACGGGCAGATCTCCAACTTCTACGTCGCCACCCAGCGCACGTACATCTCCCAGCTTCAGCCCGTGACCGCCGAGAGCGCCGTGGGCTTCCAGCCCGACGTCGACGTCCTCAGCGAGGGCGTGGTGATGACCGTCGAGGGCACCGTCAGCGCCGACCGTCGATACGTCACCCTGACGCTCGACTCGTCCATCGCCCGCACGGACAACATCCGCCAGGTGCCGGTGACCGCCGTCGCCGGCGGACGCCTGGTGAACTCCGCGGACACGCAGTCGTTCATCGAGCTGCCCACGTCCACGGTAACCCGCGTCCAGACCACGATCTCCTGCCCCGACCAGGGGACCATCCTCCTGGGCGGGCAGCGCCTCATCACCGAGCAGGAGTCCGAGGCCGGCGTGCCCGTGCTCTCCAAGATCCCCCTGCTCAACCGCTTCTTCACCAACCGCGTGCAGAGCAAGGAGGAGCAGACGCTGCTCATCCTGCTCAAGCCCACGGTGATCATCCAGAACGAGGAAGAGGAGCGGGCCTTCCCCGGGCTCAACGAGTCCATCCGCACCGGCTTCGGGGGCTGACCGGCCCCTCCATCGCGAGCCGCTCGCAAGGCCCGGGACCCGCGTCCCGGGCCTTGTTCTTGGAGTCCGGCCCCGCCCCGGCGCGCCCCGCGCCTCCTATCCTCCCCTCACGCCCGTCCCCCGCCGGGGGTCGCGGGCCCTGGAGGTTCACCCACCATGGCGGGCTCCGATTCCAGACTGCGGGTCAAGCGCCAGCACGAGGCGACCATCGTCGAGTTCGTCGATCGCAATATCCTCGACGAGGCCAACATCCAGGCCATCGGCGAGGAGATCGAGGTCCTCATCGACGCCCACCCCGCCCCGCGCCTCGTGATCAGCTTCGCGAACGTGGACCACCTCTCCTCCGCGGCCCTGGGGCGCCTCATCAGCATCAACAACAAGGTCAAGGGCAAGTCCGGGCAGCTTCGCCTGGCGAACATCGACCCCCAGATCTACGAGGTGTTCGTCATCACACGCCTCAACAAGCTGTTCCAGATCCACGAGAGCACGGACGAGGCGGTCAAGAGCTTCGACTGAGCCCCCCGATGCCCGCCGCCGACCCGGGATCCTCCGCACGCCTGGACCTCGTCAACGAGCACGAGGCGCTGGAGTCGTTCCAGCGCCGCGTCGCCGCGGCGATGGAGCACCATGGCTACCCCAAGGCGTCGCTGTTCGCGGTGCGCCTCGCCCTGCACGAGGCCCTGTCCAACGCCTTCCAGCACGGGCACCGGGGCCTGCCCGCCGCAACGCCCATCGCCGTGGAGTTCAGCGTCGATCCCAACCACGCGACGTTCGCCATCGAGGACCGCGGCGGGGGGTTCGACCCCACCTCGATCGCCGACCCCACCCTGGACGAGAACCTCGAGGCCACCAGCGGGCGCGGGCTGATGCTGATCCGTGCGTACATGACGAACATCCGGTTCAGCAAGGGCGGCCGCCGGCTGGAGTTGGACTACCACAAACCCACCGGCGCAAAGCCCCGCGGGTAGATCGTCGATTGTAGATATCCAAGTCCTTTGCCGACAGGCGTTTGTGGTGCGGCCTGAGAGAAAGCTGAGGCCATCGCGTATACTGGATCGGTTCTAAGACTTGTTGAGACTGACTCTCAGGAACGCGAGGATGCCATGAAGCTCCCGATCTACATGGACCACGCCGCGACCACCCCGTGCGACCCGCGGGTGGTCGAAGCGATGCTCCCGTACTTCACGCAGAAGTTCGGGAATCCCGGCAGCCGCAACCACAGCTTCGGCTGGGAGGCCGAGGCGGGAGTGGACCAGGCCCGCGGGCAGGTGGCGGCCCTGATCGGCGCCGACGAGAAGGAGATCATCTTCACGTCGGGCTCCACGGAGGGGAACAACCTGGCCCTGAAGGGTGCCGCGTCGATGTACGAGAAGGCGCCCCCGGGCAGCGCCCGGCGCGGGCACATCATCACGACCTCGATCGAGCACAAGGCGGTGCTGGACCCCTGCAAGCGCCTGCAGAAGGAGGGGTTTGAGGTGACGTTCGTCGAGCCCGCCCGCGACGGGGTGTTCACGCCGGAGATGATCCGCTCGGCGATGCGCGAGGACACGATCCTCGTGAGCGTGATGTGGGCGAACAACGAGATCGGGACGGTCAACGACATCCGCGGGATCGGGGCGCTGTGCCACGAGCGCAACGCCGTCTTCCACACCGACGCGACGCAGTGGGTGGGCAAGATGCCCACCGACGTGGAGCGCGACAACGTCGACGTCCTGACGCTGTCCGGGCACAAGATCTACGGGCCCAAGGGCGTGGGCGCGATGTACGTCCGGCGCCGCAAGCCCCGCATCCGTTTGACCGCGCTGGTGGACGGGGGGGGGCAGGAGCGGGGCTTCCGCTCGGGCACGCTCAACGTCACGGGGATCGTGGGGCTGGGCAAGGCCTGCGAGATCGCCCGGGCGGAGATGGACAAGGACGCCGAGCGCCTGTTCAAGCTGCGCAATCGCCTGGAGTCCGGGGTCACGGGCCAGCTGGATCATTGCGCGATCAACGGGCACAAGGACAAGCGCCTTCCCCACATCGCCAACATCTCCTTCGGGTTCGTCGAGGGAGAGAGCCTGATGATGGCCGTCAAGGAGATCGCGTGCTCTTCCGGGAGCGCCTGCACGAGCGCCAGCCTGGAGCCCAGCTACGTGCTCAAGGGGCTGGGCGTGGGCGACGAGCTGGCCCACAGCTCGCTGCGCCTGAGCCTGGGCAAGTGGACGACGCCCGAGCAGGTGGACTACGCGGTCGAGCGCATCGTCGCCAACGTCCGCAAGCTCCGCGAGCTCTCCCCCCTCTATGACATGCACAAGGAAGGCATCGACCTGACCAAGGTCAACTGGGCGCAGCACTGACAGGAGCATCGCCATGGCGTACGGCCCCAAGATCATCGACCACTACGAGCACCCCCGCAACGTCGGCACCTTCGGCACCCAGGCCGACATCAAGGCCCGCAAGGACGTGGGCGTCGGGCTCGTGGGCGCCCCCGAGTGCGGGGACGTCATGCAGCTCCAGATCAAGGTCGACCCCGCCACCGGCGTCATCGAGGACGCCAGGTTCAAGTGCTTCGGCTGCGGCTCGGCCATCGCCAGCAGCTCGCTCGCGACCGAGTGGCTCAAGGGCCGCACCCTCGACCAGGCCCAGCAGATCAAGAACACCCAGATCGTCGAGGAGCTGAGCCTGCCCCCGGTCAAGATCCATTGCTCGGTCCTGGCCGAGGACGCGATCCATGCCGCCATCAACGACTACAAGAAGAAGAACGGCGCCCCCCTGGAGTCCGAGAAGCCCTCCCAAACCCCCGCCACCCGCTAGGCCTCTCACCGCCCCAACCCCCCCGCCGCGGCGCTCGTAGAATCCCGGGAAGGAGCACGCACGATGTCCAGCACCGCCCCAGCCCAACCCGGCGACCAGACCCAGCAGCACGGGGTCATCCTCACCGAGGCCGCCGCCAAGGAAATCAGGAAGATCATCCAGGAACAGGAGCTGGACGCGGGCAAGGTCCGCCTGCGGGTGGGTGTCAAGGGCGGTGGGTGCTCGGGCTTTTCCTACATCCTGGACCTGACCGAGACCCAGAAGGACACCGACGAGGAATTCGAGCAGCACGGGGTCAGGATCATCTGCGACCCCAAGAGCCTCCTCTACCTCAACGGTGTCACCATCAACTTCCGCGACGAGATCATGGGGCGGGGCTTCGTCTTCGACAACCCCAACGCCACCGGCAAATGCGGCTGCGGCTCGAGTTTCTCGGCCTGATGGCGTTTGTCCACACGCGGGCCCGCTCGCTTGTGCGCGGGAAGGAAATGCCCTAACCTACTGGCACGACCGGGCTTGGCGGCCCGGCGGTCCGTGACTCTCCCTTGGGGCACGCCCGGGCATGACGCAGGCACCCGTACCAGCCGAGACGACCCAGGGCTTCGGACCGCCTTCGGTCACCCAGTTCAGCGTCTTCCTCGTCAACAAGGTCGGCAGGCTGCTCGACCTCGTCGAGCACTTCGAGAACACGTCGTGCCACATCTGCGCCCTGTCGGTGCACGAAGCCAGCGACCACGCCGTGGTGCGCCTGGTGACGCAGAAGGCCGCGGAAGCCCGCGGGATCCTGGCCAAGCACGGCCTGCCCTTCTCCGAGCGTGACGTTCTGGTCGTCGAGGTCTCGGGCAAGCACACGCTGGCCAGCCTGTGCCTGGCGCTGCTGGGCGCGGAACTCTCCATCCACTTCGCCTATCCGCTGATGACCGGACGCGGGGGCGACCCGGCCATCGCGTTGGCGGTCGACGACATCACGCTGGCCGGGCAACTCCTGCGGCGCAAGGAGTTCCGCCTCCTGGGCGAGGCGGACCTGATCTCCGGCGGCAAGACCACCTGAGGACTCCCCCGCGGCGAGCCCAGCATGGGGTCGGTACCGACTGGCGCATGGCGAGCGGTCGGCCTGTGAGCCGACCGCCGGCGATACGCCATTCGCCTCTTACCACTCGCGCGTCTTCAGCAACCGGCCTCGTAGTGGGCCAGGAAGTACAGCAGGTCGTTGATGTCCACCCCGCCGTCGGGCGTGCCCGTGCCGCTCCCATCGTCGAGGTCGGCGGGCGTGAGCCCGGCCTCATACTGGGCGAGGAAGTACAGCAGATCGTTGATGTCCACGCCCCGATCGGGGATCCCCAGCCCGCTGCCGTCGTCGATGTCGGCGGGGCAGAAGGCGGCGTGGTAGATCGCGGCGATCTCCGATCCGCCCAGGGCGAAGGGGAAGGTCGCGACCTCGTCGATGTCGCCCGTGAACCGGGACGTGTAGATCCCGTCCCACGCGGGGTAGCGCCCGATCATCCAGGGGTCGCCCGAGGTGGCGTAGTGGGTGGCGGGCGCGCCGATGGACAGGTTGTCATAGCCGGAGATGACGCCGTCCACGTAGATCTGGTATGAGTAGATGACCTGGAACGGGAAGATGATGTACTTCTGGCGCAGCCCGGTGAGGAAGTGCCACTGCCCGTCGTCCACGGAAGCCCCGGACACCGCCCCGTGGTGGATGCCCGGTCCCTCGAGAGAGAAGATCGCCTTGCCGTACTGCGGACCGGCGGGCGACGTGCCCACCATGAGCCCCAGGCAGCTGCTGTTGGGGTCGGATCGTTGCATCACGACGGGCCCGGCGAGGGAGTTGGTGGTGCGCACCCAGGCCGAGATCGTGAAGTTGAAGGCGGTCCCGAACCCGGTGTCCACACCCGGGGCGAAGATCTGGCTCACGCCCGTGCTCGCGCCGTTGAAGGTCGCGGCCAATTCGCCCGGTGCCGCACCGACGATGGCGCTTGACGCGGCGACGACGGGCCCCTCGAAGACACCGGGATGGTTCCCGCAGGGCACGCCCGGACGCCCGACCTCGTCGGCGGCGACGGACGCGGGCAGCTTGAGGCGCCAATAGCCGACGGGGTTCTTGGCCATCACGGCGGTGCGGTAGCGGTCGCTCCCGGGGGAGCCGCAGACGGCGTTGTTATCGATGTACAGGGTGCCGGTGCTCCCGCCGCGCCGGGCCACGGAGATGATGTACTCGCGCCCCGCGAGGGCATAGAAGCTCACGGACGAGCCCGTCCCGCAGGAGTTGTCGCTGCACCACTGGTAGCCCGTGGCCGAGCACGTGCTCGCGAAGACCTCTTCCACGAGCAGGAGGGTGTCGATGTTCTGACCGCAGGTGGAGATGATGGCGGTGCCGGAGGCGGAGGGCATGTAGCGGAAGGCCACGGTCTGGTTGAACTCGAAGGAGGTGCAGGGGAAGGACATGTAGAGCGACCCGCAGGTGTTGAACGCGAAGGCGCCCTCCCCCACCGCCGTCGCCGTGGCGCAGGTCTGGTTGGGCGGGGCGGCCACGACGGAGCTGACGTTGAGCTGGAAGTTGCCGACCAGCAGGTTGTACCCGGACACGCGGATCTTCATGGTCTGCCCGGAGGCGACGTTGAAGGTGATCGTCGAGGTCATGGCGCCGCACCCCGCGGACGGGTTATCGTCGCTGCACGCGATGGAGTGGCAGTTGGAACCGATCTGCGGGCAGGCGTCGTGGGCGGAGAGCACGGTGTCGTAGTTGCTCCCGCACGTGTTGGCGGTGACGGTCTTCGCGCAGGAGTCGGAGTTGGTGTAGCTGAACCAGACGTCGGGGGTCGCCTGGCTGCCGCCGCAGGTGGTGCACCCGTCGTTGCTGGCGTGGTAGGTGGGGAAGGGCCCGCCCGTCCAGCCGTAGTACGTGCCGTCGGAGATGGGCACGGGATCCGAGCACGCGTCGTTCATCGGGGGGCCGTACAGCATGAGGAACTGGAGGCTGAAGGTCCCGGGCGCGCCGGGGGTGGCGACGCGCACGCGGTACGTCCGCCCGATGACCACGTCGAAGGCCAACCCCCCGCTCGAGCACGTCGGCGCGGACATGCAGGCGAGCTGGTTGCCGTCCGTGCCACCGCAGTTGGCATAGCCCGTCAGCACCGTGCTGCCGGCGAAGGACCCGCAGTCCTTCACCTGGATCGTCCCGCTGGCGGGGGCCACGAAGGAGTACCACACGTCGGGGTAGCCCGCGGCACACGTGGACACCCCGTCGGCTGTCGCGCCCACGGTCGTCCCGTTGTAGTTGGCCAGGAAGTTGGTCACCGGCGTGGCGCTGGCGCAGTTGTTGTTGGCCGGCTGGGCCAGGGCCGACCCGCAGCCCAGCAATCCCAGCGCGACGAACACCGACCGGAGAGAATGGCATGCCATGGCAAAAAACCTCCACGCGGGTCCGACGAAGACGCTGATCGCCACAATGCCGCGACCACCTCACCTCTGAGGCGAACACCCCGAGCGAGGTCCGAGATCTCCACCGGAACAGGCGAGCGTGAGAATACCCGCGAACGGGCGGCACCGCAAGCGGAAAACCGCACGCCGTGCGTTGGAATCTCCCCGATTCCGGCGTCTGATAATCGTGGAACGCGCGGACGGGCGCTCCCGGCGCGGTATCGTGTTGCGGACAGACCATCGCCGCCCTCCGGAGATCCGCATGAAGCTCCTCGTGATGACATTGATCTCGCTCGCCTGCCTGCGGCCGGCCTTGGCCCTCCCGACGACGTACTCCTTCACCATCGATCGCACCGCCAGCGGCGTCGCGGGGTCGTTCTCGAGCTCCGCCAACACCAGCGGCACGCTCATCGGAAACTGGAACGCCACGACCAATCCGACGGGCACGCGCACCAAGCCCGGGCTCCTCGGCACGTTTGGAAGCACGGAGAACGTCGCCGTCGGCGTCCAGATCAGCGGCACGATCGCCAACAACGCGCTCAATACCGACACCACCGGGACGTTCCGGTTCACGATCGACCCCGCCGCGGCGACGTGCGCCATCGCCGGCTACCGCGCCGACCTGCTCACCGGCACGACGCTGACGATCCCCGTCAGCGCCACCATCCAGACCGCGTCCTTCCGCACCCGCGCGCCCGACTCGACCTACCCCGGGGGCATCCCGGTCACGCTGCCGGTGGGCGACGCGACGGTCACGGCCCTGCACATGGTCCAGGAGCCCGGCGCGATGACCGGCACGCTCACGCCCAGCGGCGCCGACACCTGGACCTTCGCCGTTGCACCCGTCGTCACGCTCACCGCGTCATTCACGCTGCTGGGCAACGGCATCGACGCCCCGTCCACGCCCGCGCCCATCGCCATGACCGGGACCATCACCCTGAGCGGCAACACGGCCACGATCACCTCGAACTTCCCGGTCTCGATCAGCCAGAGCCAGCAGCCCAACGCCGTCCTGCCCCAGGCGCCTGCCGACATCCCCACGGTCCTGCCCGCGGGCTCGACGGCCCACGTGCTGCTCGACCTCACGCTCACCCAGACCAGCGTGACCGTGCAGGTGAACACGCACTCGCGGGCCGCGGGAACGCGGGTGCGCTGCCCGGGCGACCTCGACGACGGGAACGGCGCGGGCACGCCCGATGACGCCGTCACCATCGACGACCTGCTCTATTTCCTGGCTCGCTACGAGGCCGGAACACAGGCGGCGGACCTCGACGACGGGAGCGGCGCGGGCACGCACGACGGGGCCGTCACCATCGACGACCTGCTGTACTTCCTGGGACACTACGAGGGCGGGTGCTGATCGTGTCCGCGGGCGGGGAGCGTCCTAGGCCAACCACCGTCCACCATCCACGCGCACGATCTCGCCCGTGACGTACGTCGCCTCCAGGGCCAGCCAGCGTACGGCCTTGGCGGCGTCCTGCGCGGTGCCGGCGCGGGCCAGGGGCACGCGCGCCAGGTAGGCGCGCTGGCCCTCGTGACCGCTCTCGTCGCCCTGCTCGGGCCACTCCACAATACCCGGGGCGATGCCATTGACCCGCACCTTCGGCGCCAGCTCGCGCGCGAGGCTGCGGACCATCTCCGCCAAGGCCGCCTTCGACATGGCGTAGGAGGAGAAGCCCCGGCGCGGGCGCCCCAGCACGTGCATGTCGAGCATCGCGACGATCGCCCCACCCCCGGGGAGCCGGCTGCGCGTCAGCAAGGGGGCCAGGCGCGACGACAGGATCAGCGGGCCCAGCGCGTTGACGCGGAAGTCGTGCAACGCCCGCTCGCCCGTGAGCGACTCGACGGGGCTCGCCCCATACACCGACGCGTTGTGCACCAGCACGTCCAGGCGCGAGAAGTCCCCCGCGATGCGGTTGGCCCAGTCCTCCACCTCCGTCGCATCGCCCAGGTGGAGCTGGATCGCCACCGAGTGGGCCCCGAGCGCCGCCAGGTCGCGGCAGGTCGCCTCCGCGTCGTCCCGGCTCTGTGCGTACGTGATGGTGACGTCGCAGCCGGCGCGGGCGAGCTCCAGGGCGATCTCGCGCCCGACGCGCCGCGCCCCGCCGGTGACCAGTGCATGAGGCCGCGTGCTCATGGCCCTCGTCCTTCCCCCGCGTCCCCGGGATCCGGGCCGGAGCCCGGCGGCGGGTGATCGACCTCGGACCCGCCCTCGAGATCGCTGGCGCTGGGCTGGGCCATCCGCTTGCCCGCCTCGCGCCAGGCGTCGGTCTCGCCCGCGCGGCGCCGCTTCCAGTCCTTCTGCAGGCCCCGCAGGTGCGCCCGGCGCCGGGCCACGGACCACACGCCCCACGTGACGGCCAGCCCGATCACCCCCAGCCCCCCGAGCATCATCAGGCTGGCCCACTTCCTGGCGGCCGCTTTATGCTCGGGCGTGCGCTTGGAGGGCGGGGGCTGCATGCGCCAGGACTTTACGCCAGGGAGACGCCGCCGGGTCTGCACCGGTCCTGCGCCGCTCGCCGGAACTACGGCGCTCGGTTGATCACAAGCCGGTCGAAGCGGCCCGCCATACGTGCGAGTCCGTAGGAGGCGCCCGTCTCGGCCAAACTCGCGAGCAGCTCCGCATCGCCGACGAAGCGGACCGAGCTCGCCAGCGGTCGCGACTCGACCAGGCGCGCCAGGACGGTGGGGTCGTTGTGCACGGCCGTCACCCGTACGTTCCAACCCTCGGGCGTTACGCTCCCCCGGGGCGTGAACGATGCGCCCCGCCTCGAGGCTGCATTCCCGCCCGGGGCCGGCCCGGCCCGCCAGGCGACCACCGCGAGCAGCACGATTGCGAGCAACCCCGCGCCCACCCGGAGCCCGGCCCGCCGGCGCCGTCGACGATCGAGCAGCACGAGCAACTCGCCCCGCATGGCGTCCTTGCGGCGCGAGACCTCGCGGCTCGGGGCGTCGGGTATGTCGCTTGCCTCATTCGTCACGAAACGCCTCCATTGCCGCCCGCCTCAGGCCCACCAGGGCACGCCGGATCTTTCCATGCACGGCGTCGCGGGTCGCCTCCGCGCCCGCGAGATCAGAAAGCGTGCGCCCATCGACCACATGGGCCCGGACCAGACGCTCGCTCTCAGCGTCGAGATCGGTCAGACGCTTGGCGACCCAGGCCACCCGCTCCTCGTCCACGGCGCGCCCCTCCGTCATAGACCCGCCTCGGCGCAGACGCCGGCGCACGTCTCGGAGCTCGCGCCGCAGCAGATCGACCGCCGCCGACCGTGTCGCCCGCGCCATCCATGCGTCCACCGCCCGCCAATCCTCCAGCCGGGGCAGGCCCACGATGACCCGCACGAACGCTTCCTGCACGACGTCGAGGCAGAAGCTCTCGTCGCGTTGGGTGATCGTCCTCGCCATGTCCAACACCCGCTGGAACTGGTCCTCGTACAGCACGCGGAATGCGGCCGGGTCGCCCCGGCGGATGCCGGCGGTGCACCGAGCCGCGCCCCTGAAGGTGTCCCGTTCTGGCGGGTCGCCCTGGCGCACCATAACTCCTGATGAACCCGTCTACTTCTTCTCGTCGAGCTGCCGCTGGAGTCTTTCGTTCAACTTCTCCAAGGCGATCGCCTTCGCCCGCAGATCCTCCGTCTCCATCGACCGGACCCGCAGCTCCTTCTGCAGCTCGTGCGTCACTTCCGCGCCGTGCTCCAGGGCATCCTTCAGGGACGCGATCTGGACACGGGCCCGTTCCTCGACCTCCTCGACTTGGAAGTGCGCCCGCTCCATGGCTCGCGGCGAGCTGCGGACGCGATCGATGAGCGTGACCAGCGCCTCGACGCCCGCGATCACGCGATCGGGGGCGCTCACCTTGAGCTGCTTGGGCCCGACGATCTCGTACCGGATCGAGCGCGGGCCCTCGTCCTGGCGATCGGGATACACGTCGAGGATCGCCCCGGCGATCTCCCGGGACTCCACGTTCAAGAGTTCGAACTGCTTGGTGTGCCAGTTGCCCTCGTCGCTGAGCATGCTCGCTCGGAGCTTCGTCAGCACGTCGCCGGCGATGGCCCGCTCCGCCTCGCTCCCCCGCACCAGGAGCATGCCCGATTCCCGGTGGACGGTCAGCTGCGCCGCCGAGTCCGACTCCACCGCCCCGATCTTGAGCGCCGTCTCGACCGCGCTGAGGATCGTCTGGAGTTGTTTGTCCTGTTGCTCAGGGGCGCTCCCCTTGGCGTTCATGAGGTCCGAGAGCGATACCACCAGGAGGCTCGGCTTGGGAGTCAACGTGAGCGGCCCCAGTCGCTGCACAAAGATCGAAAACACTTGGTGCTCGCGGTCCCCGCCCGTCGATTCCATGTACAGGCGGGATTCGCCCCCGTTGTCGCCCCTGGACAGGAATCCCACCGCCCCCCCCGCCGTCACGGACGTGAGTTGCACGCGCGGGACTCGAAACTGCGCGGCGGCCTCGGTCACGGTGATATTGGCCGGCGCCCCGCCCCCCTTGGCCGACTCACGCCGCACGAGTTCGATGTACTCCCGCACCGTACCGCCGGGGAAGTCCACGTTGAACGTCGGCTCGAGCGCTTTCGGCGCGGGCTGTGGCACGGGGTCGGCGCGCCCTGACGGCTGGGATTGCGTGGGCTGCGCGAGCGAGGCGAACGCCAGGGGGAGTGCCGCCACGACGCCAAGGATCGAACTCCGCATGATCAACTCCTTCCGCGGCCCCAAGGCCGACCAAGAGAGACGCCGCCGGGGCCCGGGCGCGGCGCGATTCGACCAGAATACCCGTCCAGCCGGCCCGTCGCCCCGGTTCTATGCTTACCCCCCATGCACTACGACGCACACCAACCCGTGATCAACGACCTCGAGGCGCGGATCTTGACGATCCGCGACTCTCTTTAACTACGACGCCAAGCGCGCGGAGATCAAGACGCTCGAGGGCGAGATGGCGGGCGAGGGGTTCTGGAACAACCAGGACGCGGCACGCAAGACCGTCGCCCGGATCAAGAGCTTCAAGGCCCAGACCGATCCCCTCGCGGGCGTGGTCAAGGACTTCGAGGACGCGCGGGTCGCGTACGAGATGTCCAAGGACGCCGGGGACAAGGACCTGCTCGCCGAGGCGGACGAGTCGCTCTTCAAGCTGGTGGGGCGGATGGAGAACGTCGAGCAGCAGAGCCTGCTCGCGGGCCCCCACGACCATCGCAACTGCTTCCTGACGATCTCGGCGGGCGTGGGCGGGACGGAGGCCAACGACTGGGCCGAGATGCTCCTGCGGATGTACATCTTCTACTGCGAGAAGATGGACTTCAAGATGGAGGAAGTGGACAAGGGGTTCGGCGCGGAAGTCGGCATCGACTCGGTGACGCTGTTCGTGCAGGGGCCCTACGCGTTCGGATACCTCAAGTGCGAGCGCGGGACGCACCGGCTGGCGCGGGTGTCGCCGTTCAACGCGCAGGGCAAGCGACAGACGTCGTTCTGCACGGTCGAGGTGACGCCGGAGTTCGAGGAGGCCGACGTCGAGATCCCCGAGAACGACCTGGAAGTGACGCCGTTCGTGCGGGCCAGCGGCCCGGGCGGGCAGAACGTGAACAAGGTGGCGTCGGCGATCCGGGTGGTGCACAAGCCGACGGGGATCATGGTGGTGGCGAGCACGTACCGCGACCAGCCGCAGAACAAGAAGCAGGCCCTGTCGATCCTCCAGGCCAAGCTCCAGCAGATCGCCGACGAGAAGCGGGAGGCGGACATCGCCAAGGCCCAGGGCGGGAGCCTGGAACAAGGCTGGGGCACCCAGATCCGCTCGTACGTGTTCTACGACAACCGCGTGAAGGACCACCGCACGAACCACGAGAGCCGCGACTACGAGGCCGTGCTGCGCGGCGAGATCGCCGATTTCATCGACGCGGAGCTCAAGCGCCGGCGTTCGGAGAAGGAGAAGGGCAAGCGTTGACGCGACGCCCGGGGCCTCGCCCCCGGAGCCCGCGCGCCAGGCCCGCGCCATGACGAAGTTCAGCCTGATCCAGATGCTCGGGAAGGCGTGCCCGTCGATCACCGTCATCGACGCGGGCGCCATGGAGATCGCCGGGGGCGGGGGCGAGGGCTCGGACTACTCGTCGCTGGTCCGGGCGGGGGTGGGGCGCGTGATCGGGTTCGAGCCGGTGAGGGAGGAGTGCGACAAGCTCAACGCCCGGGCGGGAAAGCACGCGACGTTCCTGCCCCACGCGGTGGGCAGCGGGCGTCCGGGGACGTTCCATGTCTGCAACTTCCCCATGACCAGTTCGCTGTTCGAGCCCAACGAGCCGCTGCTCAAGCTGTTCAACAACCTGTCGGAGCTGACCCGGGTCGTGCGGGCCGAGCCGATCGAGACGCGACGCCTCGACGACATCCCCGAGTGCGCCCAGGCCGACTTCCTGAAGCTCGACGTGCAGGGGGCCGAGCTGGACATCCTCCGCGGCGCCGAGAAGCTGCTGGAGCGCGTCGTGGCGATCAGCACCGAGGTCGAGTTCGTGCCCTTGTACAAGGGGCAGCCCCTGTTCGCCGAGGTCGACACGTACCTGCGCTCGCGCGGGTTCCTGATCCACAGCATCCCGGGCATCGCCGGGCGGGCCTTCAAGCCCCTCGTCGCCAACAACAACATCAACGAGAAGGTGCACCAGGCCCTCTGGTCCCAGGTCACCTACGTCAAGGACTTCACCCGCCTTGGCGAGCTCTCGCCCGAGCAGCTGCTGCGACTGGCCGTCATCCTGCACGAGGTGTACGCCTCGCACGACCTGGCTTCCCTCGTCCTGCTCCACTACGACGCCAAGACCAGGCAGGGGCTCTGGGAGATCTACCTGCGGCGCCTCCTGGGCACGTCCCAGCTCCCACCCAAACCCGCGATCGGCTGAGCCCTCGGGAGCCCGCCCTTGCCCGGCAACACCATCAAGGCCCGGCTCGTCAGCACCATCATCTCCCTTGGAGTCGTGGCGCTGATCTGGTACTTCCTCAGGCTCGACCCGCTCTTCACCGGCGCCCTGGCCTTCGTGGTCGTGCTGGGAACACTCCTGCCCGGCGCCGCCTCGAGCCTGGCCTGGGGCGCGGGGCTGCTGGGCCTGGCGTCCCTGGCATACTTCTATTTCGGCAGCGCGCAAACCCCCCTGGCCGCCGTGCTGGGCGTCGTGGGCGCGGGATACCTGGTGATGGGCATCGCGCAGACTCTCCGGCGCGCCAAGGGCGGGGGCCCACCGAGCTAGTCATGGACAGAACACGGCTTTGATCGCGGCCAGGTAGAAGGCCCCGGCATCAACCACGAACTTGGCGTCACCGTCTTCCTGATCATTCGCCAACTTGAGCGTGGTCTTTTCGGGACCGACCGCCTGCAACTGCCGCCACTGCGCCGTCGCCCGATGACTGGCTTGGTACCCCCACGAGCGGCTCCCGGAACGACCACTCGATTCTTCGTACCCGCGCTCTACCGGTTCCGTCAAACCAGCAGGCCGGCCGGCCTTTCGAGGTACCCCTTCACCGTCGCCAGGTACCGGGCCGCCATCGCGCCATCCACGATCCGATGATCGCTGCTCATCGTCATGGTCATCACCCACCCGGGCACGACCTGTCCGTCGCGCACCACCGGGCGCTGAATCGCCGCGCCCACGGCCAGGATCGCCGCGTTGGGCGGATTGATGATGGCTGTGAAATGCGACACCCCGAACATCCCCAGGTTGCTGATCGTGAACGTCGCGTCGCCCATCTCCTGGATCGTCAGCCCCTTGGTGCGGGCCTTCTCGGCCAGCGACTTGCTCTCGGCGGAGATCTGGCGCATCCCGATCTGGTCGGCACTGCGGATCGTGGCGACCACGAGCCCGCCGCCCTTGTCCTCGGGCAGGGAGATCGCGATGCCGACGTTCACCTGCGCCACCAGCTCGATGCCCGGGCCCTTCTCCACCCAGCGCGAGTTCACGTACGGGTGCTGGTGCATGGCCAGGGCGCAGGCCCGCACGAGGAAGTCATTGACGCTCAGCTTGACGCCCTGGCCGCCCAGCTGGTCGTTCAACTGCTCGCGCAGCGACACCAGCGCGTCCATGTCCACGTCCACGCTCACCTGGTAGTGCGGGACCGTCGTCTTGCTCTCCACAAGACGCCGCGCAATCGTCGTACGCATGGAGCTCAGCGGGATCACCTTGGCGACCAGCGTTGCCCCCGCCAGAGGCAGGCCCGGGGCGACGGCCCTGGGCGCGAGGGCTGGGCCGGGCAAGGTCGGCGCGGCCGCGGGCTCGCCCCGCGCCGCCCCGCCGCCTCGGATCACGTCCTCGACGTCCTTGCGGATGATCCGCCCGCCCGGGCCGCTGCCCTGGATCGCCCCCAGGTCCAGCCCCGCGTCCTCGGCGA
Source organism: Phycisphaerales bacterium (assembly GCA_044221985.1). GTDB lineage: Bacteria > Planctomycetota > Phycisphaerae > Phycisphaerales > UBA1924. The sequence goes on from JBGAOG010000007.1 coordinate 21,895, forward strand.
TCTTCTTGGCCAGCGGGGAAGCGAACACGCGGTCATTCGCGTGAGCATGCCCGTTGGTCGAGGCGCCCGTCGCGGGGAGCACGCTCGGGGTCGCCACGGCCGTGCCCGCGCTCGGCGAGCCCGCCGCGCCGGCGTGGGCCGCCTTGCCCGCCCCGCCCGATGCCTTGACCACCGCCGCGTCCTCGCCCGCGCCCGCCAGCACCAGGATCGTCGTGCCCACCGGGACCGTCTGTCCCTCGCCCACGCTGAGCTTGGCGACGACGCCATCGTCGAAGCTCTGCAGCTCCATCGTGGCCTTGTCCGTCTCGATGTCCGCGATCACGTCGCCGCTCTTGACCTTCTGGCCTTCCTTCACGTTCCACTTGACGACGGTGCCCTGCTGCATGGTGTCGGAGAGGCGGGGCATGGTGACTGAGATGGGCATGGGTTCCTCGGGACAAAGCGAAAACCGAAAAGCGAAAACCGATACAAGGGAGGTCAGCTCTTAATGGCTGGTTTCTTCTTGGTTCGAGTGATCATCGTGCCGACAATCTTGCGGAGCTCGGCCACTTCGCCCAGCAGTAGGCCCAGCTTGTGCGCGGGAACCCAGTCATGACGGGAACACAGCCTGAGCCAATACCGGGTTTCGCTCAGTTCTTTCGCGGCCACCGCCAGGCACTCCACGAAATCCGCGCGACTCATCGCCTCGTCGGCCTCAAATATGTTGGCTCCGACCGAAGTTCCCGAGCCCACCAACTGATCCACGATTCTGCGAGATACCGCGGCAGACTCCAGGGCCTCCGATACGCGGATGACCTGGTCGCCGAACGACTCCACGCGCTCCAAGGAACTCTCCTGCAGTCGAGCCATGATCTGGTCCGGTAGTTCGTGCTTGCTGTATCGCTCTTCGATTTTCGCTCTTCGCTTTACCCCAGCGTGCTCTTCACCGCCTCCGCGATCCTCCCCTTGTTCGGCAGGTACGCCGCCTCAAGCCCCTTGGCGTACGGCGTGGGCACGTCCTCCGTATTCACCCGCACCGGCTGGTGATCCAGGAAATCGAAGCACCTCTCGCACACCTGCGTCACCACCTCGCTCGCCACGCTCGCGAAGGGCCAGCTCTGGTCCACGACCACGATCCGACCCGTCTTCCGGATGCTTGCCTCGATCGCGTCGATGTCCAGCGGGCGGATCGTGCGCATGTCCAGCACGTCCACCAGGATGCCCTCCTGCGCCAGCTCGTCCGCCGCCTCGATGCAGAAGTTCACAGGTCTCCCGAAGCTCACCAGCGTGCACGCGTCGCCCTCGCGACGCAGGGCGGCCTTGCCGAAGGGGATGTAGTACTCCTCCGCCGGGACGTGGGCCTTGTCGCCCAGCATCCGTTCGCTCTCCAGAAAGAACACCGGGTCCACCTCGCGGATCGCCGTCTTGAGCAGGCCCTTGGCGTCGTAGGGGCAACTGGGAATCGCGATCTTCATCCCCGGCACGTTGCTGTACAGCCCCTCCACGCACCAGCTGTGCGTGCTGCCCAGCTGCCCGCCCGCCCCGTCGTTGCCGCGGAAGACCACCGGACAGCCCCACTGCCCACCGGACATGTACAGCATCTTGGGCACGTTGTTGAGGATCTGGTCCGCCGCCACCAGGCTGAACGACCAGCTCATGAACTCGATGATCGGCTTGAGCCCGTACATCGCCGCGCCCACCGCCAACCCGGCAAATCCGTTCTCGCTGATCGGCGCGTCGATGATCCGCTTGGGCCCAAACTCCTCCAGCATCCCCTGGCTGATCTTGTACGCCCCGTTGTACTGCGCGACCTCCTCGCCCATCAGGAAGATCCGCGGGTCGCGACGCATCTCCTCGCTCATCGCCTCACGCAAGGCCTCGCGGTACTGGATCACGCGCTGACGCTCCTCGGAAACGTCGCGATCCGGCAACGGACGCGAAGTCAGCTCCTTGAGCTCCGTGATCGCCTGATCGATGGTCTGCGTGCTCCAGTTCATGCAATCGCTTTCAAGTACGGGGCGTTCGGGCCGCGTTCGGACGACCGCACGGCCCCATCGAGTTTCCCGCCGCAACGCCTCGGAAGCCCGCGAGTGTAGGTCCCCGAAAATGGCGCGTGCCCTTGGGCCCACCTCCAACATCGAACCCCTCCGCCCCCGGCTTGCGTATTGATTCCGCACTCCCCAACATGCCCCTCTCTATTCCGGCCCAGGAGATCCGAATGAGTCCTCTCCGCGCGTCCATTTCGTCGTTGGCTGTTCTCATCGGCGCGCTCGCCCTCGCCGCCTGCCGCGACGGGCGCTCCTCCGGCGGTCGTTCACACCGAGCCAACCTCCGAGGGACCCACCATGACGAACCCACCCGCCAATCTCCAGATCGCCATGTTCGGCGCGGGGTGCTTCTGGGGGGTCGAAGCCCGCTTCCGCAAGATCCCCGGCGTCGTCGACACCGCCGTCGGTTACAGCGGTGGGACCATCCCCAACCCCACCTACAAGGACGTCTGCACCGATCGCTCGGGGCACGCCGAAGTCGTGCACGTGACCTACGACCCCGCCAAGGTCTCGTACGCTCACCTCGTCGACTTCTTCTTCGAGCACCACGACCCGACTCAGGTCAACCGCCAGGGCCCCGACTTCGGCACGCAATACCGCTCCGTCGTCTTCTACTTCACGCCCGAGCAACACAAGCTCGCCCAAGCCGCAAAGGAACGCCAGGGCACCAGCGGCAAGTGGTCGCGCCCCATCGCCACGCTGATCCTCCCCGCCGCCACTTTCTGGAAGGCCGAGGACTACCACCAGCGATACCTCGAAAAGCACGGCCTCGAATCGTGCGATACCGGGGGCTGACGCCATTCCCCGACCACTTCTCCGGAGCAACTCGCCGCAAGCACGGGAATGCGCCAATTTCCGAGCTCGATCCGCCCAGTGAAAACCCCTGATCGCCGGTGCGGCCAAACGTTAAGTATCGTCGCAACAAGTCGTTATGTTCAACGCGATGCCCGTCTTGGTACAGGCAGACTTCGCAGGTTGATCCGCTCCGCCGGATTCGCTAAGGTTCCCTCCCGAGCCGGGGCCCCCCAATGGGGTTCCGAACGGAGTTGAGAGCTCGGGCCGTCGGGAGGTCGCACTTCTTTTCGGGGCCGTCAGTGGTCCACGCGGCGTTTCGTCGGAGGGGTTTCGTCCCTGAGTCCAGAAGTCATCCGCAGAGCCGCTTGGTGCGGCTCGAGCGGTGGTTCCCTCGCCGACGATCGCGGCCTGGGAAAACCCCGATCCGGGGTGGATCGGCGGGAACGAGCAGGTATTCGATCAAGATTCTGAGGAGTTTCAGCATGTTGAACGGGAAATCGCGACTCATCCTGGCCGGCTTGTTGTTCGCCGGGCTGGTCGCTGGCGCGGGTTGCCAGAACCAGAACAAGGCCACGCAGAACAAGCCGACGGCCCAGGCCAAGCCCTCGGCCACGACGACGGGCACGACCCAGCCCGCCGCCCAGCCGGCGAAGGTGACCGCCGCCGAGCCCGCCAAGCCGGCGGCCAAGCCCGTCGTCGAGACGCCCCGCGTCACCGGCGACCACAGCTCCGTGAGCCAGGCCTTCCCCACCGGCGACCGCCGGACCAGCGCCGTGCTGCTCACCACCGTCATGCCCAGCCAGGTCCGGGCCAACACGCCCTACAACTTCGAGTACCAGGTCACCAACCTCACCGACATGTCCCTGAGCAACGTCGTGGTGACCAGCGAGGGCACCAACAACCTCGCGATCGCCTCGTCCTCTCCCGCCGCCGCCCGCAACGGCGCCGGCAACCTCCAGTGGACCATACCCACCATCGCCTCGGGCAAGACCGAGACGATCCGCGTGAGCGGGACCGCCGCCCAGGTCGGCAAGTCCGGCAACTGCGCCAGCGTCACCTACTCGAGCTCCCTGTGCGCGGCCACGGACGTCGTGATGCCCGCCCTGGCGATCACCAAGGCCACCTCGCCCGCCGCCGGAACCGTGTGCGACACCTACACCTACACCATCGAGGTCAAGAACACCGGCACGGGCGCGACCAGCAACGTGCACATCAAGGACACCCTCCCGGCCGGGATGACCCTCGCCGACGGACGCACGACGACCATCGACGATAACGTCGGCACCCTGGCCGCCGGGCAGTCCGCCCGCCGCACCTACCAGGTCAAGGCCAGCAAGGCCGGCGCCTACGCCAACAAGGCCACCGCCGAGGCCGAGGGCGGGCTCACCGCCGAGTCCAACGTCGTCAACAACACCGTCGTCCAGCCCAGCATCGCCCTGACCGCCGATTGCCCCAAGGACATCCGCGTGGGCAAGGCCGTCGCGGTCAAGTTCAACGTCAAGGTCGGCGCCGACGCCAACTGCGGCGGGACCACCGTCAAGGCCACCCTCCCCGCGGGCGCCAGCGGCGTCACCGCTGACAACGGCGGCACCGTCGCCGGCAACACCGTCACCTGGAACCTCGGCAACGTCGCCGCCAACGAGGCCCGCACGCTCACCGTCAACATGAAGCCCGCCGCCGGCTCCAACCAGGTCTCCGCCACCGCCACCTGCGCCTGCGCCGCCCCGGCCACCGCCAACTGCGCCTTCGGCGTCCAGGGCGTCCCGGACATCGGCACCGGCATCTCCGACGACGTCGGCGTCATCGAGGTCGGCCTGACGCACGAGTTCAACTTCGTCGTCAAGAACCAGGGCCAGATTGACCTGACCAACGTCAAGGTCGAGGGCCAGCTCGACGAGGGCCTCCAGTTCGTCTCCACCACCTGGCCCGGCGGCGCGCAGGGCTCGGGCCAGAAGATCAACTGGGCCGTCGGCACCCTGAAGGCCGGCGAGACCAAGACCTTCAAGATCATCTGCAAGGGCGTCAAGGCTGGCGAACTGTTCATCCAGACGGTAACGACTTCCGACCAGACCCCGCGCGGCGTCCGCAACGACGAGCAGGTCAACTACGTCGACTAACGATTCCCGAGCAGCACGCTCCCGAATCCTCCACGGCGGGCCCCCTCGGGCCCGCCGTTTTTCATTCCCGCAATCCCGGGCCACCCGATCTACATCCAGAGGAAACCCGCCCCCCAGGAGCCCATCATGCGCCTCGCCCTCGTTCTCCCCCTGGCCCTGCTCGCGTCCATCGCCTTCGCCCAGCCCAAGGCGGACCCGGCGCCCACGCCCCCCCCGGCGCAGCCCGCAAGGCCCGATTTCCCCCCCTGCCCCACGAAGAACCTCTACGCCGAGCGCGACCTCCGCGGCAAGCCGGCCCCCAAGCTCGAAGTCGCCAAGTGGCTCACCGACAAGCCCCGTACCGAGGGCAAGGTCGTGCTCATCGACTTCTGGGCCACCTGGTGCGGCCCGTGCCGGCGCCTCATCCCCGAGCTCGAAGGCTGGCAGGCCAAGTTCAAGGACGACCTGGTCATCATCGGGATCAGCGACGAGAAAGAAGCCAAGGTCCGCGATCACTTCAAGGGCGCGGGCATGAAGTACGCCCAGGCCGTGGACGAGGCGGCCAAGATGAAGAAAGCCCTGGGCGTGAAGGGCATCCCCCACGTGCTCATCATCGGGACCGACAACGTCGTCCGCTGGCAGGGCTTCCCCGGCACGGAAGAGGACCCGCTCACCGAGGCCAAGCTCAAGCAGATCATCGACGCCGACAAGGCCCGCTCCCTCCAGGACGCGATCAAGAAGGCGCCCAAGGGCACGCCCGGAAAGGGCGCCAAAGAGCCCAGATCCAAGGGCGGGTGAGCGTCCGCGGCGTCGCGGTTTACATCAGCGGGTTCTTCGCCCCCTGGCGGTACTCGGCGCTGGGGCTCATGTTGGGCATGGGGTTCAGCAGCACGTCCGTGTACAACTCGCCCGCCTCGGGCGCGGGACTGGCCTCGGCGAACTCGATGGCCGCCCGGACGACCTCCCGCACCTCGCCCTGCAGCTCCTGGTGCCGCTGCTCGCTCAGCAGGGGGCGACCGTCCTTGCCCTTGAGCTCGGTCATGAGCCGCGAGGCGTGCCGATCGATCGAGTCCTTCGACTTGAACTGCTCGACCTCGTCCTTGGTGCGGTACTTCTGCGGGTCGGACATCGAGTGTCCCAGGTAGCGGTAGGTCTTCAGGTCCACGAACGCCGGCTTCTGGTTCTCGCGGCACCACTCCACCAGCGGCTTGAACTCGTCGTACAGGTCGATCACGTCGAAGGCGTCGATGATCTCCCCGCGGATCCCGTACGCCTCGGCCCGCTTCGTCAGGTCGTGCGCCATCGTCGTCCCGCGCGAGATGGCCGTCCCCATCGAGTACCCGTTGTTCTCGACCGCGTAGATGATGGGGAGGTCCCACAGCCCCGCGAGGTTCATCGCCTCGTGCAGGGCCCCCTGGTTCAGCGCGCCGTCGCCCAGGTACGCCAGCGCCACCTTCTTCTTGGCCGCCCCGCCGTTCACCGACCGCCCCAGCACCTCCCACTCGTAGCGGGCGGCGAAGGCGAGCCCGGTGCCCAGGGGCGTCTGCGCGCCCACGATCCCGTGCCCGCCGAACAGCCAGTTGGGGCGGTCGAACATGTGCATCGACCCGCCCTTGCCCTTGGCGCAGCCGCTGGACTTGCCGTACATCTCCGCCATGCACGCGCCGGGGTCCATGCCCCGGGCCAGCGCATGCCCGTGGTCGCGGTACGCCGTCACGATCGGGTCGTCGTGGTGGAGCGCGGCGATGGTGCCGACGGCGAGGGCCTCCTGCCCGGTGTACAAGTGGCAGAAGCCGCCGATCTTGGCCTGCTGGTAGGCCTGGGCACAGCGATTCTCGAACTCACGGATGAGCATCATGTCCCGCAGCCACTTCACCAGCGCCCCCTCGGGCAGGGTCGTGCTCGCGCGTTGCAGGCGCTCGGCCTGGGGCGCGGCGCCGGGCATGTTGGCATCGGGATTGGTCGAGGGCTTGGCGCTCATCTGGGGCATCGTCGGTCCTTGTGGGGGATCGATTCAGGAATAGGCCCGCGCGCGGGTGGTCCTGCCAAACGCGATCCGAACAACCGGGCGCGCCCAGAGTCTAGGGATGCCCCGGGGCGTGCGTGGGGCGCGAGCCACCCCGCGTTCGCGCAGGAACAGGGCGACGACCTCGATGGCTATTTCTCGGCGCGGGCCTGGGCCCCGGAGTCACCCAGGAGCCTGGCCCGCAGCAGCACGATCGCCGTCTCGAGCTGCAGGTCCAGCCCCTTGCCGAGGAGGTCGTCGGGGTTGTTGGAGGCGGGCTCCAACTCGCCGTCGGCGTTGCGGACGGGCTGGGGCGGGGGATCGCCCGGGCGGGCGATGTCGGCGTTGCGCCGGATCACGTTGGCGTCGCCCATCTGGCGCGGGAGCATCTCGACCCTGAGGTCGGGGTCGATGCCCCACATCGTGGCGCCCGGGCGGCGATGGATGATGCGCTTGCCGGCGATCTCGTCGGGCACCATGTAGTACTGCACGGTGTACTTGGTCATGGCGTTGACGCCCAGGGGCCGCAGCGTCTGCACGCTGTCCTTGCCGAAGCTGCGAGCGCCCAGCACCAGCCCGGGGATGGAGCCCGTCGCGTCGGGGTTGCCCGTGCGCATGTAGTACCGCAGCGCGCCCGAGACGATCTCGCTGGCCGACGCCGAGTTCTCGTTGACGAGCACGATGAGGGGCAGCTCGCCCAGGCTCGCCTCCGACGGGCTCGTCAGCTGCGGGGGCTCGGTGACGGCCCCGCCCTGCCCGGCCGTGGACACGATCATCCCGCGCTCGACCTTGACGAACCGGCGCACGACCTTGACGGCCTGGTCGAGCAACCCGCCCGGGTTGTAGCGCAGGTCCAGCACCAGGGCGTGCAGCCCGCTCCTCTTCATCGCGGCGATGGCCGCGTCGAGGTCGCGGGTGGTGGTGTCGGTGAACTGGCTGAGGCGGACGTAGCCGATGCCCGCGTCCTTGTCGAGGAACCAGTCCCAGTCGCGCTCGCCCGCGCCGCTGCGGCGCCAGCCGCGCACCGTCGTGATGTCGATGATGGCGCGCGTGAGGGTGTGGTCCTGCTCGTGCATGGTCCCGTCGGCGTCGCGGCGCCCGATGGTGATGGTCACCTGCGTGTTGGCGGGTCCGGTGATGAGGTCCACCGATTGGTCGAGGGACATGCCCGCGGTGCCCGACCCGTCCACGCGGGTGATGAGGTCGTTGGCGCGGATGCCGGCCCGGTCGGCCGGGGCCCCGGTGATGGGCGTCACGACCTGGATGTTCTGCTGCTCGTCGTACCCGAGCTGCACCCCGATGCCCACGACCTTGCCCTGGGTCGTCCGCTGGAACCGGGCCAGCTCGTCGGGCCAGATCAGGGCGGAGAACTCGTCGAGCTCGCCCACGCCCCCGGCGCCGAACTCGTGGAGCATGGCCGCGAAATGGACGCGGACGGTCTTCTCGTTCTCCGCACGCAGACGCTCGAGGAGGTCCGACACCTGGTCCACGCCGGCCTTCTTCGCCCCGTCGAGGGCGGCGATCTCCCGGTCCAGAAACAAGGTCATGCCCTCGACGCCCCCGGCGTCGTTGAGCCCCCCGAACGCCGCGTGCAGATCCGTGGTGGTGACCATCGTCCGCACGGCCCGCAGCCCGCCCTGGAGCACGCGGTTCAGGGGAACCTGGTCGACGTGCTCCCCCGTCTTGAGGACCCCGCGCACGATCATGGACTCGTCCACGCCCTTGAGCTTCTCCTCGAACGAGAGCCCGATGGGGTTGTACTCGGGCAGGGCCTTGCCCTTGGGCTCCATCAGGGCCCGGGCGTTGCGCAGCTCCCACAGCCGGTGCGGGACGTACAGGCGCAGCATCGTCAGACGCTGGGTCAGACGCTCCGCGTCGCCCTTGTACTCGCCCTTCTCCTCCGTGAGCGCGTGCAGGCGGTAGTACAACTCGCTGGCCATCAGCCAATCCCCGCGGTCCTCGGCGGCGTGGGCCGAGGCCGCCGCGTGATTCACCAGCCCGGCGATCTGCGGCTCGCGCAGGAACCCCTCGCGATCGGGCGCCAGCATCTGCAGCTCGATGGCCCAGCGCAACGCCGTGCTCGTGCGCACGTCGTCCCCGTCCGTGTCCAGCGCCTCGATCAGCTTCCGGCGCAGCTCCTCGCGCCGGGCGATGCGCTGCTGCTCGCGCGCGTCCAGGTCGCGGCGCAGCTGGCGGGCCCGGGCGGCCAGCTGGGTGGTCGCGGCGTCGTCGCCGGGCGGGACCTTGTCCAGCAGCGTCTCCACGTCGGGCATCTGCCCACCCCGGGCCGCTTCCCAGAGCTTGCGAGACCAGTCCGCCGACGACATCGCGCCGGCCTTGGCGACCTGCGCCTGGGGCTGGGCCCACGCCGAGATCGGGGCCGCCACCGCCCAAGCGCTCAGGACCAACACGCCAGCGAGTGATCGACGCATGAAAAACTCCACCTGGTCGCGGCACGCGGCCTGTCGCCACCGCCCGGGCCGCGGACCCACGTACTTCGACCCGCACGCCGCCCCGCACCAGCGGACCGGCGCCGCTCACCCCCGGGCCGCCATGATATCGGGCGTCGCAGGTGGCACGCCCCCTCCCCAGCGCTCAACGAACGTCCTTCAAAGCCAGGATGCGCCACGACGCCACTCCCGCCGCCACCGCCGAGATGATCGCCACTCCGCCCAGAACCGTCGGTTCCAGCATCGTCCGATCCAGTTTGCCCGCGTGGACGGCCAGGGCCGCCGCCAGCCCGATCCCCGGGCCCACCGCAAAGCCCAGGCCGATGAGCCCCTCATGGGTGCCCCCGGCCTCGACCTCCGCCTGCCCGACCTCCATGGCGTAGTAGATCGCGCCGACATAGATCGACGCCATCCCGACCCCGAACAGCGCCAGCCCGACGATAAGCATGCCCAGCGCCACGCCCGGCTCCCCACCCAGCACGCGGCACAAGGCCACCAGCGCGAACCCCCCCAGCATGCAGCCCATGCCCAGCGTGGGGAGCCACCACCGCCCGTGCCAGGCGTGCGTGCGCTGCAGCGCGTAGAACGCGCCCGTGCGCGAGACGAGCCAGACCGCCGAGATCAGGACCTGCGTCGTCGCCGTCACGCCCAGGGCCCGCATCAGCCCCGGAAGGAACGGCATCATGGCGCTGCTCACCACGTAGCTGGCCGGCAGCAGCCAGCGGAACGTTACCAGCAGGCGCCGGTACACGGGTGGGGCGTGGTGAGGCCCCTCGGCGGGGTGGGGCTCGGGCTCGCGGCCGAAGCCGCGCAGCAGCGGCACGCACGCCGCGTGCAGCAGCGCCAGCGCCAGCACGACCTCCGCGGCCCGGGCCTCCACGAACGGCGCGATGCCCACCGCCCCCACCACCAGCGCGCTCGACCACACCACGTTCCACGTGCCCATGGCGCTGCGCAGGGCCCCCTCGGATTTGCCCCCGCTCACGTAGCTCTCGATCATCGGCCACATCACGCCCGTCAGCGGGCTGTACGCCAGCACCAGCACCCACATGGGCCATTGCGGGAGCGCGCCGTCGCCGCGGCGCGGGAGCACGTGGAGGGCCAGGAAGGGGACGGCGCACAAGCCCGCCATCGCCAGCATCATGCCCATCAGCACCGCCCGGCTCGTCAGGGCCGGGTGCAGCTCGCGCAGGCGCCGGAGCATCGGCCCGGCCCCCACCGCGCCCGCGATGTACGTGATCCCCAGCCCCACCCCCAGCGTGTAGTTCTCCACGTCGCTGAAGCCGTACGCCCCGCTCGTCAGGAAGTAGATCCCCGACTCCACAACGTACGTGCCCACCGAGGCTACGAACGAGAGCACGAGGGCGGCCCCGAGGGGCGTTGGCTGCGCGGCGGGCGGCACGGGGGCGAGGATAGGGTGCGGGTCGAGGCCTAGCATGACCCGATCGCGGCGCCGCGTGCCCGCGGGACAGGGTGTTCGTAGCTCAATTGGATAGAGCGTCGGCCTCCGAAGCCGAAGGTTGTGGGTTCGACTCCCGCCGAACACGTTTCAGCGAGCCCTGGGGCGACGCCCGGGGCTCTTCTTCCGGGTGGGCCGCCCGCTGGCCTTCGTGGAACTCGACCGCAGCTCGCAGCACGCCCCGAACTCTCGGCAGACGGGATGGTCGGCACACCGGGCAAGTCGTGCCTTGCACGCCCGGCGACCGTGCCAGATGATGAGGTGGGACACCTCGCACCAGGCCTCCCTGGGGAAGAGCGCCATGAGGCGGGCCTCGATGGCCGCGACGCTGGGCGCCTTGCCGCCCGAGCCCTTGGGCGCCAGCCCCAGGCGCTGGCTGAGGCGCTCCACGTGCGTGTCCACGGGGATCCCGTAGTTGAGCCCGTAGGCGTTGCCCAGCACGACGTTGGCCGTCTTGCGCGCCACCCCGTGCAGCGTGAGCAACTCCTCCATCGTCCGCGGCACCTGCCCGCCAAAGCGCTCGACCACGCCCTTCATCGCCAGGTGGATGGCCTTGGACTTGTTGCGGAAGAAGCCCAGCGAGCGCACGAAGGGCTCGATGTCCGCGGGCGCGGCGCGGGCGTAGTCAACGGGCGCGGGGAACCGCGCGAAGAGCGCGGGCGTGGCCTTGTTCACCGCCGCGTCCGTGGCCTGCGCCGAGAGGATCGTCGCCACCAGCAGCTCATGGGGCGTCGTGGAATCCAGCTCGCAGTGCGCGCCCGGGTAGTGCTCGCGCAGCATCGCCAGGAGACGCGCCGCCCGCTCGCGCTGGCGCGCCGTGACCTTGGGCAATCGCACCGGCACGTCCGCGTACGCCCCGCCCTTCATCCGCACTCCTTCCCGCCCCGGCCCCGCGCGGCGTGGTACACGCCCGCCACCAGCGCCGCCAGCATCAGCACCGTCGTGGCCTCCAGGACCAGGCGCGACACGGGGTGGTGCTTGTTGAACGCCGCCTGCAGCGCCTCGGCCTTGGCGCCCTCGCCGGCCCGGGCCGCCGCCCAGAAGTCCTGGATCGCCTGCGTCATGCCCGGGCCCAGGATCAGGATGTGGTACGCCGCCAGGGCCGCGCCCACGCCCACCAGCGCCGTGCGGACGATCGGGAGCGTGCGATCGGGCTGGCCCGCCTTGCCCCGGGCGTGCAGCGAGAGCGCCAGCGTCGCCACCGCCCCCACCGCGCCCACGAGCTGGATCATGTCCGCGATCCCGAACAGCTTGTTGCCCACCTGCCCCGCGGCGATCTTCCAGTGCTCCCCGTGGTACGCGGTGTACTGGGGCAGCGCCGGGCCCAGGTCCTTCATCACCGGGAACAGGATGGCCGCACCCAGGGCCGACCCGATCAGGGCCGACAGCCAGAGGGCCACGAACAGCGCATGAATGGCCTCGACGATGGGCAGCCGCCTGGGGTTCATGGCCGATGGTAGTGTCCGCTCGTTCCCGCCCTTCTCGCACGTGACGATCCCGTGGGAACCCCCCGCCCCCGCACCACCTCTCAAGGGGTAGTCCGGGGGAGGATCCATGCCCAAGCGCGTTGGCAGTATCATCCCAACCGACCTGGCGGGCGCACCATGGGCGCGAGAGAGTCGGGGAGATTCGTTGGGATCACGCGACCGAAAGGACGATCCAAGGCCCCGGACCGGGGCAGGCGCCGACGCGAACCCCGACGCGGGCGTGGCCGCCTCCGATGCGGCCCTCGTCCACTCGGCGCAAACGGGCGACCCGCGCGCCTGGCGGTTGCTCGTGGACCGCTACGCGGGGCTCGTCTACTCCGTCCCGCGCCGCCATCGCCTCACCAACGAGCAGTGCGACGACGTCTTCCAGATGACCTTTACTTCCTTGTGGCGCAACCTGGACCGCCTGCGTGATGTCGTCACGCTCCCGAAGTGGCTCATCACCACGGCCTACCGCGAGAGCCTGCGCGTGCGCCGGGTCAACGCTGGCGGCGCCATGGACCCCTCGGACGACACGCCCAGCGCGGCCGAGCCCCCGGGGCACGAATTGGCCCGCTCCGAGCGCCAGCACGCGCTGCACCTGGCCCTCACCCGCCTGGGCGGCAAGTGCGAGCCGCTGCTGCGAGCCTTGTTCCTCGACCCGCGCCAGCCCAACTACCAGGCCATCTCGCAGCTCTTGGGAATGCCGGTGGGCAGCATCGGGCCCGTCCGCGCCCGCTGCCTGCGCAAGCTCCTGGACCTGCTGCGGGAGATCGACGGGATCGATTGGGACGAGGCCCAATAACCGGCATTCCCGCGTGTATTTGGGGGACCCCGGATCGCCTCTTGTTCGTGCCGGGGCCGCTCGCGGGCTTCGGGGACCGGGGGGGACCCACGGTCGATTTGGGGGGCACTCGCCATGACTACTTCCGAACGAGAATTCCAACTGCTCCTTTCCATCGCCTTGAACGAGGGCACGCCCGAGGACATCGCTTCCGCGCGGGCGCGCGTCGAGGCGTCGCCCGATCTCCAGGCCTCGCTGCTGCGCCTGCGGGCCGTGCTGGGCGCGATGCGATCCGACGACACGACGATGCCGTCGCGAGAGGTGATCGAGCGGGCCAGGCAGCTCGCGGGCGCGGCGTCCCCGCGGGACGCGTCGATCCTCGGCGCCGTGCGCACGCTGATCGCCAGCCTGGTGTACGACAGCCGCGTGGCGCCGGCGCTCGCGGGGTTCCGCGGCGCGGGGCACTCGCCGCGCCACATGGTCTATCGCTGCGAGGCCGGGCAGCTCGACCTGAGCGTGACCGGCCCGCACTCGCCCGCGCAGGCCTGGAACGTGCGCGGACAGTTCGAGGGCGCCCGGGAGGACTCGTGCGTGACCGTGCTGGCCCACCCTCGTGACGGCGGCGCCGACGGCGAGGCCTCCGCCCCCGCCGGGGGTGATTTCGTGCTGGCGCTGTCCTCGGGGCAGTACGACCTGGACATCCGCGTGGGAGAGACCGTCTTTCGGGTGGAGTGCCTGGACTTGAAATGACCGCAGCGTCAGAGCCCAAAGGCGACCTCGTCCGCGACCTGGTCGAACTCCCGCTCGACCAGGCGCTGGCGTTGCTGCGCGCCCAGCCCCGGGCCGCGCCGACGTTGATGGACCTGGGCGACGAGGTCGAGCGGGCCACCCTGACGGACCTGGTTCGGGCTCGCGTGATGGGGCGGCGTGCCGTGGAACTGGCCGACGCACTGGACCTGCCCGAGCCGCGGGTTCGGGCCCGTCGCGCCCTGGCCCAGGCCTGCGCGTACGCCAACGAGTTCGCGGAGGCCCTGGGGCTCCTCGAGCAAGCCACGACTCTGGCCAGCGAGCACGGGCTCGAGCTGGCCGGCGCGGGGGCCCGCCTCTCACGCCTGCACGCCCTGGCACGGCTGGGACGCCTGGACGAGGCCGTCGACGAGGGACGCCTGGCCCGCGCCGCGTTCGCGCACGCTGGCGATGGGGTTCAAACCGCGCGCGCGGACATCAACCTGGGCGTGGTGCTGCGGATGCGCGGCGAGCCGGCGGCGGCCGAAGAGGCCTTCGCGCGGGCCCGCCCCCTGCTCGACCATCAGCCGATGATGCTGGCCCAGCTCGAGAGCAACGCCGCCGAGGCCATGCTCGACCAGTGCAAGTTCGCCCAGGCCGATCTCGCTTTCGCCCGAGCCCTGGAGCTGTTCGAGCAGGCCGGGGCCAAGCGAGCGGCCGGAATCGTCGAGGGCAACATCGCTGACCTGGGAAGCCGTCAGGGTCGCCTGGACCGGGCCTTGCGCCACTTCGAACGGGCTCGGCGCCTGCTGGGAGAGGGCGACGCGCCGGGCGACGCCGCCCGACTGGACGTGGAGCGGGGTGAGGCCCTGGCGACCCTGGGGATGCTGGGCGACGCCGAGGAGGCCTACACACGCGCGATCCCCGTGCTGCGGGAGCGGAAGATGACGGGCGAACTGGCCCGCGGGCTGATCGGGCTGGGGTACGTGCTGGCGTCCACCGATCGCGCGCCCCAGGCCCACCAGCCCCTGGCCGAGGCGGCGGGCCTCTTCCAAGGGCTCAACCACCCGGCCGGACTCAGCGCCGCCCGCCTGGCCCAGGCCCACGCCGCCCGGACCGCCGGGCACCACGAGGAGGCCCGGGGGCTCCTGGCCCAGGCCATGGCGGGCCTGGAGCCGCACCACACGACGCGCTTGTCGGCGAGCGTGCTGCTGGCGGAGATCGAGGCCCAGGCGCACCGGCTGGACCGGGCCGCCCAGCTGCTGGACGAAGCCTGGCCGCTCGCACGCGACGCGGGGATCCCCACGCTCGAGGGCGAGGTGCTGCGAGTGCGGGCCGGCGTGCATCGCCTGGCGGGACGACTGCCCCAGGCCCTGGCCGACCTGCGCCTGGCCATGGACCGTGTCGAGCAGGTGCGCGGGAGCCTGCCCGCCGACCGACTGCGAGCGGCGTTCCTCGACCGGCGCAGCAGCGTCTACGCCGACGCCGCGTCCACGCTCCTGGACCTGGGCGCCCCGGAACATCGGCGCGAGGCCTTCGAGGCCGTCGAGCGCGGACGCGCCCGCTCGCTGCTGGACCTGCTGCGTGACGGCGTGCGCCTGGGCGAGTCGGTGCACGAGGCGCCCACGGACTCCCAGGAGCGCGAGCTGCTCGCCGAGCTGGTCGCCGCCCGGGGCGAGGCCAACGCCCTGCACGCCCGAGCTTTCGAGCGCAAGGCACGCGGGGCCGGGGACGACGCCCTGGCGGCGACCCTGGCGGCCCGTGAGGTCCGGGCCCGCGAACTCGAGCAGCGGCTGTCGGCCAGCCGCGCCTTCGCTGGGGTCTTCGCCCAGCCCGAGGGCCTGGCCCGGGTGCAGGCCTCGCTGGGCGAGGACGAGGCCCTGATCGAGTACGTGCTCGAAGGCGCGAACGTGTCGGCGTTCGTGGTCACCCGCGCCGACCTGCGCGCGTGCCGCTCGCTGGCACCCCTGGAGCGCGTGGCCTCGCACGCCGACGGGCTGGCGTTCCAGGTCTCGCGCGCGATGGTGCGGGGGTTCGAGGACGATCCCTCCTCGCGCCTGCGCCGCCGGGCGGAGGAGGAACTGGCCGCGCTCCACCGCCTGCTCATCGCCCCGCTCGGGGAGTTCATCGCGCGGGCGCGACGCCTGAGCATCGCCCCCACCGGCCCGCTGCACGCCGTCCCGTTCCCTGCCCTGCTGGGCGACGACGGCTACCTCCTGGAACACTCCGTCGCCACGCTGGTGCCCAGCGCCAGCACTCTGGTACGCCTGGCCGCCCGCGGCGCGCCCGTCGCCGGGCCCGTGGTGGTGGTGGGCGTGGGCGACGACCTGGCCCCCCACGCCGAGGACGAGGCCCGGGCCATCGCGGATCTGTTCCCCGAGCGCACTCTCCTGGTCGGCGCGGAGGCGAGCGTGGGGCGCGTGGTGGACGCGATGCGATCGGCATCCATGGTGCACATCGCCTCCCATGCCGTATTCGCCCTTTCAGATCCCCTTTCCTCCGGCGTGCGCCTTGGCGACGGGTGGCTTTCGGCGAGGGAGATGTACCTATTAAACCTCCCCGGGTCCCGCGTGGTGCTCAACGCGTGCGACTCGGGGCGTTCCTCCGTGCAGGCCTCCGACGACGCGTTCGGGCTCGTTCGAGCGTTGATCGCGGGCGGTGCGGGGCTGGTCATTTCCGCTCTTTGGCCAGTCCATGATCGCACTTCCCGAGATTTCATGCGCCGCCTCCACGAGATCTGGTACCATGAAAATCCGGAAGACCAGATGTCCTTATCCGACTGCCTGCGTCGGTTGCAGGCCGAGGTCGCCCGCGTTGGGCGGCATCCGGGCACTTGGGCAACGTTTACAGCGACAGGACGAGGTTGAGCATGCATCGCCACCGCGCACCCATCCAGGCCGCAGTTCTTGCCGCGCTCGCCGTCGCGATCGTCCCGGCGTCGGCGCAGTCCGGCCCCGACGCGCCCATCCCGCACCGATTCGTGGTGCGCCTTGCGGCGGGCCAGTCGATCGACGACGTGGCGGCCGCCCATGGCGCGAGGGTGGTCTCCCGCGACACGGCCCGGGGAACGTACGTCCTGGAGTTCCCGGCCGACCACCGCGACGACGACGACCTTTTCGAGCTCGGGGGCGACATCCGCATGGCCTACGCCGAGCATGAGCTGGGCCTGGCCGTCGCCGAGGGGCAGACGCAGAGCTTCTTCCCCGGCGTGCACCCGGACCTGTACACGGACCAGTTCTTCACGAACCTGATCGGGCTGCCCACCGCCCACCGCGAGTCGCAGGGCGCGGGGATCACGGTCGCCATCCTGGACACGGGCATCGCGCCCCATCCGGCCCTGGTGCCCGTGCTGCTGCCCAACGGATACAACTTCGTCGACGAGAACACGGACACGGACGACAGGGGCAATGACCTCGACGACAACGCCAACGAGGAGATCGACGAGAAGGTCGGGCACGGGACGCTGATGGCCGGGCTCGTCTCGATCATCGCCCCCCAGGCCCAGCTCCTGCCCGTGCGGGTGCTCAACAGCGACGGCGTGGGCTCGTCGTTCGACATCGCCCGCGGGATCGTCTACGCGGTGGACCAGGGCGCCAAGGTCATCAACCTCAGCCTCATCACCACGACCGACTCGCACGTGATGGAGGAAGCGATCGAGTACGCCCGCGAGAACGGGGCGATCATCGTGGCCGCCCTGGGCAACTCCAACAGCGACCGCAGGGTCTTCCCGGCGCACTACGAGGGCATGCTGGCCGTGGCAGCGACGACGGCGGCCGATCGCCGCGCGCCCTTCAGCGACTTCGGAGGCGACGTGGACCTGTGCGCCCCGGGCGCCGGGCTGGTGAGCACCTTCCCGGGCGGTGAGTTCGCGAACCTGGACGGGACCAGCGCCGCCTCGGCGGTGGTATCGGGCGTGGCCGCCCTGGTGGCCGCCAAGAACCGGCGCGCCGAGGCCCGGACCATCCGGTCCATCATCCGCCACAACACCGTGTCCATCGCCTCGATGAACCACGCCTTCGACGGGCTGCTGGGCAGCGGACGCATCGCCGCCGACCTGGCGGTGCACGCCGGCGTCTGCCCGTCCGACCTGGACGACGGGACCGGCGCGGGAATGCCCGACGGGGCCGTGAACGTCGCCGACCTGCTCTACTTCCTCGCCCAGTTCGAGCTCGGAGCTCGCGCGGCGGACCTCGACGACGCCACCGGCCTGGGCGCCCGCGACGGCGCCGTCGAGATCAGCGACCTGCTCTATTTCCTCGATGCCTACGCGGGCGGGTGCTGAGGCGTCACGCGCCGGCGCCGAGGATCTCGCCCAGCCGCTTCTCCATGGCTCCGCGCGTCAGCACCTCGTCCGCGCCCGCGGCACGCGCCCCCGCGAGCAGCTCCAGCGCCACGTGGGGCCCGAAGGCCACGACCCGGATCGCCCGCTCCTGGTCCGACGCCGTCGCACCCTTCAGCCGCGCGATCAGGGCCAGGGCCTCGTCCCCCTTGTCCAGGTCCACGAGCACCAGCGTCACGTCGCTGTCGGCCAGGCGTGCCTCGAGCATCTCCAGGGTGCGTGCCGGGCGCGTGGGAACGCCCGCCGCGTCCGCCGTCGCCTTGATCTTGCTCGCCCACACCAGGTCCGCCGCCGCGTAGAGGATCATGGCGAACCGTACCCGGACCGGGCTGGCGCCTCCCTCGGAACCCCCGGCCACCCCGGGGCGCCAACCTCGCCCCGCGCGGCATGTTCGGCTTTCCGTCGGTACTCCCAAAGCCTAGAGTGCACGCCCTGCGCCCCGCGTTTCCTCCCGATCGCGAGCGAGCCGGCGGGCCCAGGGCACGGACGAACGTTGCATCCCAAGGAGACCCGTATGTCGATCGCCAATCCCCCATCCCCCAAGGCCAAGCCCGCGGGCGAGTTCACCCACCCCATCTACGAAGAGCTCGCGTTCCCCACCGATCCCAACAACCTCTACCGCCAGACGGTCGGCAGCATGCTCCAGGCCGCCGACCTCATGGACCTGCCCCACTACCTCAAGCTCGTCCTGGCCCAGCCCAAGAACGAGATCATGGTCCACTTCCCCGTGAAGATGGACGACGGCAAGTTCCGCCTCTTCAAGGGCTACCGCGTCCAGCACAACAACGCCCTGGGCCCGTACAAGGGCGGGCTGCGATTCCACCACGACGTCCACCTCGACGACGTCAAGAGCCTCGCGTTCCTCATGACCATGAAGTGCTCGCTCGTGGGCGTGCCCTACGGCGGGGGCAAGGGCGGCATCAAGGTCGATCCCCGCAAGCACTCCAAGGGCGAGATGGAGCGCATCGTCCGCCGATTCACCGCCGCCATCGCCCACCAGATCGGGCCCGACTACGACATCCCCGCCCCCGACGTCGGCTCCACCGCCCAGCACATGGCCTGGATCGCCGACACGTACACCTTCCTCTCCGAGGTCGGCGGGCACAACCCCACCGCCGTCATCACCGGCAAGCCCGTCGAGTACGGCGGGAGCCTCGGACGCGAGAAGGCCACCGGCCAGGGCGTCATCGACACGCTCGTCGAGATGCTCCCCGAGATCGGGCTCAAGATCAACCAGTCCACCGTCAGCATCCTCGGCTACGGCAACGTCGGCTCGTGGTCGGCCCGCATCGCCCAGGAGATGGGCGGCAAGGTCACCCATGTCATGGACCACACCGGCGCGCTCGTCAACGAGAAGGGCTTCGACACCGCCGACCTGGCCGCGTACGTCGCCAGCAAGGGCGGCGTCGGCGGCTACGCCAAGGGCACCACGATCAAGAAGGACGATTTCTACTCGGCCAAGGTCGACGTCTTCATCCCCGCCGCCCTCGAGCAGATGATCCAGGAGCCCGAGGCCCGCCTCATCAACGCCAAGGTCGTGGCCGAGGGCGCCAACGCCCCCACCACGCCCGCGGGCGAGCGCGTCCTCGAGCAGCGCGGGATCGAGGTCCTCCCCGCCATCCTCTGCAACGCCGGCGGCGTCACGGTCTCCTACTTCGAGTGGGTCCAGAACAAGAACTGCCAGGCCTGGGACCTCGAGTTCGTCGACCGCGAGCTCAACAAGCACATGATCCGCGCCGCGTCCAGCGTCCGCACCGCCCGCCAGAAGTACAAGTGCGGCCTGCGCACCGCCGCCTACATCGGGGCCCTGGAGCGGCTCTGGAAGGCCTACGAGGTCCGCGGGATCTTCCCGTAAACCGCGTCCAATCGCCAATCAGGAGGGGCCTCGGGTGGACGCCCGGGGCCCTTCTCTTTCCGTGCGTGCCTTCCCGCCAGGAGTGTTTCCATGATCGACCCCCGCCTGTCCCGCCTCGCCGACGTCCTGGTGCACTACTCCACCCGCGTCAGGAAGGGCGACCTGGTCTGCATCAACGCCGAGCCCGCGGCCATGCCGCTGATCGAGGCGGTCTTCGAGGCGTGCGTGAAGGCCGGCGCGAATCCCTACTGGTCCCCGCGCTCCGAGACGCTCACCGAGCTGATGCTCGCCCACGCCAGCGAGGAGCAGCTCGCGTACCTCTCGCCGCTGGCCAGCCACGAGGTGGAGACCTTCGACGTCCGCATCGCCCTGTGGGCCGAGACCAACACCAAGAGCCTGTCGCGCTTCGACCCGCGCCGCAACGCCCTGCTCCAGCAGGCCCGCCGCCCCTGGCTCAATCGCTTCCTCCGGCGCGCCGCCGAGGGGCGGGTGCGCTGGGTCGGCACGCAGGTCCCCACCGAGGCCTCGGCCCAGGACGCCGAGATGAGCCTGCGCCAGTACGCCGACTTCGTCTTCCGCGCCGGGCTGCTGCACCTGCCCGATCCCGTGGCCGCCTGGCGGGCCGTCCACGACCGCCAGGAGCGCGTCCGCGAGTTCCTCCAGGGCAGGAAGACCCTCCGCTTCCGCGTGGCCCCCCGCGACGGCCCCCACGACGCCGACGACGGGACCGACCTGACCGTCGACGTTTCCCGGGCCACCTGGATCAACTGCGACGGGCACGAGAACTTCCCCGACGGCGAGGTCTTCGCCGGGCCCCAGGGCGTCGACGGGCACGTCAACTACACGTTCCCCGCCGTCTCCAACGGGCGCGAGGTGCTGGGCGTGCGCCTCGAGTTCAAGGGCGGGCGCGTGGTGGACGCCCGCGCCGCCAAGGGCGAGGACTACCTCATCCAGATGCTCGACCAGGACGCGGGGGCCCGCGCCATGGGCGAGATCGCCATCGGCACGAACTACTCCATCACCGAGTTCACGCGCAACACCCTCTTCGACGAGAAGATCGGCGGGACCTTCCACGCCGCCGTCGGCGCCGGCTACCCCGAGAGCGGGAGCACCAACGAGTCCGCCCTGCACTGGGACATGGTCTGCGACCTGCGCCCCCGGAAGGGAAAGTCCGGGGAGACGACGCCCGGCGGGACGATCGAGGCCGACGGGCAGGTCTTCCACAAGGACGGCCGCTTCACGATCCCCGGGGCCCCCGGGCCCGAGTGACGAGCCCGACCCGCGCGACCCGAGGGGGGCCGTCGGCGCTCCGATCCCGGCCCCGGGCGCTGTTCCCGGGGCCGCTTGCGTTGCGGGAAGGGCCGGGCCCAGGGTGATGCGCCGGGACCGGGATGAACCCCCCGGTCACGCCCGGGACGGGCCCGGACCGGCGCTTTTCGGACCCCAGAGTCCTATGATCGTTCGTGGTCCCGCCCTTGGGGCGGTTGTCCCGGGACCCGTGGCTCGCCGGCCACGGCCCACCCCTACACCCACGCGGGCGAGACCTCATCAAGAAAGGTCTTGCCATGCCAACCCCCGCCGCACCAACCCCCGGAAAGCCGCAGCCGTCGTCGGGCCCCGCCCGGATGCCCGTCGCCATCGACGCCAGGCCCCCCGCCCCCGCGCCGGCCGCCAACCCCTACCGCCACGGGCACGCGCTGCTCGACAACCCGTTCCGCACCAAGGGCACGGCGTTCACGGAGGAGGAACGCCGCCAGTTCGGGCTGACCGGGCTGCTCCCGCCCGTGGTCGAGACCATCGAGCAGCAGGCCCAGCGCGCCTACGAGGCCTTCGCCAGCCGGGCCACGCCCCTGGACAAGCACATCTACCTGCGGGCCCTGCAGGACACCAACGAGGCGTTGTACTACCGCCTCCTGCTCGACCACGTCGAGGAGACGATGCCCATCGTCTACACGCCCACCGTGGCCGCGGCGTGCGAGCAGTTCAGCCACATCTACCGCCGTCCGCGAGGGCTCTTCGTGTCGTACCCGCTGCGCGACCGCATCCCCGAGATCCTCGCCAACCGCTACGGCAAGGAGATCGACGTGATCGTCGTGACCGACGGCGGGCGGATCCTGGGCATCGGCGACCAGGGCGTGGGCGGGCTGGGCATCCCCATCGGCAAGCTCTCGCTGTACTCGCTGATCGGGGGGATCCGCCCCGACCGCACCCTGCCCATCGTCCTCGACGTGGGCACCAACAACGCCGAACGCCTCCGCGACCCGCTCTACCTGGGCTGGAAGCACGAGCGGCTGACGGGGCGGGAGTACTTCGACTTCGTGGACCTGTTCATCCGGGCCGTCCGGGCCGAGCTGCCCGGCACCTGCGTGCAGTGGGAGGACTTCCCCAACTCCATCGCGTACACGCTGCTGAGCAAGTACCGCGACGAGGTGCTGAGCTTCAACGACGACATCCAGGGGACGGCGGCGGTGACGCTGGGGGCGATCCTGGGCGCCATCGCCGTCACCGGCCGCCCCCTGCGCGACCAGACGGTGGTGATCCTGGGCGCGGGCTCGGCGGGCATCGGGGTGGCGGACTACCTCTGCCGCGCCATGATCGAGGACGGGCTGAGCGAGAAGGAGGCCCGCGCGCGGTTCTGGATCGTCAACCGCGGCGGCGTGCTGCACACGGGACGCACCGACCTCTCCACCGAGCAGATGGCCTTCGCCCAGCAGACCGAACGCCTGGCGGGCATGCCCCGGAGCGCGGCGGGGATCGTCGGGCTCGGGGAGGTCATCGCGTCCAACCCGGCGACGATCCTGATCGGGCTCTCCACGCTCGCCAACGCCTTCACCGAGCCGCTGATCCGCGAGATGGCCCGCAAGACCCCGCGACCGATCGTCTTCCCGCTGTCGAACCCCACCTCCAAGGCCGAGGCCACGCCCGCGGACCTGATGAAGTGGACCGACGGGCGGGCCCTGATCGCCACCGGCTCGCCCTTCGCGCCCGTCAGCGACGGGTCGCAGACCGTGCCCATCGCCCAGTGCAACAACGTCTACATCTTCCCGTCGGTGGGCCTGGCCCTGGCGGCGTGCAAGGCCAGGAAGGTCTCCGACGGGATGCTGCTGGCGGCGGCCCGGGCCCTGGGCGAGAAGAGCCCGGCCCTCAAGGACCGCAGCGCCGCGCTGCTGCCCAGCCTGGCCAGCCCGCTGCTGGTGCACGCGCCCGCCGGTGACGCCGCCGCGCTCGAGCTGCTGGAGGCTGGCGCCTGGGGCCGGCTGTCGGCGCCCGCACGCGCGCCCGAGCTGCGCGCCGCCCTGCGCGCCCT
>JBGAOG010000080.1:0-14790 GCA_044221985.1 Phycisphaerales bacterium
CCCCTGCGTCGGCGCCTCCGCCTTCGCCATCAGCGACGACGGGAACACCATCGTCGGCACCGCCTACTACAACACGTCGCCCAGCACCTCGCCCCTCGCCGGCGCGATCGGGCGTTCCTTCCTCTGGCGCTCGTCGATCAACGGCGGCGTGCCCATCGACCTCGAAACGTACTACAAGTCGCTGTTGCCAACGGGTGACACCACGCTGACCGACTGCGCCATCACGGGCGGAAACTGGGTGAGCGCCGATGGGAACGTGATCGGCGTTGCCATCGAAGACAGCCGCAACCCCTGCCTCTTCACCCGCGCCAACGCCCTGATGAACCTGGGCGACTCGCCCTGCGAGCCGGTCCGGATCAGCCTCAACCCGCTGAGCCAGGTCGTGGGCAGCATCAACTACTACGGCGTCATCTTCAACGTCTTCGCGTCGGGCACCTGGCCCGTGAACTATCAATGGCAGAAGGAGTCCAGCCCGGGCGTGTGGACGGACCTGGCGGACGACCATTGCGATGACATCAACTCGACCCTCTTCGACGTCAAGGGCGCCGTCGGGCCCCAGCTGCGATTGGGCACCTTCAGCGGGAATCCCTGGGGGACCTATCGCTGCGTGGTCACCAACTCGTGCGGGAGCGTGGCGACGGATCCGGCCACGGTGAGCTGCGGAGCGCCGGTCGTCTACGCGCCGACGGGCAGCATCCTCTGCGCCGGCGGCTCGATCGTGCTGCACGCCAACACCACCGCCATCAGCGGGGTCGCGTTCCAGTGGTACCTGAACGGCGTGGCGATCACCGATGGGTTCACCCCGCACGGCTCGTTCATCCAGGGCGCCACTACCCAGGACATCACCATCGCCAACGTGCAGGCCCAGGACGCGGGCCCCTACACGTTCACGGGCGACAACGGCTGCTCCGCCCCGGTGATGAGTGCCCCGGGGACGCTCACGGTCACCAACTCACCGCCCATTACCTCCCAACCCATCGACCTCTACGCACGCGCCGGCGAGACCAAGTACTTCCAGGTCGGGATCGGCAACCCCAACCTGCTGGGCTTCACCTTCCAATGGAGGAAGAACGGCGTAGCGCTCACCGACGGGCCCACCGGCACCGGTTCCTCGATCACGGGCGCCACGTCGGGCGGGTTCTACGGCTCCTACATGTACGTCCACGACATCACGCCCGGGGACTCCGGCGCGTATGACTGTAACGGCGCCGGCGCGGGGCAACCCGATGGGGCGGTCACGATCGACGACCTGCTCTACTTCCTGGCCGTGTACGAGCAGGGCAACGTTCGGGCCGACCTCGACGACGGCACGGGCACGGGCACGACGGACGGGGCCGTCACCATCGACGACCTCCTCTTCTTCCTCGCCCGCTACGAGGGTGGTTGCTGACGTTGCAGCGCTGCGTCGAGGCTCGGAAGGCTCCCGGCGGCCGCCCAGGCGGGGCGCTGTGGGCATCAGGCGCCAAGGGGATCCGCAGCTCTGAATCTTCGGGCCAGGTCACGGCTGTTTTCCTGACTTGCCGCCGGGCCCGGTCCGGGGAGCGAGACGTTATCGTCGCACTTTCTGCGCGGGAGGCAGGCGGTCGGGGATGGCGGCCCGGGCGGGCCTGACCAAACACCATGCGAACAAAAGAAATCTTTGGGTTGGTCCACTTTGTTCTTGACTAGTTGTGGACTTCTCTGGAGAATGCCATGTAGACCGGAAATAGGACCGGTCCACCGCGAGTTTCTTTTTTTAGGAGAGAGACATGACCCGTTCCGCTATGGCCCCCAAGGGGTCGATCGTTGCCATCGCTGCGCTGGCCGGTTTGGCCGCCTCGGCGAGTGCATATGTGTCCTACGTGCCGACGTCCATCGCCCAGACGGGCACCAGCGGCGTGCTCGGGCCGGGCATGGGCGCCCAGACGTTCGATGCCACCTTGGCCACGAGCATCTTCGGCTGGACGCCCGTGATCAACATGGGCGGCGACGTGCTGTTCATCGGCGTCTCCGACACGCCCAACCAGTTCAACCCTGCGGCCGCCAAGCCCCAGGGCGCCTGGCGCCACGCCAACGGCGGCGGGAACATCAATCTGTTCCTGGCCGGTGACGCGATGCCCGCGGCGATCTCCGGATCGGGCAGCAACCCCGTCATCAGCAACGGAAACGTGGGAACGGGCGCGAGCTACACCACGGGCAACTTCCAGAACGGGTTCATGAACAACAGCGGGCAGTACATGGTCCAGAACGGGTCCACCCGCGCCAACCTGATCAACACCACGCCCTGGCTGGGCACGGGCACCTCCGTTCGCGATGGGTACCGTGACCAGGTCACGCCCGCCTTCAGCGACGATGCCCCGGGCACGTCGGCCAACGCCTCGCTGCTGAAGTACGGCAACATCGGATCGAACACGACCAAGTGGTTCAATCAGGGCGGGCATTGGGCCTTCAACGCCCAGCTCAGCGCCAACCCCGCGGGCGCTGCCGCGTCGCTCCCGGCGTACATCAACACCACGTCGAACTCGGCGCCCACCAGCGACCTGAACAACGGCGGGCTCTTCCTGAACACGGGCGGGGTCACCCAAGTGGCCTCGCGCTCGAGCGACCGCCTGCTCGACCTCGACCCCACCGGCAACACCAAGCTCGGCGGGAGCGGCGGGCAGGCGCCCGGAACCGTGGCCCTCAACGACAACGACCACTGGGTCCAGGTCTGGAATGGAACGCAGGGCAACAACGTCTACAACACGTCGGGCCAGGCCGTGACGGGCTCGACCAACACCGTCGCCACCAACCCCAACTACAACCCCACCAACGTGCAGGTGAACACCAACAACGCGGTGATCATCAGCAACCGCACGGGGACCGCCTCTCGCACGGTCGACGGCATGACCGGGTTCGCCTCGCTCAGCGGGCTGGACGTGATCGCCCGCGGCGGGCAGGTGGCCGCGGACGGGGCCGGCAGCCCCAACGCCAGCGGGTACCGCATCCGCCAGTTCACGAACACCATCGGGTTCAACAACAACGGCCGGGTGGCGTACGGCGCCAGCATCAACGCGGCCAACGGCGGGGGCACGACGACCGCCAACATCGCGGCCTACAACACGCAGGTCTCGGGCATCGGCCTGTATAGCGACATCGGCACGGGCACGATCCACCTCGTCGGCAACACCGTCATGGGCGGCGCGCTGCCGGCCGTCTGGGACAGCACCGGAACGACCTCGGGCGTGGCCTGGAGCGGGACCACCTGGGGCCTGTCCACCGCCACCACGTCCTCCCCCGTGAGCCAGTGGGTCCTCGACGGTGGCGACCACATCACCTTCTCGAACTCCGCGGCCGTTACGGGCGGCACGGACACCGGCTCGATCGAGACCGGCTCGCCCGCGCGCTCGTCCGGGCTCTTCCAGGTCGGGCCCGACGGCAAGCTCCGCCTGATGGCCCAGACCGGGCAGGTCGCCCCCGGGGCCACCTCCGCCACCGGTTTGAACGCCGATCACATCTACTTCTCAAGTGGCGTCACCAGCGGCTTCACCGCCAACTCCCTGGGCCAGGTCGCGTTCGTCGCCACCCTTTCCGCCCCGGCGGCCACGGCCCCGGGCGCGATCGTCACCTCCGGCGGCGGCATCAACAACCGCGCCGTCTACGCCTCGGACCTGGACGGCAGCCTCGTCAAGGTCATGCAGCTCGGGCAGGCCTGGGTCGACGGCCTGGGCATCACCCGCTACGTGCTCGGTTTCGCCAGCGGCTTCAGCAATACGGGCGGGCAGGACGGCAAGGGCGTCTCCTTCAATGACAACGGCGACCTCGTCTTCTCCATCTACTACACGAACACCCAGGGCACCACGACCATCGACGGCGCGGCCGTCGTCGTGACCCACATTCCCACGCCGGGCACGCTCGCGCTGCTCGGGCTCGCCGGGGTCGTTGCCGGGCGTCGTCGCCGGTAAGCACCGTCCATCGCTCCGGCCCCTCTCCTGACCGGGGCGCGGGACGAACATCGAAGCCTTCAGGCCCCCGCTCGACCTATCGGGCGGGGGCTTTTTCGTTGGCGGGTCCGGGCGCGGGGACCCTCGCACGTCCGGTTTCGGGTTACCGCGGGCCCTTCGCACATGCCGCGCCCCGTTCGTGCCGACATTGTTCCGGCGTATCCTGTGCGCTCGGCTCCGGTTGTCGCCGGATCGCCGCAGGGGGTCACGCGGATCAGGAGCGTGGGCGTGGACACTCGTGAGCGGGTTCGGTCGTTCCTGGGCGAGCGGTTCCTGTTCGATCCGGGCGCGGCCATCGAGCCGGGCCAGTCGCTCATGAAGGCCGGGATCCTCGATTCCACGGGGGCGATGGAGCTCGTTCTCTTCCTCGAGGAGGAGTTTGCGATCCGCATCGCCGACCAGGAACTGGTCCCCGAGAACCTGGACAGCCTGAACAACATCGCGACGTTCATCGCCCGCAAGAAGGCCGGCTCGCCCGCGTAGGAGGCGGGTTTCCATGCTCCTGCACGACGTGCTCGGGATCATCGCGGGGGGCATGGGCGAGCGCGTGGCGCTCATCGAGGGCGAGCAGTTCACGACCTACGCCCAGCTCGACGAGCGGGCCACGGCCCTCAGCGCGGCGCTGCACGCGCACGGCGTGGAGCGGGGCGACCGCGTCGCGACGCTGATCGAGAACTCCACGGACGCCGTCGTCGCCATCTGGGGAATCCTGCGGTCGGGCGGGGTGCTCGTTCCCATCACGCCCGGGGCCCGCGGGGGACGCGTCGCGTTCATCCTCAAGGACTGCGGGGTCAAGGCGATTCTCGCCTCCCCCGAGAGCGCGTCGGCGTTGAGCGAGGCCATGGGATCGGGGGTGCAGGCGCGGGTGCTGTGGACGCAACTGCCGTCCGGGCACTCGTGGGGCACGTGCCTGCGCACGACCCTGGCCAATCACGGGCACGCCCACCCGCCGCGGACGGGGCAGATCGACCTGGACTTGGCCGCGATCATCTACACGTCGGGCACGACGGGCGAACCCAAGGGCGCGATGCTGACGCATCGCAATCTGGTGAACACGAGCGGCGTGATCGCGCGGTACCTGGCGAACTCGCCCGCGGACGTCGTGTGCTGCGTGCTCCCGCTGTCGTTCAGCTACGGGCTCTGCCAGGTGCTGGCGGCGGCCCACGCGGGGTACGCGATCCAGCTCGAGCGGAGCTTCGCGTTCCCCTACGACGTGCTCAAGCGCATGGCGGAGAACCGGGCCACGGGCCTGCCGGCGGTGCCCACGATCTTCGCCAAGCTCATCCAGCTCATGCCCCTGGACGGGATCGACCTGTCGAGCCTTCGCTACATGACCAACGCGGCGGCGGGGATCCCGCCGGCCCACGTGCTCCGCCTGCGCGAGCTCTTCCCCAACGTGGCGTTCTATCCCATGTACGGGCAGACGGAGTGCACGCGGGCGACGTTCCTCGACCCGGCCCTCGTGGGGGAGCATCCGGGGTCGTCGGGGCGAGCGATCCCCAACAGCGAGTGCTACCTGGTGGACGCCCAGGGGCGGCGCCTGCCCGATGGGAGCGAGGGCGAACTGGTCGTGCGCGGGGCCAACGTCATGCGCGGGTACTGGGGCAGGCCGGAGGAAACAGCGGGCAAGCTCCGCGACGGGGAGATCCCCGGCGAGAAGGTCCTGCACACGGGCGACATCTTCCGCAGCGACCCCGAGGGGCTGCTGACGTTCGTCTCGCGGACGGACGACATCTTCAAGTGCCGCGGGGAGAAGGTCTCGCCCCGCGAGATCGAGAACGTGCTGCACGAGCTCCGCGAGGTGGGCGAGGCGGCGGTGGTGGGCGTTGCCGACGAGGCGGACGGGATGGCGATAAAGGCGGTGGTGGTCCCGCGAGCGGGGGCGACGCTGACGGAGCTGCGCGTTCGGGCGCACTGCCGGGCTCGCCTGGAGCCGGGGCTGATGCCCAAGTTCGTGGAGATCCGTGGCGAGCTTCCCAAGACGGATTCGGGTAAGCTGCGGCGTCGGGACCTGGTGGGCGGGTAGGGGCGAGGTCTGGGGGCGCGGGAATGTGCGGGATCGCGGGCGTGATGGTGCCGGGCGGGGGGCGGGTGGACCCGGCCGAACTGCGGCGCATGGCGGGCGTGCTGCGTCATCGGGGGCCCGACGGGTTCGGGCTGTACGTGGACGATTCGTGCGGCCTGGCGCACGCGCGGCTGAGCATCATCGATCGCGCCGGCGGCGCCCAGCCGCTGAGCAACGAGGACGGGACCCTCTGGGTCAGCTTCAACGGCGAGGTGTTCAACTTCGTCGAGCTGCGCGCGGAGCTCGAGCGCCTCGGGCACGCTTTCCGCACGCGCTCGGACACGGAGGTGATCGTCCACGCCTACGCGCAGTGGGGGGGGGGCGCGTGGGCGAAGTTCAACGGGCAGTTCGCGGTCGCCCTCTGGGACGCCCGGGAGCGTCGCCTCGTGCTGGCGCGGGATCGCGTGGGCATCGCCCCCCTCTTCTGGGCCCGGGCGGGCGGGGCGGTGGCCTTCGCGTCCGAGGCCAAGGCCCTCTTCGCGGGCGGGCGAGTGCCCTGCCGTCCGGATGCCCGCGGGCTGGCGGCGGCGTTCACGCTCTGGTCCACCCCCGCGCCGGGCAGCGTGTTCGAGGGCGTGCGGGCCGTGCTGCCCGGGACGACGATGACCTTCGGGCCCGACGGGCAGGGCGTGGCGCGGGCGTTCGCGACGCTCCGCTTCCAGCCCGACGCGCGGCGCTTCCGTGACGCGACGGAAGCGTCGGAGGAGTTGGAGCGCCGGTTGCTGGGGGCGGTGACGCTGCGACTGCGCGCCGATGTCCCGGTGGGGGCGTACCTGAGCGGCGGGCTGGATTCGTCGGTCATCGCGGCCCTGGTGCGCAAGGCGGACAGCAGCCCGCTCGAGACGTTCTCCCTGCGGTTCGAGGACCAGCGGTTCGACGAGGGGCGGGCGCAGCAGCGCATGGCCGGCCTGCTGGGAACGCGGCATCACGAGGTGGTGGTGGGGCCGGCGCAGATCCAGAGCGCCCTGGAGCGTGTCGTGTGGCATGGCGAGGCGCCGCTGCTGCGCACGGGCCCGGCGCCGATGTTCCTGCTCTCGGCGCTGGTGCGGGAGCACGGGATGCGCGTGGTGCTGACGGGGGAGGGCGCCGACGAGTTCCTGGGCGGGTACGACATCTTCAAGGAGGCCAAGATCCGGCGCTTCTGGGCGCGGCGCCCCCAGTCCCTGGCGCGGGCGGCCCTGCTGGGGCGGATCCATCCGTACGTGGCGAATGCGGCGTCGGGATCGATGTGGACGGAGTTCTTCCGGCGCGGGCTGGAGAACACCGGCGATCCGTTGTACTCGCACCGCCTGCGCTGGGACAACAGCGCCTGGACGCTGCGGTTCCTGTCGCCCGCCGTGCGGTCGGCGCTCGTCGAGCGGGAGCTGGAGTCGTTGGTGGACGCCGCGGCGGGGGAGGATTGGCGCGACGCCGCGCCCCTGGGACGCGCCCAGCGCGTCGAGGTGGCGACGTTCATGACGCCCTACCTGCTCGCGGCCCAGGGCGACCGCGCGGTGATGGCGAGCAGCGTGGAGGGGCGGTATCCGTTCCTGGATCCCGACGTGATCGACCTGTGCCTGGCCCTGCCCGATTCCATGAAGCTCTGCGGGCTGCGCGACAAGGTGGTGCTGCGAGAGGTGGCGCGACGCCACCTGCCCGAGGAGATCTGGCGGCGGCGCAAGTGGCCCTATCGCGCGCCGATCTCCAGCTCGCTTTTCGGGCGCCGGGCGCCGGACTTCGTTCGCGAGATGCTCTCGCCCGAGGCCCTGGGCGCCTGCCCGCTGGTGGATCCGCGGCCCGCGGCGGCGCTGGCGGCGCGGGCGCTGGCCGCCGACGGCGAGCTGCGCGAGCGAGAGGAGATGGCCCTGGTCGGGTTGCTGACGCTCCAGATGTGGTGGAGGCAGTTCATGCAGGGCGCAGGTATCGCCCCAAAGGCGTCGATAGAATCTACGCTTATCGGACGCCCGGACGTGATGGTTGATCGCCGCTCGTCGCCAGACACTTGAGCGGTGGAAGCGAGCGGGCGGGCCGCGACCGTCGTCGCGTTCCGTCCGATCTGAGAACGGCGGGCGGCGAAGGGAGGGTAGTCCCCCCCGCCCCCAGGAGCAGCGACCTTGGCAAACGCGACCGGATTCAAGCAATCAAGCCCGTCGACCTTCTCCCGAGGCGTGCTGGACCTGGATTGTGCCGCGTCGGCCAAGGACATCGAGCAGTGGCTGCGCACGATCACCGGCCGGCGACTGCGGCGGCGCGGGCTGGTGCTGGGCGTGAGCGGGGGGATCGATTCGTCGGTGTGCGCGGTGCTGGCGGCGCGGGCCCTGGGGCCCGATCGCGTGCGGGCCCTGCTGATGCCCGAGCGCGACTCGTCGCCGAGCAGCCTGGAGAAGGGCAAGGCGGCCTGCGCCACGGCGGGCATCAAGTATGAGGTCCGCGACCTGACGCCCGCGCTGGAGGCCCTGGGCTGCTACGCCAAGCGCGACGCGGCGATCGGTCGCCTGTTCCCGCAGTACCGCGCGGGGGACAAGTTCAAGATCACGGTGGCTGGGGGCGTGACCGAGTCGGACCGCATGAACTTCTTCTCGCTGGTCGTGCAGCTCTCCGCGGAGGGCGGGCGGCAGGTGACGGCGCGCCTGCCGGTGGACGCGTACCTGGCCATCGTCGCGGCGACGAATCTCAAGCAGCGGGTGCGCAAGATGACGGAGTACACGCTGGGCGAGGAGCTCAACTACGCCGTGATCGGCACGCCCAACCTGCTCGAGTACGACCAGGGCTTCTTCGTGCGCGGGGGCGACGGGCTGGCGGACGTCAAGCCCATCGCGCACCTGTACAAGACGCAGGTGTTCGCGATGGGGCGGTTTCTCGGGCTCCCGCGCGAGATCACCGAGCAGACGCCCAGCACGGACACGTACAGCCTGCCCCAGACCCAGGAGGAATTCTACTTCGCCCTGCCCTACGCCGAGATGGACCTGATGCTGTGGGCGTACATGCACCACGTTCCCGCGGGCCAGGCGGCGGGCGTGATGGGGTTGTCCGCGGCCCAGGTGGAGCGCGTGTACCGGGACATCCAGCTCAAGCGCCGCGCCTCGCTGGCGCTGCACGCCCCGGCGGTGCTGATCCGCGCGCACGACTGGGGCGTCGACGGCGTGGAGGAAGCGGGGGCATGAGCGAGGGCGACCTGTCGGCGCTGGATCGCGTGACGCCCGCGCAGTGGAGCGAGCTGTGCCAGCGCCGGACCTTCTTCGGGCACCAGTCGGTGGGGTACAACATCATCGAGGGCGTGGAGGAGATTCTGCGCGAGCGCCCCGCCATCGCCCTGGCGGTGCGGGAGGACGGGGACCCCGCGGCCCTGGCCCAGCCGGGGCTGACCCACGCCAAGATCGGGTCGAACGCCGACGCGATCTCGAAGGTCCAGGCGTTTACGAACTTCATGCGGGCCGGGGCGGGCGCGCGTGCCGACGCGGCCCTCTTCAAGCTCTGCTACGTGGACATCGAGGAGCGCACCGACCCGGGAATCGTCTTCGATCGCTACGTGGCGGCGATGGACGCGCTGGCCGCGGAGTTCCCCCGCGTGCGTCTGCTGCACTGCACCGTGCCCCTGACGGCGATCCCCGGCGGGGTGAAGAACGGGATCAAGAGGGCCATCGGTCGCCCCGTCTGGGGGTACGAGCAGAACCGTCGGCGCGGGCAGTTCAACGCCCGGATGCGCGAGCGATACGCGGCGTCGGGGCGCCTGTTCGACATCGCCCGCGTCGAGGCCACCCGACCCGACGGGAGTGTCGAGGGGTTCGACTGGCAGGGCGCCCGCCACGAGGCGCTCGTTGCGGGGTATTCCAACGATGGCGGGCACCTGGGCCCGGCGGGGCGGCGCGTGCTGGCCCGCGAGTTCCTGCTGCTGCTCGCGCGGACGGAACCATGATTTCCTCAGGTCCATCCTGGCCCTCGAGCGTGACCCTCAGTGGATCAAGGCCCGAGACGTTCGCGTACCTGGGCGTCGAGCCGGGGCAGCGGATCTATGCGGTGCACCACCACGCCGTCGGCACGCGGCGCGGGTGCGTCCTGATCGCGGGGCCCATCGGGGCCGAGCGCGAGCGGGCGCTGCGCACGATCGTGCTCCTGGCGCGGGCCCTGGCCGAGATGGGATTCGACGCGCTGCGATTCGACTTCCGTGGCATCGGCGAGAGCGAGGGGAATTTCGAGGAACTCGGTCTGAGCGATTGGCAGCGCGACGCGGACGCGTGCCTGGCCCACCTGCGCGAGGTGGCCCCGGGCGTGCCCGTCGTGGCATGCGGGATCCGCGCGGGATGCCTGGCGGCGGCGCGCTGCTTCCGGGACGGGCGCGCGGACGCGATGCTCCTGCTGGCGCCCCCGCCCGGCGGGCGCGAGATGCTCATGGACACGCTGCGTCGCACGCTCATGGCCGACATGATGGCCAATCCGCACGCCCCGCGTCAGACGCGCGAGCAGATCGCCGCCCAGCTCGAGGGCGGCGCGCTGGTGAACGTGGACGGGTACTTCTGGTCCCCGGTGCTCTGGAACGACAGCCCCGGGCACCCGCTGCTCATTCCGGCGTGCTCCGAGACGCGGGCGTGGAAGGTGCTGGATTTCCAGGGTTTGGGGCGGACCAAGCTCCCTGCCGAGTGCAAGGACCGGGCTTGCGTGCTGGCGGTCGAGCGCTTCTGGGAGCACTCCGGGCAGCTGGTTCCAGGCTCGACCGCGCTGCTCGACGCGGTGACCGACTGGATCGACGGCGCCATCGGGAGAGTGAGGCCATGACCCGCTTCCCCTTCCTGATCGCCCACGCCGACGAGGAACTGGTGGGCACTCTGCACCAGGATTCGCGAGTACCCATGTCCGGGGTGGGCGTGCTGCTCTTCAACGCCGGGCCGGCGCCGCGCGCCGGCAACAGCGATCTCTCCGTGCATCTGGGTGATCGCCTCGCCGGGCTTGGGTTTCCCTGCGTACGCCTCGACCTGGTGGGGCTGGGCGACTCCACCGGAGTCACGCCGCCCACTATCGATTTGTACTGGCGCGAGGTTTTGGCCGGGCGAAACGAGGCGCCGATCGCCAAGGCCGTGCGCGAGTGTCGCCAGCGATTGGGTGTGGAGTCGTTGATGGTGGGGGGGCTGTGTGCCGGAGCGATCAGCGCGATCCAGGCGGCCCACGCTGCGCCCGAGGGGATCGGAGGCCTGATCCTCCTGGAACCCAACTTCCGCACGGTGCCCGAGACCGGTCCCAACGCCGGGGGCGAGGCCCTCGACGGAGCGCCTCCCCAGGCCCCCAGGTCCAAGTTCGCGCGCGTGACGTCCGCCCGCGAGTGGCTGTACTGGATGACGGGCGAGAGCCGCTGGGCCCGGGCCTTTCGCCCGCTGCGCCCGGGTCTCGAGCGCGTGCTGGAGCGACGCATCGGGCACACGCTCCCGTCGGATGCCAACGTGGCGGTGGTGATGCGATGGCGACACCTGTGCGAACGGGGCCTGCCCTCGCTGGTCGTCATGGCCGACCAGCACCTGTCGGAGAAGTACGGTCGCAGGATCCTGGGCTCGCTGCCGGGCTCGTGCATTCGTGCGATCCGGGCGGAGTTCATTCCCGGCACGAACCACATCCTTACGGGCGGCCAAGCCGGGCGACTCGTGGGAGAGGCCGTCCAGAGCTGGATGCTGGAGCAGGGGACCGTGGTTCTCCAGGTCAAGCCCGCGGGCGACTCCTCGTCGTCCTTGTGAGCGGCCAAAGCAACCTTGACTCGATGGAGGCGAGGCGGCGTCGGCGCGACCCGCCTTGGCGGGCCCCGGGGCCACCGGGAAACTTGCCCCGGCCTGCCCAGTGCCTATCCTTCCCACCCTGCATCCGGCAGGGTTGTTCGCAACGTGTGAGGTGACCGATGGGCGCGAAGTGCTTTTTCACTGGCAAGACCGTTTCTCGCGGCATGAAGCGGGCCTGGCGCGGGCAGGCCGTCAGCAAGGGCGGGTTCGGCCTCAAGCCCACCGGGATCACGCGGCGCACGTTCAAGCCCAATCTCCAGGCCATCAACGCGCTGATCGTGGATGAGAAGACCGGTCACAAGAAGGCGGTCCGCGTGAAGGCCTCGACCAAGGCCATCCGGACGGGCCTGGTGATCAAGCCGCTGAAGCGCAAGTACGGGTACACCCGCAAGCAGAAGGCCGCGGCCCACTAAGCGCCGCGTTCCGGAACGCCGACGAATCGGCATGGACCAGCATCAGCGATTCCTGGGAGTGCGCCACTTCGGCTCCCTGGATGCGCTGCGCGCCTTCTCGATCCTGGGCGTGGTCTGGTACCACGCCCCCGCCCTACCCCTGGAACGCCAGATCACCACCGACGCGGGCGCCTCGGGCGTGGCCCTCTTCTTCGTCATCAGCGGATTCCTCATCACCACGCTCCTGCTCCGCGAGGAGGCATCCCGCGGCGTCGTCAGCCTGCGGAACTTCTACATCCGGCGGACGCTGCGGATCTTCCCGCTGTACTACGCCACGCTCCTGCTCTACCTGGGCATCGTGCTGGTCCGCGAGCGCCAAGGGGACGGGCGCCTCAACGGGGCGGGAGAGCTCTTCGTCCACAACCTGCCCTACTTCTTCACGTACACGTCCAACTGGTTCGTCGATCAGATTCGCACGCGCGACGGCGACCACCGTGTGCTGTTCATGTTCGCCTGGAGCCTGGCCACCGAGGAGCAGTTCTACCTCATGTGGCCCACGGTGCTGCGTTGGCTGCGGCGTCGTTGGGCCATGGCCTTCATGCTGTTCGTCCTGGCGGTGGATCTGGGCGCGAGCTTCGCCTTCGGGCTGATGAAGCTGCCCCAGAACCCGCTCGAGCGCGCCGTCAAGATCGCCCAAAGCCCCTCCACCGAGATCATCCTGGGCGTGCTCCTGGCCCTGGCGCTGAACCACCGCGCCACCTTCGGGCGGCTCTGGAGCATCCTGGGGCGGTCCTGGTCGGTCCCGCTCTGGGCCGCGGGGGCCCTCGCAACGGCGATGCTCCCCGTGCCCGCGGGCCCGGGGTGGTACACCCTCCAGGCCGCGGTGTTCACGGGGCTGGTGGGGTCGTGCGTCATCCGCGAGGACCACGTGCTGGCCCGCCTGTTCCGGTTTCCACTGCTGGTGCGGATCGGCGTGGTTTCGTACGGGATGTACCTGCTGCACATGCTGGCGGTAAACACCGTCAAGGCCCTCGTGATGCCCCGCCTGGGGATCACGAGCCCGTGGTTCTGGAGCTTCGCGTCGATGGCCGCCGCCTACCTGGCCGCGGAAGCGTCGTTCTTCCTCTTCGAGTCCAGGATCCTGCGGCTGAAGGAGAGGTTCTCGGCCCAGCGTCCCGCCTGACGCCCCGGGCGCGGGGACTACCATCCCCACATGAAGTGCGACCACTGCGACAGCGAGGCCACGGTGCACGAAGTGACCGTGCGCAACGGCGTCAAGGTCGAGAAGCACCTCTGCGAGGCGTGCGCCGCCAAGGCGGGGCTCTCCATCCAGCCCAACGTCCCGCTCAGCGAGCTGATGTCCAAGTTCCTGGTGACGCCCGGCGCCGCCAGCCAGGCGTCGGCCTCGCCCCACCGCGCCGGGGCTTGCCCCAGCTGCAGGACCACGTTCGCCGAGTTCCGCCAGACGGGGCAGCTGGGGTGCCCGGATTGCTACGCGGCGTTCGAGGCCCAGCTCGTCCCGCTGGTGGAGCGGGCCCACGAGGGGGGCATCCGGCACATGGGCAAGTCTCCCGCGCGGGGCGGTGCGCCCGCGCCGAGTTCGGGGCAGAAGTTCGCGGTCCTGGCCGAGCGGGCCGCCCGGCTGCGGGCGCTTGAGGACGAGCTCAAGAAAGCCGTGACGCGCGAGGAATACGAGCGGGCCGCGCGCCTTCGCGACGAATTGAAGAAGTTCGGGGAGTGCGAGGGCGCCGGTTAGGAGCATCACGTGTCCACGCCGGGCGAACAAGGTGGGATGGGCCCCGAGCACGGGGTCGAGTGGCTCAAGGGCGAGGGCGAGGCCAGCGACGTGGTGGTCTCCTCGCGGGCGCGCCTGGCCCGCAACCTGGCGGGATACCGCTTCGGGGTCAAGGCGGGGCGAGCCGAGCGGCAGCAGACGCTCGACGCCGCGCGGAACTGGCTGCTCCGGGCACAGCTGGCCGAGCGGCTGATGTGGGTGGACCTGCATGAGTCACCCCAGCTCGAGCGCACGCTGCTGGTGGAGCGGCACCTGATCTCCAAGCCCCACGCCAAGGGGCGCACCGGGCCCGAGGCCAAGGGCGAGGATCCCCGGGGCGTGGCGATCTCCATTCCCGACGAGCGCCTGGCGGTCATGGTGAACGAGGAAGACCACTTGCGCATCCAGGTCATCCGCTCGGGGCTGGCGCTGAGCGAGTGCTGGGCGGCCATCGACCAGGCCGACGACCGCATCGAGGCCGGGCTGGACTACGCGTTCTCGGCGCGCTTTGGATACCTGACGGCCTGCCCCACCAACGTGGGCACGGGGCTGCGGGTCAGCGCGATGGTGCACCTGCCCGGGCTGAAGCTGACGGGGGACATCGAGAAGGTCAAACGTGCCGCGGGGGACATGAACATCGCCGTGCGCGGGTTCTACGGCGAGGGCTCGGATGCCGCCGGAGACCTGTACCAGATCTCCAACCAGACCACGCTGGGTAAACCCGAGAAACGCATCGTCGAGGAACTCGAGAAGGAGATCGTGCCCCAGATCGTGGACTACGAGCGCGTCGCCCGCAAGACGCTCCTGGCCAAGCGCCGCGCGAGCCTGGAGGACCAGGTCTTCCGGGCGGTGGGAACGC
>JBGAOG010000081.1:0-14652 GCA_044221985.1 Phycisphaerales bacterium
CTTGTCCAGGTCGCCCGACTTCTGCAGCTCGTAGAGCGGCTCGATGCGCGAGAACGAGCG
Source organism: Phycisphaerales bacterium (assembly GCA_044221985.1). Taxonomy (GTDB): domain Bacteria; phylum Planctomycetota; class Phycisphaerae; order Phycisphaerales; family UBA1924. Next base: position 61 of record JBGAOG010000081.1, read on the forward strand.
CTCGAGGAGCCCGCCGGCCGCGTCCCATGACAACCCGGGCGCGACGGCCGTCATCATCGGTTTGGCGGCGATCAGGGCCTCGACTCCCAGGCGGTGCGTGGCGATCACGCCCTCGTCGATGTGGGAATGGAACTTGCGGTCGGTGGTGTAGCCCTTGGGATTGGGCCCGACCCAGCCGTGGTGGTGGATGGTCATGTGCAGCGGCTGGGCGGCGTCGCCCACGAAGTGGCTGAGCTGGCCCATCTCGAAGAAGACGTTGGCGCGGGCGACGGCGAGCTGGCCCGCGCGCGCGGGCTCGCCGAGCGATTCGAGGATGCGCGCGGTGTTGAAGCCGCACACGAGCTTGGCGTAGTGCTCGGCGATGGAGTAGGGCAGCATCCCCACGCCCTCGGGGTTGAACGCGCCGCCGGGGGAGGCCTTCTCGTCGACGCCCGCCGCCGGATCGGGCGCGGCGACCGCGGGCTTCTCCCCGGGCGGCCTGGCGGTCCTGATGAGCTTCTCGACGTACTCATAGCGCAGGCGCGGGAGCGTCTTGAGCGTCAGGTCGTGGCGGGCGAGGAGTTCGAGGTCAATGTAGTGGTCGGCGTTGTTCTCGTGGGCCAGCACCGGAGAGGAGATGCCCCGGTAGCGGTCGGGCTCGCCGGACTGGTACGCGGCGACGTCCGCGCCGTCGCGGACCCACGTGGGCATGTCGGTGGGAAGGAGGGCGATGGCGACCTGCGTGATCGTGCGATGCCCGGGCGCGCCCCAGCCCGGAAGGAAGAGCGCGACACAGGCGAGCGCGGCGGCGGCGGCGAACCTCGTGGCTTGGGTCATGGAGGAACCGTATGGCGGTGGAATCCCCGGGCCGCTCTCCCGGGAGCGCCCCGGACCGAGCTCCTACTCGAAGCGAACCGTGTTCGAGATCTTCCCTACCTTCTCCACCTCGATCTCGACGCGGTCGCCGTGCCTGAGCCAGACGGGCGGCGTGCGGGCCATGCCCACCCCGCTGGGGGTGCCGGTCAGGATGAGCGTGCCGGGCAGGAGCGTGGTGCCCCGCGAGAGGTCGCTGACGAGGCGGGCGACCGGGAAGATCATCTCGCTGGTGGAGGCGTCCTGCATGACGACGCCGTTGACGCGGGTGGAGAGGCGGAGCTTCTGGGGGTCGGGGACCTCGCCGGCGGGAATGAGCTTTGGGCCGATGGGGCAGAAGGTGTCGAAGCCCTTTCCGCGATTGAACTGCCCGCCCGATCCTTCCTTCTGCCACCAGCGGGCCGAGACGTCGTTGGCCGCGACGTAGCCGAGCACGTATCCCAACGCCGCGGCGAGGGGGACATCGCGGCAGAAGCTCCCGGGCTTGGGCTCGCCTCCCTTGGCGAAGTCCTTCCAGCCGATGACGACGCCCAGCTCACCCTCGAAGTCCACCTGCTCGCGGTCCTGGCAGACCTTGGGGACGACGATGTCGCTGCCGCTGAGGCACAAGGCCGCGGGGTTCTTGCTGAAGACCATGGGGCGGTCCGGGACCTTGGCACCCTGCTCCTTGGCGTGCTCGGGGTAGTTGCGCCCGATGCCGAGGATGTGTCGGATGGGGACCTTCCCAAGGGGCAAGGCGATGGAGATGCCAAAGTCGGTCTTGATGAGGTCCATGATGGGAGGGTAGGTACGCGCACGCCTTGCGCACGGGCGATGGGGACGTGCTGGCAGGGAATTTGCGAGTCGTGGGGCATGCTGGCGGACCTGGGCAATTCTGGAGCGACGCCGGCGCTGGAGGCCGTGATCCGGTTCTCGGGTCAGCGTCAGCGCCTGATCGCGCACAACATCGCGAACCTGAGCACGCCGGGGTTCATCCCGATGGACGTGTCGGTGGGGGGGTTCCAGAAGGCGCTGGACGAGGCGATCCAGCAGCGGCGCGAGCGGACCGGAGGCATGAGCGGCGTGCTGGCGATCCCGGAAACAGACGAGATCAAGCCCGACGCCACGGGCGGGTTCAGCCTCGAGCCGAGGACTCCCGGGCGGGGCGTGCTGTTCCACGACCAGAGCATGCGCGACCCGGAGCGTCTGATGCAGGCCCTGGCGGAGAACGGCTCGGAGTTCCGGGTGGCGACGGAGCTGCTTCGGAGCCAGCGGGACACGCTGCGCAGCGCGATCGCGCAACGCGCCTAGGTAGGCGGAGGAAAGGACCGGCATGTACGGCAGCCTCGACATCTCGACCAGCGGCATGGTGGCCCAGCGGGTGCGCCTCGCGGCCATCGTGGCGAACGTGGCGGGGCGGGAATCGCCCGTCGACGAGCACGGGAACTTCGCGCCCTTCCGCGAGCGCATGGTGATGATGGCCCCGGGCGACCCCGCGGCGGCCAGCGCGCAGGGCAGGGCCCTGGGCGTGCACGTCACGCAGGTGGTGGAGTCGAGCGCGGACCTGCCCCTGAAGTGGGATCCGGGCAACCCCTACGCGTTCAAGTCGGGTCCGAACACGGGGTACGTGCAGACTTCCAACGTGGACCTGTTCAAGCAGACGGTGGATTCGATGGACGCGACGAGGTCCTACGAGGCGAACGTAGCGGCGGCGGAGGCCACCAAGGCCATGATGGCGGCGGCCTTGCGGTTGTTGGCGTGACGCGATAGACTCTCGGGCGGAGCACGAAGAAAATGGCCGATCCCCTTGGGCTCATCTCCTCGACCGGTGGTTCGCAGTTCGCGAATCGTCCAGCACCCGCGCCGGGGGCCGGCGGCGAGCGTCCGGGCCCCGACTTCGGGCAGGTGCTTCTCGACAACCTCAACCAGGTGAACGAGAAGCAGCAGGAGGCCACGCGCGCCATCGAGGACCTGACCACGGGCAAGCGCTCGGACGTGGAGAACGTGATCCTCAAGACGCAGAAGGCCGACGATGCGTTCCGCATGCTCCAGGCGCTGCGCAACCGGATGGTGGACGCGTACGACGAGCTGAAGCAGACGCGCGTGTGACGCGGGGATTGCGCGTCGGGGCGGCCTGGGGGAAGGAAGTTCTCGGACGCATCCAAGTCTCAAGGGTTCCAAACGCACGGTCCGAAGAGTGGTCGGTGCGTAGGGATGTGCTGTACATCCCTGCGCCGACGCGCAAGGAGTGCGCGTCGTCGTCGGCACGGAGGCCCTTCGCATGGATCTGCTTCGCCAGGTCTTGGCCACCATCAAGAAGTACCTGGGGCAACTGCGCCCGACGGACAAGCTGCTGATCGGCAGCCTGGCGGTGATCATCGCGATGGCGCTGGTGATGGTGGCGATGCTCTCCGCGAGCCGACGGATGGTGGAGCTGCTGCCCGGGCTGGCGGCGGCGGACCAGCGCCGGGCGGCGACGTTCCTGACCGCGGCCAGCGTGCCCAACCAGGTCGGCGCTGATGGCAAGCTGATGGTCCCCTCGGAGCGAGAGGGCCAGGCGCGGGCGTTGCTCGCGGAGAACGGGCAGATCTCGGGCGACAAGGCGACGCTGTTCGACAACCTGGTGGAGAAGCAGAGCTGGATGCTCTCGAACCAGCAGAACGCCCAGATCTTCATGGTGGCGTTGCAGAACCAGCTCGCGGCGGACATCTCCAAGTTCAAGGGCGTGCGCTCGGCCACGGTGATCCTGGACATCCCCGAGGCCACGGGGATCGGGCGCGCGGTGCGCCGGCCGACGGCGTCGGCCACGGTGACGACGCGGGACGGTTCGGCGCTGGCGCAATCGACGGTGGACGCGATCGCGGGGTACATCGCGGGAAGCCGCGCGGGGCTGGGCGTGGAGCACGTGCGGGTGATCGATGCGTCGACGGGCAAGCAACGCCGCCCGACGACCGAGAGCGACATGATCCCGACGACGTACCTGGAGCACGCGGCCCGAGTGGAGGGGACGGTGCGGGATCGGCTCGCGGAGCTGCTGGGGTACATCCCGGGCGTGATCGTGGCGGTGACGGCGCAGGTGGACGTGACGCGGGTGGAATCGACGACGACGTCGCACCTTCCCAGCGGGCAGGGGACGCTCTCGGAGATCCGGAAGACGACGGAGGACACGACGAACTCCACGCAATCGACGCCGGGGGCCGAGCCGGGCCTGCAGAGCAACGTGGCGGCGGACGTGAACCGGGGCAAGACGGGCGCGGGGAACTCGTCGTCGACGACCAAGACGGAGAACGAGTTCGAGATCCACGCGGGGACCAAGAGCGAGAAGGTGGCCGACCCGCGCGGGATGCCCACGATGGTGGCGGTCTCGGTGAGCGTCCCGTACGGGTTTGTCGAGGCGCTGGTGAAGAGGCAGGCGGGTGGGGCGGCGCCTTCGGGCGGGGGGGCGGCGCCGGCGGGCGGGGGGGCGGCGCCCGCGGGAGTGGACGAGAAGACGGTCAACGACCTCTTCGACAAGCAGGTGCGACCCAAGATCGAGGCCCTGATCCGTCCGCAGGTGAGGGCGCTCTCGTCGGGCAAGGGCCTGTCGGACCAGGACCTGGACAAGCTGATGCAGCAGACGGTGTCGGTGGCGATGGTGCCGATGGACGTGCCCGTGGCGGTGGGGGCGTCGCAGCAGGCGGGGTTCATGGGCGGGGCGATCAACCTGGCGCTGAGCGGGGGGATCGTGGACAAGGCGGTGCTGGGGGTTCTGGGGCTGGTGGCGGTGGGGATGATGTTCATGCTGATGCGCCGGGCGGGCAGGAAGTCGGATCTGCCGACGGCGGAGGAGCTGGTGGGCCTTCCGCCCCAGCTGGCGTCCAACAGCGACGTGATCGGGGAAGCGGTGGAGGGGGACGCGCCGCTGGCGGGCATCGAGGTGGGCGAGGAGCAGGTGCAGGCCCAGAAGATGCTCGAGCAGGTGGGGGACCTGGTGAAGCAGAACCCGCAGGCGGCGGCCAAGCTGGTGAGCCGCTGGATCACCTCGCACGAGTAACGCATGGGAGCGCGGATGGCACGCAAGCCCAACGAGAAACTCCCGACGGACCCCGCCGAACTTCCCGGGATCACCAAGGCGGCGATCCTGCTGCTGAACATCGGTCCCCAGCACGCGTCGGACCTGCTCAAGCAGCTGGAGGCCGAGGCGGTGGAGGAGGTGACGCGCGAGCTGGCGAGCCTGGGGCGGGTTCCGCAGGAGCTGAGCGGCGCGGTGGTGGAGGAGTTCTACTCGCTGACGCTGGCGAGCCAGTACGCCGCCGAGGGTGGGCTGGACTACGCGAAGCAGATCCTGCAATCGTCGATGGAGGGCAAGGCGGCCGAGCGTGTCCTGGCGCAGATCCAGACGCAGGTGCAGAAGACGCCGTTCTCATTCCTGCAGCGTGCGGAGAGCGAGAACCTGCTGACGTTCATCCAGGACGAGCACCCGCAGACGATCGCGCTGATCCTGTGCCACCTGCCGCACCACAAGGCCAGCGAGATCCTGGTGGGGCTTCCCATGGCCAAGCAGCTCGAGGTGATCAAGCGCATGGCCAACATGGAACAGACGAACCCCGAGGTGATCAAGGAGGTCGAGAAGGGGCTGGAGAGCCGCCTGGCGAACATGCTGCTGCAGAGCATGGAGAAGACCGGGGGCGTGCCGACGGTGGCCGAGATCCTCAACCTGGCGGACCGCGCCAGCGAGAAGGCGATCCTGGAGGGGCTCGAGGCCGAGGACCCGGACCTGGTGGAGCAGATCCGGCGCCTGATGTTCGTGTTCGAGGACATCAACCGCGTGAATGACAAGGGCATCCAGGCCGTGCTCAAGGAGATCGACAACAGCGAGCTGGCGCTGGCGCTGAAGACGGCCTCGGACGACCTGCGGAACAAGATCTTCAAGAACATGTCGGAGCGGGCGGCGCAGCTGGTGAAGGAGGACATGGAGTTCATGGGCCCGGTGCGGGTCAGCGACGTGGAGCAGGCCCAGCAGCGGATCGTGGACACGGTGCGCCGCCTCGAGGAGGCGGGCGAGGTGGTGATCGAGGGTCGGGGCGGGGAGTCGGACCTGCTGGTCTGAGCGTGAGCCATGGGACTGATCCGCCAAGCCGACCTGGAGCACGTGGCCCGCGACGCGGTGGTGCTGAGCCTGGGGGACCTGCGCGCCCAGGGCGAGGCGATGAAGGCCCAGGCCCGCCACGAGGCGGCCCAGATCGTGCAGGCGGCACGGGGCGAGCGTGAGCGGCTGATCCAGGGCGCGCGCGAGCTGGGGCATGGCGAGGGGCTCAAGACCGGGCGTGACGAGGGCCTGAGGGCGGGGCGTGAGGAGGGCCGATCGGCGGCGCTGGGCGAGGCCCGCCCGAGGCTGGAGGCGCTGGAGCAGGGCTGGGCCCAGGCGCTGCGGGAGTTCCGGGCCACCCGGGAGGCGATGCTCGAGCAGGGCAAGCGGGACGTGCTGCGGCTGGCGGTCCTGGCGACGGAGCGCGTCACCAAGCGGCGGCTCGAGGTCGATCCCACGCTGGTGGTGGACCAGGTGCGGGCGGCGCTGGGCGAGGTCGCGGCGCCCACGGCGTTGACGCTGCGCGTGCATCCGGAGGACATCGAGCTGGTGAGCGATGCCTTGCCGGGCGTGCTGGCGGCTCTGGGTTCGGACGCGTCCCAGGCGCGCGTGGTGGAGGACGCGGCCCTGGCGCGCGGATCGTGCGTGGTGGCGCGGGCGGGCGGGGCGGTGGATGCCTCGATCGACACGCAGCTGGCGCGCGTGGCCGAGGCGCTGCTCCCGGGCCAGGCCCCGGGGGCGGGGGCGGGGGCATGAGCGCGATCGCGGACGAATTCGCGGGCTCGATGTTCGCCGGAGCGGCTGCGACGCTGGACAAGACGCAGCCGATGCGGATCATCGGGCGGGTGGCGGCCCTGCGCGGGCTGAGCGTGCTGGTGGACGAGCTGCGGCTACCGGTGGGGTCGTTGGTCTCGATCGCGGCGCCGGGCACGTGGACGGCGCGGGGCGGGCCGCCAACGCCCGCGCGGGCCATTCCCGGCGAGGTCGTGGGCTTCAACCGCGACCAGGCGATCGTGATGCTGCTGGGGCAGACCGTGGGAATCCGCCCCGGCGACGAGGTGGCGGGCGAGCAGGTGGCGCAGGTCGCGGGGGCGTCGCGGCGCCTGCTGGGGCGCTGCATCGACGGGTTGGGGCGTCCCATCGACGCGCTGGGGCCCATCGGCGCCACGCTCCCGGTGCCGCTCAACCCAGATCCGATCTCCCCGATGCGTCGGCGCCGGATCAGCAAGGCGATGCACACGGGCCTGCGGGCGGTGGACCTGATGAGCACGCTGGGGCGGGGGCAGAGGATCGGGTTCTTCGCCGGCCCGGGCGTGGGCAAGAGCACGCTGCTGGGGACGGTGGCCAAGCGCAGCGACGCGGACGTGAACGTGATCGCCCTGATCGGGGAGCGCGGGCGAGAGGTGCGGGAGTTCATCGAGCACAGCCTGGGGCCCGAGGGGCTGGCCCGGAGCGTCGTGGTCGTGGCCACGGGCGACGAGAGCCCGCTGCTGCGGGTGCGGGCGGCCAAGCTCGCGTGCAGCGTGGCGGAGTTCTTCCGCGACGAGGGCGCGGACGTGGTGCTGATGATGGACTCGGTCACGCGCTTCGCCCACGCCCAGCGCCAGATCGGGCTTTCCGTGGGTGAGCCCCCGGCCAACAAGGGGTACACGCCCAGCGTGTTCGCGTCGATGGCGCTGCTGCTGGAGCGGGCGGGCGCCGTCGAGGGCGTGCGCGGCGCGCCCGGCTCCATCACCGGGATCTACACCATCCTGGTCGAGGGCGACGACATGACCGAGCCGGTCGCGGACGCGGCCCGGGGTATCCTCGACGGGCACATCATCCTCTCCCGCAAGCTCGCGCAGAGGGCGCACTACCCGGCCATCGACGTGCTCGACTCCGTCAGCCGAGTCGCCGACGACGTGAGCGATCCCGAGCACGCGGCGGCCCGCCGGCGCGTGACGCGCCTGCTGGCGATCTACCGCGATGTGGAGGACCTGGTGCAGATCGGGGCGTACGCCAAGGGGACGAATCCCGAGGCTGACATCGCCATCGAGCTCAACGCGCGCATCAACGAATTGCTGCGCCAGGGGCGGGACGAGTTCACGCCCTTCGCCCAGGCGCGCGAGCAGCTCGTCCAGCTCGCGCGGGCGAGCCAGGCCAAGGCGCCCGCCGGCGGGGGGCGGGCGGGAGCGGGGCGCGAGATACGGGGGGCCGCCTGAGCGGCGTGAGGAGGTTGCGTGGGCAAGTTCGTGTTCGAGCTCGAGGCCGTCCTGACCCAGCGCCGCGCGGAGGAGCGAGAGAAGCAGCTCGTGGTGGGGGCCCTGGAGCGAGAGCGGCTGGGGGTGGAGGGCTCGATCCGCGACGCCCACGAGGCCATCGAGGGTGAGCAGCGAGAGCTGCGGGCGCTCTCCTCGGGAACGATCGATCCCGTGGGCCTCAAGCGACAGGCGTCGGCGGCGCTGTCAGCCGTGAACCGGGCCCAGGCCCTGATCCTGCGCCTGGCGGGCGTGCAGAAGCGCCTGGACGCGGCCCGCCTGGAGCTCCTGCTGGCGGCCACCCGGCGCAAGGCCGTGGAGAACCTGCGCGAGCGGCGACACGAGCAGTGGCGGCTGGACGAGAAGCACAGTGAAGCGCGGGCGATGGACGAGCTGGTGGTGATGCGGCACCGGACGACGGCGAAGGAAGCGGGCGTCGAGGGCCCGGGTGAGGAGGCGGCATGAAGACGCTGTGGATCACGCTCTCGGCTCTGGCGATCGCCAACCTGCTGGCGGTCGCGGGGTTCCTGATGTGGCTCAAGTCCTCGGATCGCCTGGACCGAGGGCGGCTCGAGCAGGTGCGCCAGATCATCTCCAAGCCCATCGCCATCGAGAAGGCGGAGAAGGAGGCCGAGGCCAAGAAGGTCGAGGCCGAAAAGAAATCGGCCGAGGAAGCCGCCAAGGCGTCGCGCCCCCCGTTGACGGCCAGCGAGGCCCTGGCGGCGCGCCTGGAAGCGGGTGAGATCGACCGCCAGCGCATCGAGGCCCTGCGCAGCGCGATCCGTGCGTTGCAGGATCCGCTCAAGGCCGAGCGCGAGGCGCTCACCGACGAGAAGCGCAAGCTCCAGCAGGAGCAGGCGGCGTTCCAAGCCCAAGTCGCCTCGCGCGACGCCCTCCTGGTCGATCAGCAATTCAAGAAGACCCTGGGCGTGCTCGAGGCGCTCAAGCCTACCGAGGCCAAGTCGCTGCTCATGGAAATCCTGAAGGGCACGGAGCCCTCGACGGCCGCTGAGCAGGCCTCCGCGGGATCGCTCACGGCCAACACGCCGACCCAGGCCGCCCCTGGCGCGCTGGCGTCGATCTCCAGCGAGGGGATGGAGCGCGCCGTGGACTACCTGAACGCGATGCAGGCCCGGGCCCGGGCCAAGGTCATGTCGGAGCTGTTGAAGGACGACTCGAAGCTGGCAAGCCAGTTGCTGGAGCGCTTGCGGACCTACGGGCAGATCGCCCAGGCCGGGGCAGCGACCAGCAATGGCGGAACTCCTTGAATCCCTCGACGCGCCGCGCAACACTCGCGCCCAACCCGCGCCGAGCCCGCGCGATTCGCGCACGCCCGAGCAGTCGTTCGCGTACCTGATGGCGGCCGCGTCGTCGGGCGTGGTTCCGGCGGCCTCGAGCGCTCCGGTCACCCCCGTGGGCGAGGCACCCCTGAGCGGGGGGTCGTGGGCGCACAGAGTCGGACCCGGCGCGGACGCCACCGCGTTGGCCGAGCAGCGGCTTGCGGCGGGGTCCTCACGCCACGACCCCGAGGCACGCCTGGCTGGGAGCGTCGAGACGCAGGGCGCCGGCACCGACTCCGGATCGCTCGGCGCGGCTAGGGCCGACGCACCCCGGGCGGAACCAGCGCTCGCAGCGCGAGAGCCGCGGGGCGGAGCGTCGACACGATCGCCCGCCTTGGCGCCCGGTCCATCCCAGGCCAACCAGCCGTCGAGCGCGGCCGAGTCCCGGCTCCCGGCGCCCGACCCCTCGCACTCATCCCAACCGTCCATCGCGGGCCCGGTTCAATCGATCCCGACCCCGGGCTCGCCGGCGGGCGCCGTTGCGGCGCCCCCTTCCGGCAGTGCGGGCGTGCAGGGGGTCGGTGCCTCGACGCGTGGGGGCGCCGGTGGGCAGGGCGATTCGAACGCGCGCGGGGAGGTCACCGCTCGCGCCCCGTCGCGGGGCGCCGCCAGGGCCAAGCCCGCCGACGCACCGGCGGCCAAGGGGACGGTGCGGGAGGATGTTCCCGCGCAGGCGATGCGCGGGCTGGCGGCGTTGCTGCGCAGGAAGGGCGGGATCGTGACGATGCGTCTCACGCCCGAGGCCCTGGGCGATCTGAAGGTGTCGATGCGCGTGGAGAACAACAGGGTCTGGGCCCGGATCCAGGCGAGCACCGCGTCGGCACGGGACTTGCTGAAGGACCAGCGTGAATCGTTGCGCTCCGCGCTGGAAGCGCGGGGCCTGAAGGTGGAGCGGCTGGAGATTGCCGCCGAGCCGAACCCGGTTGATCGCGGCGCCCCGACGGGCGCCGGGCCGGAGCCCTGGGGCGGACTCGCGGGAGGGGACCTCCGCGATCGCCGGCAGCCGCCGGAGCGCGAGCTGCCCAATCCGGGCGGAGGGCCCGGGATCGTCGCGTCGGGCGGAGCCGAAGCGGACGAGAGCATCGTGTGGCTGCGTGGAGCGCGGCCTCGGGCCTGGGCGGAGCCGAGCGCGAACGGGTTGCGGTGGCGAGTGGACGCGGTCGCCTGACCGCGTGCGAGCGCCGACGCGGCGTGCGGGAGTATCGTCATGTCCACCGTCGGGGCCCTTGCCGGGTCCAGCGCCAGTTCCACCTCCGGCGTCAGCGGCTTCAGCGCGATGTCGAGCGCGGACTTCTCGAAGATCATCTTCACCGAGCTGGGTAAGCAGGACCCCCTTCAGCCCAACGACACCAACGCGCTGCTCCAGCAGATCTCGGCGCTGCGCTCCATCCAGTCGAACATGGACCTCTCGACCCAGCTGGGCGACCTCGTCGCGCAGAACGAGTTTGCCTCGGCGATGTCGCTGATCGGCCGCGGCGTGTCGGGGATCGACGACCTGGGCTCGCGCGTCCAGGGAACCGTCCGGTCCATCTCGCGCACGAGCGACGGCGCGGTCGCGACGCTGGTCGACGGCACGCGCGTGGGCATCAAGCACCTCGACCAGGTCGACGCGGGGACCACGCCATGAGCGCCCTCGACCTGCTGCGATCGCTGGGATCGGGTGTCCACGCCGGCAAGGTCGGCGGCACACCGACGCCTTCCGCGGGGAAGGCGTCCACGACCGGCGTCGACTTCGCGAGCCTGCTCGAACAGGCCCGCGCCGGGAAGATCGCGAGCAACATCCCGGTGCGCCTTGGGGCCGGCGTTCGCGTGGACCTGAATGCCGGCCAACTCGAGCGACTCTCGATCGCGGGGGACCAGGCCGAGGCCCAGGGCGCCGGGCGCGCGGTCGTGTTGATCGACGGATTGGTGCTGAGCATGGACGTGGCGACGCGCACGATCACCGGGCAGATCGACCTGGACCAGGGCGGGACGCTCACGGGCGTGGACGCCGTGGTCGTCGCTCCCGGTGCGGGACAGGCCCCCGGGCGGGTCGGGTCCCCGGGCCTTGCGGCGGGGCTGTCGCCGGCGTCGATCGGGAACTTCGCCCGAGAGGGATCGCGCTCCGGCGCGGCCTGAGATTGCGTTTCGCGGCGTGGACGCCGCCATCACGGGCACGGAGGCCCAACCTGGTTCGGCGACCCCCGGTCGCCCCTGCACGCGGAGCCCGCCCAGCGGGTAGACCATGGCCTCCACCACCGCACTCTTCACCGGCCTGACCGGGCTGAACGCCAACAGCCGCAACATCGACGTCATCGGCAACAACATCGCCAACGTCAACACCACGGCGTTCAAGTCGGCCCGCCTGAACTTCTCGACGTTGCTCTCGCGCACGTATTCGGCGGGCAGCGGTCCGGGCGCCGCCTCCGGCGGGACCAACCCCTACCAGGTGGGGCTGGGCGTGAGCACCTCGGGGACGCAGCGGAACTTCACCTCGGGCACGCTCTCGCCCACGGGCGACCCGCGCGACATGGCGATCGACGGCGACGGGTTCTTCGTCGTCCGCCGCGGCGAGGGGCAGTGGTACACGCGGGCGGGGAATTTCCGCACCGACAGCGCCCAGTACCTGAGCACGCCCACGGGCGAGCGTCTGCAGGGCTATGCCGTGGACGACCAGTTCAACATCGTGCCCGGGCGCACGACCGACGTGCGCATCCCGCTGGGCACGCTCACTATCGCGGACCCCACGCAGAACGTGCGGTTCCGGGGCAACCTCAACGCCGACGGGACGCTGCCCGCGCAGGGGGCGCGGATCACGCTGATGGGCACGAGCACGACGGGCCTGCTCGCCGCGTCGGACGCCGTGCCCCTGCCCAACCCCGGCGACGTTCTCGAAACCACGACGCGCCTGCTGGACATCGAGGACCCCGCCCTTCCGGGCAGCAACACGCGGTTGTTCGCCAGCGGGCAGGGGATCCAGCTCTACAACGCGCAGCGCGGGGGGCGAACGCTGCCCACGCAGACGTACACGATCGACGCCGCGTCGACCCTCGCGGACCTCCAGGCCTTCCTCTCCGAGGCGCTGGGCATCAACCCCGCCACCGGGGCCAATCCCGACGCGCGCACGCCCGGCGTGTCGCTCGACCCCGTCACCGGGGTGCTCTCGATCGTGGGCAACACCGGCGTCGTCAACGACCTGGTGGTCAACGACAGCGACCTGCGCGTCGTCGATGCCGCCGGGACGTACGTGCGCCAACCCTTCGTGACCGCCAAGGCGGCCGCGGCCGACGGGGAGGGCGTGCGCACGGCGTACGAGGTGTACGACTCGCTGGGCACGCCGGTGCAGGTGCGGATGGCGATGGTGCTGGACTCGCGCTCCGACGCGGGGACGCGGTGGCGGTACATGCTCGAGTCCGACGACAGCCTTGGCGCGTCCACGCAGCTGGGCACGGGGCTGCTCAGCTTCGGCACCGACGGGCAGCTGGTCTCGGGCAGCCCCGTCACGCTGGACATCGACCGCTCGGGCACGGGCGCCACCACGCCCCTCTCCATCAGCCTGTTCTTCTCCCAGGGCCAGGACAGCGTGACCGCCCTGACCGACTCGACCAGCAGCATCGCGGCCACCTACCGCGACGGGGCACCGATCGGCACGCTCTCGTCGTTCGGCGTGGGCGCCGACGGGGTGATCACCGGGTCGTTCACCAACGGGCTGGCGCGCACGCTGGCCCAGGTCGCCCTGGCCACCTTCGCCAACAACGAGGGCCTGCTCGACGCGGGCAACAACCTGTTCCAGGTGGGCGTCAACAGCGGGCAGGCGGTGATCACCGCGCCCGACTCGCTGGGCGCGGGGCGCGTCGCGGGGGGAGCCCTGGAGCTCTCCAACGTGGACATCGGGGAGGAGTTCATCAAGATGATCTCCTCGTCCACCGGGTACTCGGCATCGTCGCGCGTGATCCGCACGGCCGACGAGCTGCTCCAGCAGCTGCTGGTCCTGGGCCGGTAATCGTCCGGCGCGGGCCCGGTAACGCGGATGACCTGTCCATTCCTCTGGCTTGTGCGGGACGCGCCGCGCGCCGGCATCTCGCGGCATGGGGGCGCCCTTGTGGCGTTGGCCCTCTCGTCCGATCTTGTCGGGGAGCCCCGGACTGCCGCGCGGACGCGGCGCGGGGCTCGCCCAGCGTCGGAGGGTGCCGCCCATGTCGGACGAGAAGAAGAAGGAAGCCGCGCCCGCCCCGGGCGGCGAAGCCAAGCCCGCCGAGGGCGCCGCGCCCAAGAAGAAGGGCAAGCCGATCATCCTGATCGCGGCCGTGGCGGTGGTGATGATCCTCGAGGCCGTCGCGATCGTCGCGGTGCTGGGCATGACGGGCAAGAAGCCCGCGGACGCGCACGGCGCGGAGCTGCACGGAGAGGCCGAGGCCGCGGGCGAGAAGACCCTGGAGATGGACCTCCTCGAGGAGGAGTTCCAGACCATGCAGGGGTCGCAGATCTGGATCTGGGACACGAAGGTGGTCTTGCAGGTCAAGCAGCGCAACGAGAAGTTCGTGAGCGAGGAGCTCGAGCGTCGCAACTCGGAGGTGCACCAGGGCGTCGCCCAGATCTTCCGGCGAGCCACCCCCAACCAGCTGCGCGAGCCGGGGTTGGAGACGCTGAATCGCCAGATCTCGGCGTACCTGGGCAAGCTCCTGGGCAAGGACTCGGAGGGTCGCGAGCGCATCGAGAAGATCCTGATCCCGCGTTGCCGCGGGTTCTTCGCCAACTGAGATCGCTCCCGGTGATTGGGCTCGGTCCGGGCATCGCTTCGCGCGCGCGGGCGCGGTAGACTCCTGCGCGATGCCCGCCCGGTTCGACGCCCACCTCGACCTCGCCTATCTCGCCGCCTGCGGACGCGACATGGACTTGGATCCTCCCCTGGCCGGCGGTCCCGACCTCCCCGGCGCGGTGACGCTCAAGTCCCTCGTCGAGGGCTCGGTGGGCGCGGCCCTGGCCACGATCTTCATCGAGCCGGGGGAGGGGCATCAGGCGGTGCGCTACGACCCGGCAGACCCGGCCAGCGCGCGCCGGGCGGCCCAGGCGCAACTGGACCTGTACCACGCCTGGGAGCATCGCGGCCTGGTGGAGATCGGGTTCGAGGCGCCCG
>JBGAOG010000082.1:0-5198 GCA_044221985.1 Phycisphaerales bacterium
CTGATCTTGGGGTGGGTGCGTCAGCAGAGCGGGACGACGAGTTTGCGTGCGCTGGTGTACATGGACGAGATCGCGGGGTACTTCCCGCCGGTCGCGAACCCGCCCTCGAAGAACGCGATGCTGACGCTGATGAAGCAGGCGCGGGCGTTCGGCGTGGGGATGGTGCTGGCGACGCAGAACCCGGTCGACATCGATTACAAGGGGCTCTCCAACGCCGGCACCTGGTTCCTCGGCCGCCTCCAGACCGAGCGAGACAAGGCCCGGGTTCTCGATGGGCTGGAGGGCGCCATGGCCGCCGCGTCCGCCCAGTTCGATCGCGCCGCCATCGAACGCCTGCTCTCCCAGTTGGGCAGCCGCGTGTTCCTCATGAACAACGTCCACGACGACGCGCCGACGATCTTCCAGACACGCTGGACCTTGAGCTATCTCCGTGGCCCACTGGCGCGAGCACAGATCAAGGCGCTCACGGACGCGCGGCGTGCCCCGGGCTCCCCGCCCGCTCCCGCCTCCATCGCCCCCGTGGTCGCCGCGTCGCCGCCCAGGGCCTCGAAGGGAGCCACCGGTTCTGGGCGGCCCGTTCTTCCGCCCGACGTGCCCCAGTTCTTCGTCCCCACGCGGTCCGTGCGCCCCGCGGGCGCGTCCCTCGCCTATGCCCCCATGATCCTGGGCCTCGGCTCGATCTACTACAGCGACCCCGACCAGGGCGTGGACGTCGAGGCCGTCGCTTCACTGCTCGCCCCGATCACGTCCGGGGCCGTCCCGGTGGACTGGACCCAGGCGGCCAAGAGCGACCTCACCGACAAAGACCTGGCCGCCCAGCCCGAAGGCGAGGCGTCGTTCGATGTCCTTCCTCCCGACGCCGCCAAGGCCAGGAGCTACGACGGGTTCCGCAAGGACTTCGCGGACACGCTCTTCCGCACCGCCAAGCTCGAGCTCTGGCGAAGCGCCGCCCTGGACCTGACGGGCAAACCCGGCGAGAGCGAGCGGGACTTCCGCGCCCGCCTGTCGCAAGGCGCTCGTGAGCAGCGAGACGCCGCCACCGAAAAGCTCCGCGCCAAGTACGCGCCCAAGCTCGCCACGCTCCAGGAGCGCCTGCGGCGTGCCCAGCAGAGCGTCGAGGTCCAGCAGGCCCAGGCCCGCCAGGCCAAGCTCTCCACCGCGCTGTCCTTCGGCACGGCCCTGCTGGGCGCGTTCCTGGGGCGCAAGGTCGCCAGTGCCTCGAACATCAGCAAGATGGGCTCGGCCGCCCGCGGCATGGGCCGCTCCATCCAGGAGTCTGGCGACGTCGGGCGGGCGGAGGAGAGCGTCGGGGCGGTTCAGCAGCAGCTCGACGCCCTCAACGCCCAGTTCCAGGGCGACGTGGACGTGCTGGCGGGCAAGCTCGACGGCACGGACGAGCGGCTCGACAAGATCAGCCTCAAACCCAGGAAGACGAATATCAAGGTCAGGACCGCGGTCCTCGCCTGGACACCCCTGTGGGTGGACGGCGCGGGCCATCGCACCGACGCGACGCAATGAACCGCGGGCCGGATTATCTCGCCCGGCCCCAACCAAGCACCCAGCGAGATCGGAGGGTTTCCAATGCAAGATTTCCTTCAGATGGCCGCCAAGCAACTGGGCATCAGCGAGCAGTCCGCGGGCAACGCCGCGGGCGGGCTCCTGAACCTCGCCAAGAAGAACCTCGACGGCGGGCAGATGTCCAGCCTCTTGGGGATGCTCCCGGGCGCGGGAGACTGGATGAGCAAGGCCGCCAGCCTCACCGGGGGCGGAGGTGGCGGCGGGGCTGGCGGGGCGGCCTCGGGCATGCTGGGCAAGCTCGGCGGAATGCTCGGCGGGGCCATGGGCGGGAAGGCCGGTGATGCGCTGGGCCTGCTGGGCGCCCTGCAGGGCGCGGGCCTCTCGGGCGACAAGGCCGGCTCGTTCGTGTCGATGTTCGTGAACTTCATCAAGTCCAAGGGCGGCGAGGGGATCGTCCAGGCGCTGATGGGCAAGCTCCCCGAATTGGCCAAGCTGGTCAAATAACCGGCGCTCCCAGGCGACCGCCAACCCGCGCCGCACCATCGAGGCGATAACTGCGCGCGGACTCGCGCCGTTGCGGTTGCCCAACCGGGATTCGATCGATCCCGGGCGGTTCACCCTGCGCCCGGAGTCCACGCATGACCAAACCCACGGCCATCCTCCTGTCCATCTTCGCCATCGCCGCCGCGGCCTGGTTCGGGCCTCAACTCCTGAGCGCCAAGGCGGCGCCGAACTTCACGCTGTACCCCGGTGGCGGAGCGCCGCCCGTTTCGCTCGCCGACTACCGGGGCAAGGTCGTGGTGCTGGACTTCTGGGCGAGCTGGTGCCCGCCGTGCCGGGCCGCGATCCCCTCCATGGAACGACTGCACCAGGTCTATTCCGCCCGCGGGCTCGTCGTGATCGGCGTCAACGTCAACGACACCGTCGACCCGTACGCGTTCATGAAGGGCATGGGCGCCAACTACACGATCCTGCCCAACGGCGAGGAGGCGGCCCGGGCCTACGGCGTCAAGGGCATCCCCACGCTGGTGATCGTCGGCAAGGACGGGAAGATCAGGTACCAGGAATCGGGCTGGGCGCCGCAGCGCGAGTCGCAGATGGCGGAAATCGTCGAGAAGGAACTGGGGCTCTGAGCGGCGCGGGCTAGGCCTTGGGGCAGGCGCCGTGCAGCTCGGCCAGACGGCGCAGGTAGGCCGCGCTGGGCTCGACCTTCCGGCGCGACATGGCCGCCCGCAGGACTTCGCCGAACTTGTCGAGGCGATAGCGTCCCCGGGCGGCGCGACCCGTGTCGGGATCGTCCGTCGCCCAGGTGAACGCGCCGACGCATCCGGTGACGGGCGCCGTGGTGGCGAACATGCACCCCGTGTGCAGCACGCTGCCGGTCATGAGGCGCGTGCAGATGGCCGTTTTGACGTGATCCCCGATGACGGCGCCGAGGAACGTCTCGCCGGTGCGCTCGTTCTTTCCGTCGGGCGTGGCCCGGGCGATGATCTCGCCGTAAGTGTTGAGCAGGTTGCTGCCCGTCGTGCCCGCGCCCAGGTTCACCCACTCGCCGACCCAGGAATCGCCCAGGTACCCGTCGTGGGCCTTGTTGGCGTAACCTTGGAAGATCGTGCCGCCCACCTCGCCGTTGACCTTGCACCAGGGGCCGATGGAGGTGTGTGGGCGGATCGTCGCGCGCTCGAGCACGGTGCTGTGCGGGCCCACGGCGCAGGGGCCGATCAGGATCGCGCCCGGACGCACGACCGCGCCATCGAGCACGGCGATGGGCCCGTGCGTCAGGTCCAGCACCACGCCGGCGCAGATCGTCCCGTTGTTGGCCATCGGGCCCCATCCCACCAGCGAAACGCCCGTCAGGTGGCGCGGGCTGTGCTCCGCGTGGGCGCACAGGTGCGCCAGGTCGTGGTCTATGCACGCGTCGCGCAGCGCCCGCACGTGCCAGGGGCGGGAGATCAGGTGCCGCCCCGGACGCGTGGCCAGGTCCAGGCCGCCCAGGTCGCCCCGGGCCACGCGGGGCACATCCTCGGCGCGCACGTGGGCCAGGATCAGGTCCCCCGAGCCCTCCTCCACCACAGCGTGCCCCAAGGGCAGCCGCTCGTCCACGGGCGGCAGGGGGCACCGTCCGTTGACCACGAGCATCTCGCCAACCTCGCCGGGCGTCTGGTTTAGGAGCACCGCCGGGGGCGCGGGAGCGTGGGCCGGACGGATCGCCGGGACCACCTCCCGGGCGAGGTCCTCGAGCTCGGGCGGCACGAACACGCACGAGGGCGCGAACCGCTCGCGGAGCGTCTGCACGCCCGTGCGCACGTCGAAGCTCGCCCGAAGGTCCGTCAGCGGGGCCAGCAACCCCTTGGAGTCGTGGAAGAACGCGATGGGCGGTCGCGGCATGCGGGATGGTACGGGCCCAGCGGGCCCTCGCGAGGTCTACACCCGTCGCCCGAACCGGCGGGCCTGCGTCGCCGGGAAGCCCAGGAATCCCGACAGCGGGATCAGCGCCAGGGACAACGCCATCGCCAGCACGCCCGTGTACACCGATGAGCCCAGTCGCACCAGCACCTGGTGCCTGGCCTCCCACAGGATGGAGTCGCCGAAGATCGAATGGGCCGTCATCATCGCCACCACCACGGCGTGCGCGACGAGCGATCCCGCCAGGCCCAGCACGCCGAACGAGAGCGGGTTGCGCCGGTTCATGAGCGGACGCATGGCCACCATGAGCTGGCTGGCCAGCAGGAATCCCAGGGCGTTGGGCCCGACGATGGTGCCGGCGGCGTCGCCCGTGACGTCCACCTTGTCGAGGAGGTCCGCGACCAGCCCCAGCGCCAGGGCCGCCCAGGGCACCCAGCCCGCGGGCGCCGCCAGGGCGACGGCCACGAGCAGCGCGAACACGAAGCTCGGCGCTGCCCCGCCGGCGCGCAGGAGGTTCCTCAGCCCTTCTTCGAGGGCGAAGCACACCCACGCCGCGATGGCGAACGCGATCCAGTTCACTTGCGTTTGTCCCCCTCATCCCGCGAGGGCTCCACGCGGAGCAGCACCTCCGTCACCCGGTCCAGCGGGTCGAGCGTCGGACGAACGACCACCGCCTTGCGCCCCGCCCCGCGCAGGCTCTGCTCCACCGATTCGACATAGCCCACCACCAGCATGTTGGCGCTGCGCGGCCAGGGCGGCTCCGCCTTGAGCCGGACGTACTGCCCCGGCACGGGCAGGATCACCTCGCTGGTCTTGGGATCAACCCGGCTCTCGATCTCCCCGCGCAGCGTCCCGTTGCCCACCGCGTCCAGCGAGCAGGCCAGCTGCCCGCCCGCCTCGTTCAGGAAGATGATCCCGCTGATGCGCTTGGAGCTCTTCGAGGTGATCGGGACGACCGCGCACGTCCGCGCGTCCACGTCCTCGACGCGCCCCACCAGCTGCATCCCAGGCGCCACCGCGATCGTGCCCTTGGTCACCCCGTCGCTCGCCCCGGCCTTGGCCCTCAGCTGGCCCCCCGGCGTGGCGCCGAAGCTCCCCACGATCCCGTCGACCTTCGCCTCGATCGCGTCGTCGTCGTTGGTGAACCACGCGATGACGAGCACGGCGGCGAGGCCGCGCTCCGCCTGCGAGATCGGAAACGCGGACGCGGGCCGCCCGGGCGCGGCGGGGGAGGCCGCGGCCGCGTCGAGGAGATCCAACAGGGCACGCGCGTC
>JBGAOG010000082.1:5208-14596 GCA_044221985.1 Phycisphaerales bacterium
CAGCGCCCGCAGGCGGGCGTTCTCCTGCTGGAGCTGCAGGATCTGCGTCTGGGCCAGGCCGGCGTCCTGGCGGGCGATGGGGTCCGCCTCGTGGCTCGAGGGCGAGCGGATCCAGGACGAGAGCCTGGTCAGCTGCGAGCTGAACGGCACCACCAGCAGTCGCGGGGGCGTGGCGAACCACGACACCCAGCCCGTGTACCTCACCGGCGCCAGCCCCAGGATGAGCAGCACCAACACCGCTCCCATGAGCAGGCGTCGCCCGGCCCCAGCCTGTCCGTAGCCCTTGACCATGTCCGCTCAGCCGGCGCGTCGTGCGCCGCTCGATCCCGCAATGCGCTCCCGACACGACGCCCCGATCCCGCGCGTCAGCCTTCCATGTCGTTCTCGAGCGTGTCCTTCCACTCCTCGATGTGCTCGAGGTAGATGCACGTCCCGCGGGCCACGCACGTCAGCGGGTCCTCCGCCAGGCGCGTGTCCAGCCCCGTCGCCTTCTGCACGATCTGCGGCAAGCCCCGCAGCAGCGAGCCCCCGCCCGCCATGGTGATCCCGTTCTCGACCAGGTCGGCCGCCAGTTCCGGCTCGGCGCGCTCGAGCGTCCTCGTGATGGCCTCCGTGATCGCCTGCACCGGCTCCTGCAGCGCCTCGCGGATCTCCTCGCTCGACACCACCGTCTTACGCGGCAGCCCGCTGATCAGGTCGCGCCCGCGAACCTCGATCGTCGTCTCGGGACCCACCGCCGAGGCCGACCCGATCTCGATCTTGATCCGCTCGGCCGTCTGTTCGCCGATGGCCATGTTGTACGTGCGCTTCATGTGGGCCATGACGGCCTCGTCCATGTCGTCGCCCGCCACGCGCACGCTCTCGCACGTGGCGATGTCGGCCAGGGACATGATCGCCACCTCGGTCGTCCCGCCCCCGATGTCCACGATCATGGACGCGGTGGGCTCGGCAAAGGGCAGCCCCGCCCCGATCGCCGCCGCGATCGGCTCCTCGATCAGGTACGTGCGGCGTGCCCCGGCGCGATCGGCCGAGTCGAACACCGCCCGCTTCTCGACCGCCGTGATCCCGCTGGGGATGGAGATGACCACGCGGGGATGGAAGACCCGGCTCTTGCCGTTCACCTTGCGGATGAAATACGAGAGCATCGCCTCGGTGATCTCGAAGTCGCTGATGACGCCATCCTTCAGCGGGCGGATGGCCGTGATGCTGCCGGGGGTCTTGCCGAGCATTTCCTTGGCGACCCAGCCGACGGCCTCGCCGCCCTTGAGGACCTGGTTGGTGCCCTTGCGCACGGCGACGACGGACGGCTCGTTGAGCACGATGCCCTGCCCGCGCACCGAGACGAGCGTGTTGCACGTCCCCAGGTCGATCCCCATGTCGACGCTGAACAGCCCCAGCATCTTGTCGATGAAGTTGATGGCGGATCCTCCACGAAGACGTGCGAACAAACCCCCAGGTCGATTCCCTTCGTCCCGGGGCGCCCCTTGGGGCTGGCAACCATAGGTGACCGATTCCCGAACCGTCCACGCAATAGCCCGGTCCAACCCCGAGGGCCGGGCCGACACGCCGCCCCAGCCGACTCCGCTCCATGCCCCTGTCAATTGGCGTCGGATCAGGTCCCGCCCATCCGCCCCGGTGCCTGCTCCGTGTCCCGGTCCAGGAACCGCCCCCCCAGCACCCACACCAACCCCGCCAGCACCATCGCCACGCCCACCAGCCCGAACGCGACGTTCATGTTGCCCCTCGCCATCCCGCTCACCGCCCCGATCACGGGCGGGGAGATCGCGTCGCCCAGGCTGTGGATGATCAGGATGTTGAACGCGTACGCGCTGGCCCGGATCGGCGCCGGGGTCACGTTCGCGATGATCGTGTTCGTCGGGCCCGTGCTCATGAAGATCAGGAAGATCGCCACGCCCATCAACCCCCACGCGTACGGGAACGGCGCGAACAGGAAGCCCAGGAAGAACGGGAACGCCAGCAACATCGATGCGCCCGAGACCAGGAAATACGCTCCGCGCACCTGGCGCCCGCGGAGCCAGTCCGCCAGGTATCCGCCCGCCAGCGTCCCACCCAGCCCCGTCACCACGAGGATGCCGCCAAAGACCGTGTTCACGTGCCCGTGCGCCGCCCGCCCCGCCTCGGTCAGGAGGTCGCCGTGCATCCGGAACTCGTGCACGTACGTGGGCATCCAGAACGACATGCCGCCCACGGCGAACGTCATCGCCGCCATGCCCGCCGTGTTGAACAGGTACGACGGCGTCGCGACCAGGATCTTCAGGTCCGTCCACCGGAATCGCCGCGTCGGCGCCACCGCATCGGACATCCCCCGCGGCGGGTCCTTGCGGAACAGGCTCCAGATCCCCAGGATCAGCCCGGGCGGCGCCACCACGAAGAACGCCCAGCGCCAGTCCAGCGCCTGGGCCACGCGGCCCCCGATGATGAACCCCAGCGCGCTGCCCACCGAGAGCGCGATGTTGAACCACGCCAGCACCGCCCCTCGCTTCTTCACCGGGTACATGTCCGCGATGATCGTCGGAGCCGTCGGGCCCCACGCGGCCTCCCCGATCCCGATGAAGATCCGGCAGACCAGCAGCATCTCGAAGCTCCTGGCCAGCCCGCACGCCCCCGTCGCCAGCGACCACAGCGTGACCCCGATCCCGATGATCAGCCACCGGCGTGCCCGGTCCGCCAGCCACCCGAAGAAGGGCGCCGCCAGCATGTACGTGACCAGGAACGCCGTGGCCAGCGAGCCCATCCACGCCTTGGCGTGCGGGTCGTCCTTGGCGAAGAACTGGTCGCGCACCTGCTCCTCGACCGCCGAGAGGTTGTAGCGGTCGATGTAGTTGATCAGGTTGATCGAGAGCAGCAGCCCCAGCGACAGCCGCGCCCCCGGAGACGCCGTCGCGGGGGGGTAGGTGTTCGATGCGGCGGGTTGGAGTGGGGGGGTGGACATGCGAGCGTCGAGCGCATCGTCAGGATAGCGGATCGTGACGCGGAGCGCCGCTCCGGTCGCCGGTCCAAGCCCCCCTTAGCATTGCCCGATGCCCGGGCCCGACCTTCGAACTCCCCGCGCCGTGCCCGAGGTCATCGACCTGGGTCGTCTCCCCTACGCCGACGCCTACGCGCGCCAGGTCGCCGCGGTCGATCAGGTCCTCGCCGCCCGCGCCACCCCCGCCCCCTCGCCCGGCGTCATCTTCCTGGTCGAGCACGACCCCGTCATCACCGTCACTCGTCGCCCCCAGGCCCGCGAGCACCTCCTCGCCACGCCCGACCTCCTCGCCCGCCACGGCGTCGCCCTCGCCGAGACCGACCGCGGGGGCGACGTCACCTACCACGGCCCGGGACAGATCGTCGCCTACCCCGTCCTCGATCTCACGCCCCTGGCCCTGCGCGTCCACGACTACATGCGCCTGCTCGAAGAAGCCGTCATTCGCACCTGCGACGCCTTTGGAGTTTCGGCCCGTCGCGACCCGACAGCCACGGGCGTCTGGGTCAATCCCAAGGGCGCCGACCCCGGCGTGATCAGCCCCGGGGCCGCCAAGATCGCCGCCATGGGCGTTCGCCTGCGACGCTGGGTCACCATGCACGGGCTGGCCCTGAACGTCACGACGAACCTGGACCATTTCGGGCTGATCGTCCCGTGCGGCCTTGCGGGGCGTCCG
The DNA here is from genome assembly GCA_044221985.1 of Phycisphaerales bacterium. Lineage (GTDB taxonomy): Bacteria > Planctomycetota > Phycisphaerae > Phycisphaerales > UBA1924. The sequence goes on from JBGAOG010000082.1 coordinate 8,871, forward strand.
GTCACGAGCCTTCTGCGTGAGCTGGGGGAGACATGCCCCGGCGCGGACGTGGTCAAGGCGCGCCTGGCGCTCGAGTTGCTCTCCCTGATCGGCGCGGCGGGCCCGGGGTGAAGGAGATGCGGACACGAAAAAGCCCCCGCGGTGCGGGGGCTGGTTCGCTCGAGAGGTTGGCCGCGACGGCTACTTCGGCTGGCCGGCCGGAGCGGGCGCCGGAACGGGCGCCTGGACGGGGCCCGGCGCCGGAGGCGCGGGCGGGGCGGGGGGCTGGTCGAGCTTCAGTTCCTTGGTCACGACCTCCGTCAGGTCATCGCCCGCGGGCAGGGTCACCACGCTCCGCAGCACGATCTCCTGGAAGATCACCTGCGAGCCCTGGTCGCGAGGAAGGTCGCCCGAGCGGGACATCAGCACGTGCGTGTAGCCCCGGGCGTGCGCCAGCCGCGTCGCCGTCTCCGTCACGAGCCTGTACGCGTCGCCGATCTGGTTGATGCTGAAGCGCTCATTGTCGGCCTGCAGCGCCTGGTACCGCTGCTGCGCCTCCATCTGCTTGGCCGACTTCTCCTCGTTCAGCTTCGCCTTCACCGCCTCGTCCTTCTCGTCGGCGATCTTCTTCTCGATCGCGTCGAGCATGTCCTTGAGTTCCTGGACCTTCTTCTGCATGTCGGCCTGCATCTGCTGCTGCGGGGCGGCGAAGCTCTCGCTCTCCATCTGCTTCTTCATCAGCCCCATCACGTCCACCACCGCGATCCGCGCCACCTGCGCCGTCGTCGACGACGCCGGCTGCGCCTCCACGCCCCGGGACAGATACCCCGCCACCCCGGCAATCGCCAGGGCGGCCACAACTCCAACGCGTGCATTGATCTTCATGTCATTCCTCGATGGTTCTGGGTGCGAATTGGCGGAAAGTGTAGGGTCCCCGCCCGAAAAGGAAAACCGCTGTGGAGAGCTCCTCCGCCGGGGGGACGGGCCCTCGCCAGGCCGTGGCTCCGGCGTGTTCCGCCCCGGTGGCGGCCGGAAGTGCTCAGTGCCCCGTCGGTGCCGGGGCTTGCGGCTCGTCGCGCGGCGCGTCGGGACGCCCGGCCCGCGCCACCAGGCTCACGCCCTCGGGCAGGTGCTGGGCCACCTGGGCCACAACGTCGCCCGACACCTTCCGCGCCAGCAGGCTCCGGCGGGACTTGCCCAGGATCAGCGTGTCGCAGCCGTACGTGACGGTGTAATCGAGGATCTCCTCGGCGATGTGGGGGCTGGTGACGTAGATGGGCACGAGCGCGACGCCGGCCTGCTTGGCGAGCACGGCGATCGTTCCCAGGGTCTCGGCCCCCAGCGGATCATCCTCCACCCGCGGGATGTTCCCCGGCTGGATGTCCATCACGCGCAGCGTGCGGACGTAGATCGCGAACAGGACCGCCCCGCGCTTGCGCGCCTGGTCCACCGCGAACTCCGCGTTGTCCCGCCCGCGCGCGGCGACCATGATCCGGGGCCCCGTGGGCAGCGTGCGGGTGTCCAGCCCCTGCAATTCGCCCAACCACCCCCGCGCCGGGATGGGCAACGGCTCCACCGGGCCCGCGCGCCGGGCCACGTACCGCGAGCCCAGGGCGAGCGCCACCAGCCCGCCGGCAAAGGCCGATGCCTGCGGCTTCGTGACGGCGATCGTGATCCAGATCGCCGCCATCAGCAGGCCCACGCCCCACATGCCCCCGCGCATCCCTCGGGACATGACGAGCCTGGGGTTGTAGGCGCAGCACAGAACGTTCATGGCGATCGCGCCGACCACCCCGATGGCGTAGAGGTGTCCCAGGGCCTCCAGATCCCGCACGAAGAGCAGCACCAGGCCCGGGGCCAGGCACGCCAGCACCAGGGGCAGGCTGGGCACGCCCGAGTAGTTGAGGCGCGTGCTGATCCGTGGGAGCTCCCCGTCGCGCCCCATCGTGTACTGCACGGCGACCATGTCCACGATGACGGTGTTGGTGGCGGAGAGGAGCAAGAGCCCGAAGACGATGCCCGCGACCTTTCCAAAGAGGAGGCCCGTCGTCTCGCCGAACCAGTGCTGCCCAACCTCGATCGCCAGCACACGCATGGCGGCGTTCTTGATGGCCTCGTCGTCGCCGTGCAGCTGCGCGTGCAGGCCCCGCTGGGCGAGGGAGATCAGCCCGATGATCGCGATCCCGAACAGGAGATTGAACACCGTGACCTCGCCCAGGACCGGCCAGATGGTCCGGCGGGCTGTCCGGTCCACCGGCTCCTTCATGATCCCGGTCATGTTGGCCACCGCCTCCACGCCCGACAGGGCGAGGATGATGCTCACGAAGTGCCCCCAATGGGTCCACACGGGCGTGGAAGTGTCCCACTTCATCGCTCGGACGCCATCGGGGATGAACGGAACCGCTCCGAGCGCGATGACGAGCGAGAAGGTGAGGGCGAGGACGGCGATGACGAGGGCGAATCGGCCGGCACTCTGAGCGCCGAACCAGTTGATCACGCCCAGCACCCCGAAGGTCCCCAGGCAGCAGAAGAAGATCGTCCAGCCGCCCTCGCCCTCGGGCACGCCGATGTAGTGGAAGGCGTCGAAGGTGGAGAGAGAAGCCGTGACAATGTAGTCCGCCATGAGCAGCGTGCCGCCGATGACGCCCAGCATGGGCGCGATCTGGCGGGCCGCGGTGTAGACGCCGCCTCCCTCGTGGAAATTGCGGCAGATCGCCGTGTACGCCCATGCCACCGCGACCATCAGCAGGCCCAGGGCGGCCAGGTAGTAGGGCGTGGCCATCCCCGTGAACGAATAGGCCAGCCCCAGAACGTACAGACGGCTCGTCCCCCAGTCTCCGAACAGGAGCGGGCCGGCGTGGATCGCCCCGAGATTTCTGGGTCGGCGTTGTGCGACGAGCATGAGAAGGGCGCCCCACGGGAGCACTGCGGCGAACGAGGCCGCGGATCGAGCGGAAATATACCGCCCACGCGCGCCAAGTCAGTACGATCCCGGTTCGGTTATCAACCGCCCGAATACGCCCCGAATCGGGGCGCAGAACATGCGGAGGCGAACAGCGGCCAACGCGTTGCCTACTTCACCAGCATCTTCGCAAGCTGCTCGACCAGCTTCCCCACGCCCTCGAACACCTCGTGGGGCTTGGCCTCGCACATGTACGCGGGCGTGCTCAGGATCCGGTTCGCCGCATCCACGTGGGCCTCGGTGACCTTCTTGGGCACGTTCGTCGAGCCCATCTGCGCGATGGCTTTCGCCGTGCCCTCATCGCTGCCGATGGTGACGCCCACGCCCGGCCCCCCCGCCTGTGTGCCCAGCACGCGGGCCACGAGCACCGGCGCGATGCACACCACGCCGATGGGCTTCCGGGCCGCGTGGAACTCCTTGATCACTCGCGCCACGTCCGACCGGACCGTGCAATCCGCCCCGCCCCCGCTCCCGAAGTCGCACAGATTCGTGGCCGCCCCAAACCCGCCCGGGAAGACCACGGCGTCGAACCCGTCGACCCGCAACTTGGCCAGCGGCTCGATCGCCCCGCGCGCGATCCGTGCCGCCTCGACCATCATGTTCCGCGTTTCGCCCGAGGGCTGGCCCGTGGCATGATTGACCACGCGCGCCTGGGGTGCGTCGGGCGCGAAGCACCGGTATGCCAACCCATGACGCGAAAGATGTACGAGGCAACTCACCGCCTCGTGGATCTCGCTCCCGTCCTTGAAGCCACAGCCCGACAGCACGACGGCCACGTTGTTGCCCATGCCCTGAGCATACCGCGCCCTTTGGGTCCCAGGCTACTTGTTCCCGACGCTCCCCAGGCGCTTGGTCCCGCCTGGCGCCGCCGGGGGCTCGCTCCCCGCGGGCTGGGGCTCCGAGGCCGCCTGCGTCATCTGCTCCTGAGACCGGGCCTCCGCGGCTCGGTCCGCGTCCGTCTGATGCCGCGGACCGGCCAGGCCCGAGTAGATCCTCCACCCAGCCAGGGCCAGGCAGGCCGCCACGATCGCGATCGGCACTCCGATCCGCACGCCCTTCCCACCCCTCACGGCACATCCCTCCCGCGCAGGCCGAACCTCGTGAACATCAGGTACCCCGGCTTACGCACCTCGCTGGGGCGTCCCTGGACGGGATCCGCCGCCAGGCGGTAGTCCCCCGATGGGTACAGGACCCCGCCGGCCGGCGGTTCGACCACCGGCGGGTTGGCGGTCGCGTTGATGACATTGGTGGTGCGGATCGCCGATGCTGAGCTGTCCGCGAACGCCGCGTGCACCGTGTTCGAGGGTTGGAACCACCACGCCCGCGCGTTGGCGTCGTCGGTCCTCTGGAAATCCTCCCGCTCGCACAGCAGGACCTTCTTGGCCGGGTACACCACGTCCGACACCATATTGCGCCGGAACTTGAAGCTCGGGAGCGTTCCGGCGTTGGGCTGCAGGCGCAGCTGGCGATCAAAGCGGCTCGCGTCCTGCCAGTACACGCACGGGTACCAGTACGACGAGGGAAAGAGCGTCGCCTCCACGTCCGCCGACGCCCCGGGTCCGCGCCACAGGTCGCGGAGGTCCTCGTCGTTGGGCGAGTACAGCGTCTCGAGCTTCGTCAGCGTCGCGCTGTCGCTCTTGAAGAGCGACGACAACGCGTACGTCGCGTAGTCCTCGTTGGCGCGGATCTCGCCCCCGTACGACATGTTGTCGAACGGGAAGCCCCACAGGTACGGGTTGTTCGGGTCGATGGGCGGCTGGGGCCAATACCAGGCCGACGCCCTCCCGGGCAGCCCTGGAAGCACATCGGGGCTGAACGGGTTGAGCCACTGCTCCTTGGCCCCGTTGGTGTACACGAAGATCGCCGAGGCGTTCGTGTGCAGGTTCGCCAGCGACTTGGTCGTCGCCGCCGCCTCCCGCGCCTTGCCCAGCGCCGGCAGCAGGATCCCGATCAGCAGCGCGATGATCGCGATCACCACCAGCAGCTCGATCAGCGTGAACGCGTTCCCCCCGCGCTCGCAACCGTCGCGGCGCCCTCGCTTTGTCTCCATCGGACAGTCTCGCATCGGACCTCCCCACGAGTCCCTTGGGTCCTGCCCTGTATCGTACCGGATTGTCCTCCCTGGTGGGCCACGATTCTCACTCCCACCGCCATCCACCTCCTGGTCCACGCTACCTTTCCCAACTCCTCCCCGCCCATGAGACTTCCCGCCGTCATCGCCCTCGCCCTCCTGGGTGCCCTGCCCCCGGCCTGCAGCGCCCCAGGCGATCCCTCGCGCGTCCTGGCCTCCACCCGCCAGACCGATTCGGCTCGCCTCGAAGCGATCTCGGCCGTCGCCGCACACCCCACCGAGGACGCCCACGCCTCGCTTTCCCGCGCGCTCTGGGACCGCAGTTCTCGGGCCCGAGTGAGGATCGCGGCATTTCACGCGCTCGCCTCCCTCCCCGGGGGCGAGCCCCAAGCCAGGCGGGCCTGCGCCGCCCTGCTCCCTTCCGAGCCCGACCCGAGCGTCGTCGAGGCCCTCGCCGCCGCCGCCGCCGCGCACTCCTGGTCGGACGCCTCAGCGTCCCTCCTCCGGTCGCTGGCCAGGCCGTGGCGCGGCGTTCCCGACTCCTCACGCCCCGAGGCCATCGCCCTCGCCTCCCTCAATCCGAATCGAGACCTCGTGTCACTCGCGTGGGGCGCCGCGGTTTCCGATGCTCCGTCGCCCGACACCTACCCCGGGGTCGACCGCGCGACCATCGACGCCTGGAATCTCCTCGCCCGCATCGATCCCACGGGCGAC
>JBGAOG010000083.1:0-14532 GCA_044221985.1 Phycisphaerales bacterium
CCAGCTGCGCCGCCGCCTTCGCATCGCACAGCGGCTTGGGCGACATCGGGTCGCTGATCAGGTCCTTGAGAGTCACCCCGGAGAAGATCTCGATGATCTTGGCCGCGGCCTGGTCCACCCGCCGGTGCAGCGGGCAGAGCAGCTTCCCGTGGTTGGACAGTCCCAAAGGGCAGGACTCGATCCGCTCGATCTTATCGATCGCGTTGATGACCTCGAGGAGGGTGATCTTGTCGGCCGGACGGCTGAGCTTGTACCCCCCGCCCACGCCGCGCCGCCCCTGGATCAGGCTCGCCGCGGCGAGCAATTGCAGGACTTTCGCCAGGTAATTGGCCGGGACCTTGGTCTGTTCCGCCAGGACCGGGGTTGCCACCAGGTCCTCATAAAGCGCCATGCAGGACATCGCTCGCAATGCGTACTCGGCGGTCTGTGAATACATGGTGGTTTCCCCGCTAAGCGACCGGGCGGTCCCGCCCAGGCGGGACCTTCACTCCATGATCCGCGGTCCCGGGTTCCCCAACTCGCGGACAAATGGACAAGGCCTTAGATTATCCGGTCGCCCAAGTCGTCGGGTCGAAATCTGAAAAATTCCGGTATTTACACCGGCATGTTCGTAATATGTACGGTTTTTTCGGTGCCCGGGGCGGATGCCGCGGCCTGTTTGCGAGCTGAAGGCACTTCGTTGAGTGGAAGTGCCCTGAACCGCATGATGGCCAGCGAGTGCATGACCACCAGCAGCGTCCCTCCCTCGTGGGCCAGCACGCCGACGGCCAGGTTGATCGGGTGGTGCATCAGAGACCCGACGAGGGTGCCCGCACCCATGAGGGCGATCACGCCTACGGCGAACGCGAGGTTGATCTTGATGGTGGCCCGGGCACGCCGGGCCAGGCGCACCGCCCAAGGCACGGCCCGGAGGTCATCCGAGAGAAGGACGATGTCCGCCGACTCCATGGCGGCGGCGGTCCCGATGGCCCCGATGGCGACCGAAACGTCGGCCAGGGCCAGGGCCGGGGCGTCGTTGACCCCGTCGCCGATGACGCCCACGCCCTTGTGTCGGTCGCTCGAGGCGGCCTTGGCGTGCTTCATCGCGTCGACGGCGTCGAGCTTGTCCTGAGGGAGGAGTTCCGCGTCGAACGCGTCCAGCCCCAGGGACGACGCGACGCGCTGCGCGGTGAGCCGGTTGTCCCCCGTCAGCATGCGCACGGGGCGGACATGGAGGGCGTGGAGCTCCTCGACCAGCTCGTGGGCCCCGGCGCGCACGGCATCGGCCATGATCAGCACGCCCACCTGCCCGGTGGACTCATCCCCGGGTCTGGGTCCGACGCCGATGACGACCGCGATGTGCCCCCGCTCCTGCATCTCCTCGAGCACCTGGCGCACGCGGGCGCGGAAGCAGACGGGGATGACCTCCTCGGCGTGGTGGTACGAGCCCAGGCGCACGGGGCGGCCCCCATGCTCGCCCACGATCCCGCGCCCGGCGACGTGGCTGGTGGCCTCGAAGCGCACCGGGTCGACGCCGCGATGAGCGGCGGCCTCCCGAATCGCCGCCGCGATGGGGTGCGTCGAGTCGGCCTCGAGCCCGGCGGCGAGGGCGAGCAGTTCCTGCCCGTCCGACCAGGCCACGGGGTGGATCTCCTCCACGCGGGGGCGACCGATCGTCAGGGTCCCGGTCTTGTCGAAGCAGACGGCGCCCATGCGCGCCAGGCGCTCGATCGCCTGCCCGCCCTTGAAGAGCACGCCCCCGCGGGCGCCGCGGGCGATGGAGGCCAGCGTCGCCGTCGGCGTCGAGATCACCAGCGCGCAGGGGGAAGCGACGATCAGCAGCGTGATGGAGGTGTAGAGCGATTCCTCCCAGGGGCGATCCAGCGCGAGCCACCACACCAGCAGCACGACGAGCCCGACGGCGAAGACGCTGATGGCGTAGGGCTGGCCCAGGCGGTCGATGGTCCGCTGGACGGGCTCGCGCTGCCCGCGGGCCTTGGTGACCAGGTCGAGGATGCGTTGCAGGCTCGACTCGCGCACGGGGCGCAGCACGCGAGCCTCGACGGGGTCGTCCGTGTTGATCGTGCCGGCGTAGAGCTCGTCGCCCGGGGCGACGGGGCGCGGGAGGCTCTCGCCCGTGATGGCCGCCTGGTCCATGCTGGACTCGCCCTTGAGCACGGTGGCGTCCGCGGGGACGCGTTCGCCGGGGCGGATCTTGACGCGGTCGCCGGCCACGAGGTCCTCGGCCGCGACGGGGGCCCAAACCCCGGCGCGCCAGGCGATGGCCTCGGTGGGCATGAGCTTGTGCAGGGCCTCGACCTCGCGCTGGGTGCGCTGCATCGCCATGTCCTCGAGCGCGCCCGAGAGCACGAAGAGGAAGAGGAGCAGGGCCCCCTCCTCGGGATGCCCGATATACGCCGCCAGGGCCGCGCCGACGACCATGAGCACGTCGATGTCGAGCTTCTTCGCGTGCAGGGCTTCGAGGGCGGCTCGCCCGCCGTAGACCATCCCGATGGCCAGGCTGGCCCAGATCAAGCCCTCGCTGTACGGGAGTTGGAGCCAGGTGTGGGCGATGTACCCCAGCCCGAGCAGAGCCCCGGCCGCGATCGCCGCGCGCAGCTCGACCCGGGGGGAGAAGAGCTGCCCGAGCATGCGGGGCTCTTCGGGGATGGGGACGGGATGGGTGCGGGGCGGGGCCGGATGGGCCGCGGCACCCTGGGCGGGGGACATGTACAGAGGCTATCGATCCGAGCGTCGGAGAGTCGAATGAGACTGAAGATCAGTTGGCCCGAGGTTATCGCATCACGCTGTCCATCAGCTTCTTGTCGCCGGGGGTCAGCCCTTCCAGGGGCGTCTCGGCGATCAGGTTCTCGACGACGGCGTCCGGGGTGACCTGGTCGGCCTCGGCGTTGAAGTTCAGGATCAGCCGGTGGCGAAGGACCGGGCGGGCCACGCTCTGGATGTGCTCGGGCGTCACGTGCGTGCTGGCCGAGAGGGCCGCCGCGCACTGCCCGGCCAGGACCAGGTACTCGCTGGCGCGCGGGCCGGCGCCCCAGGAGACGTAATCGCCGACCATCCGCGGGCGGCGTTGCCCCGCGTCCATGGGTTCCTTGACCCGCGTGGCCCGCACCAGGCGCAGCGCGTAGGCGATCACGTACTCGGGAACGGGCACCTGGCGCACCAGGTTCTGGATGTGCAGGATCCCCTGCTCGTCGAGCACCGGCTCGATCTGCACGCTGGCCTTGGTGCTGGCGCGCCGGACGATCTCCAGCTCCTCCTCGGCCTTGGGGTAGCGGATGTCAATCTCGAACATGAAGCGGTCGAGCTGGGCCTCGGGCAGCGGGTAGGTGCCCTCCTGCTCGATGGGGTTCTGCGTGGCCAGCACGAAGAAGGGGATGGGCAGCGGGTGGCGCACGCCCCCGATGGTCACCTGGCGCTCCTGCATGGCCTCGAGCAGGGCGGCCTGGGTCTTGGGGGGCGTGCGGTTGATCTCGTCGGCAAGGATGACGTTGGCAAAGACCGGCCCGCGCACGAAGCGCAGCGATCGGTGCCCGGTGGCCTTGTCCTCCTGGATGACCTCGGTGCCCGTGATGTCGCTGGGCATGAGGTCGGGCGTGAACTGGATGCGGGAGAACCCCAGCGAGAGCGTGCGCGCGATGGTCGAGATGAGCAGCGTCTTGGCCAGCCCGGGAACGCCGACCACCACCGCGTGCCCGCGGCAGAAGATCGCCATCAGCATCTGGTTGACCACGTCGTCCTGACCCACGATCACCTTGCGGATCTCGTCCTTGAGCCGGGCATAGGCGGTCTGGACTTCGCGCATGGCGTCGGCGGCGGCCTTGTCGGGCATGGGGTACCTCCGTGTGCGGGAAGGCTAGCCATGCGAGGGCGACCCATCCGCCCGGATCGGCCCTCGCCCGGCGCGGGGCGCCGACCGCTGCTCGGCCGAGTGCCCAGCGCCTGATGCCCAGCGCCTGATGCCCAGCGCCTGATGCCCAGCGCCTGACGCCCGGTGCCCGCTTCGTTCAACACCCCGGCTCGTAGTGGGAGAGGAAGAACAGCAGGTCGTTGAGGTCCACGGCCCCATCCGGGGTGCCGGTCATCGAGCCGTCGTCGAGGTCCACGGCGACGTTGCCCAGCTGGTATCCATCGAGGAAGTAGACGAGGTCGCTGACGTCCACGCCGCCGTCGGGAACCCCGTTGCCCGAGCCGCCGTCGAGGTCGGCGGGGCAGCGGACCGTAACGCTGATATCAGGGCCGAGGCTCGGCAGCGCCCAAATCGTTGACGAAGCAACCGATGGAGTGCCGACCTTTGTCAGCACCGTTGCATGCCCGTTTTCGAGCCGAAATACGTATCTCCCGTACGTGTTCGGCATGGTGAGCACTCCCGTCGCGACAAGCTGCGCAGTCGTTTGCTGGCCGAGCCCAATCTCGACGACACGATCCTGCCCCATCGTCCCAACGCCAACTGCAAAGGTGTTCTGGACGCCGCCGATCTCTCTCAGGTCAAAGGCGCCCGCGTGCTGTGGGTTGGGAACCGCGGTCCCGCCGTATCCGCTACCCGCGCCGCCCGGACCCGGGTTCGAGATTCCAGCCGGTCGAGAGAATCCAGCCATCGCCTCGGGCACGGTGGGTGCAGGGTTCATCACCAGCCCCGAGGGGTTCGCAGAGTCCTGGACGAAGTCCACGCTGATACCCGCAAGCCCGAAGGTCGTGATCGCTGGCGACCAGACATTCGCGTAGATGCTCCAAGCAACCACAGCCCCCGGGGGAACGGACACTATCGCGGGCGTTTCAACCCACATCGCCACCAGTGGACGTTGCGGACCAGACTGCGCCGACGCGCCATGGGCGATAATCAACACGAATAGAGGTATGCGCCTCGCCACTCGCATGACACCTGCTCACTTTCCCCTTGGGGAAGCGTCGGGAGTCCTGTCAGAGACTCGCGATCCAGCTTCCCGTGATGATGGATTCGCCGGGTTTGGAGCCCCACCGGGAGGCGCGTCTGGCTGTGGAATGTTGGTTGCCATCACCCACTTCCCAGTCTCCGCTTGCACGATGTGCCGCAGGTGGTTGGCGTAGTTAATATCGTCATGTTCATTCCGCTGTTTCCGTGCCCTATGCGGAAGGGCACCTTGTGGCATTCCTCGAAGTTCAATAGACCATACCGCCTGAAAGGGACCGTCCTTGGCCGTTCCTTGGTTCACAGCAAATGCCAGTACTTGGCGAGCCTCCCCGACCCCTCCGAACATGGTCTGGACTTCCCTCAAGGCCGCCACGAATGTCGTTGGCGGCGGCGCAGCCAAGAAGGACTTCCACACTTCGGGCCCACTGTTCTCCATCTGCTTAGCGGCGGACGCGCCGCAGGGAGGGGGCCAGATATCTGCTTCGTTCGATTGAGGCACCGGGAAGACGCCCACGAGGTGCCCGGCCTTCGCATCAAACCAGGCGTCGTAATTCAAAGGGCGGGTCTTGAGAGCGTGCGGCTCGTCTAGGACGATCTCCTGCGCACGCACGGGCACTATCCAATAGGCCATGGGTTGCTCGTCATCCAGGCACGGTGTTCGCACATTCCGAACACGCACCAGGTCAACGATCGCCCCTTCCGGTTGCGCACATCCCATCCAAGCGGCGAATTGCCTTCCAACATCGTCGGCATTCCTGAGGCGCCATGCGGGGTCGATGACCACCGGTACATCCTTGGCCTGAGCGGTCACGCTGGGATTGGCCACCGTGTCCCGATTGCCCGCGGGCGTGTGTTGACCCCGCGCTATGGTGCCTGCGCTCAACAGGATGACGTGCAGCAGTTGTGCAGGTGTCACGATTATTGCCTCCGGTCGTGGATTTCTGTCGTGTCGAACGCCTCGATGTAGAATGCCGTGAAGGCCGTCGGGTCATCCGAGGTGACCATCGCTGAACACACCGTCAGGTCGACGGACTGTCCAACACCGTTGAAACCACTCGGCGATGACCGCACAAGTCCTACGGTCGCCGATAGCTCACCAACAAGGCTCGGCTGCCCCCAAGCGTGATCGAGTGTGTTGTAAGTCTCCGCCTTGATAGTGATCCATCTCGGAGTAAGGCCGATCCACTCGGAATGTGTCTCTGTCCGGGAGAAGAATGGATGGAAGGGGTGATCTACTTCCCCGTCGTAGAACACGATGGTGCCGTAAGTTCTGTTCGAATACCCGACACTGTACGGCACAACGCACCAATCACTGTTCCAGCCGATGTCCGCTGGCCTCCAATATGTGATGTATCTGCCCTGTGATCCGGGTCCAACGCGCCCCTCGAAGAACAGGTTTGCCTGTATCGCTGGACTCGTCGTCCCTCGATTCGATCGATCGCGAGTGATGCCGCGCTGGGCCCATTGCGTTGGATACCCGTTGGCATCAACGTCGAGCGATAGGTTGACCCAAATATCACTGAAGGCTGTACTTGTCGCGCTCGCGGCTTCACCAAGAAGCAGCGGAAACTGGGTTAGGTTGCACGGAGCTATGGAAGCTTCGGCACCCCAGAACATCGTCCAACCTATCGGGAGCGGGATCGTGAGGCCAGCGTACGTATGTAAGTCTTCGAGGATTCCATCTACGAGAGCCATTCGCGGTTCACAGGTGGTCCCCGTTTGGCCAGCCTGAAGAGCCATCGCTCCGATAAGGCCGCAATAACCTAAGTCGAGGGGGTGATAGACGACTTTGCACGTGCCCGAGGATTGGACATCAGGTCCGAGCATGCATGAATCGAGTCCCGAGACATCCGCGGGCGTCAAGTAGCCATCGTTGTTCCAATCGCCGGGATTCTGCCCCATGCATGGCGAAGCGGACATCGCCGCGAGCAGCATCGCGCCACGCACCAGCCCGCTGAGTTTCATCTTCGCCTCCTTCCCGACGCTTCGAGACCCCTCCCGCGCGTCGAACCCGGAGCATCAACTCCTACAGACTACGCCGCCCCCCCGGTGTCAAGGGCCTTCCCTATTGACTCTCACGAATTATTGCACGCAACTCTGATCCGCGACATCTCGCCCACGCCCCACGCTCGCGGCGTTCTCCCCTGCCCGCCCGGCGCACGCACTTGCGCCCTGCGGCCGCGGGTTACTTGTCCTTGTTGAACACGAAGCGACCTCCGTCCCAGTCCACCTTCACGTGGTCGCCGGGGCCGAACTCGCCCGCGAGCATGCGGCTGGCGAGCGCGTTCTCGAGGCGCTGCTGGATGGCCCGCTTGAGCGGGCGGGCGCCGTACTGCGGGTCCCAGCCCTCGGTGGCGATCTGGGCCGCCGCGGCGTCGGTGAGCGTGAGGGCCATCTCGCGCTCCCTGAGGCGCTCGAGCAGTCGCTGGGTCTGAATGTGGACGATGGCGCCCAGGTCGTCCTTGCGGAGCTGGTGGAAGACGACGACCTCGTCGATGCGGTTGAGCAGCTCGGGGCGCATCAGCCCGCCCGTCATCGTCGCCGCCGCTCGGGACATCACTTCCGTGACCTTGGGGGGCAGCCCGGCCGCCTTGGCGAACTCCTCCGCGGCCAGCCCGGCCGGCCCGCGCTTGAGCAGCTCGCGGATGGCGGCCTCGATCTCCCAGTCCTCGGCGCCCTGGGCGGTGAGCTCCTGGATCTGCTGGCTCCCGTAGTTGCTGGTCATCACGATGATGGTGTTCTTGAAGTCGACGGTGCGCCCCTGCCCGTCCGTGAGTCGCCCGTCGTCGAGCACCTGGAGCAGGATGTTGAACACGTCGGCGTGGGCCTTCTCGATCTCGTCGAGGAGCACGACGCAGTAGGGGCGGCGGCGGACGGTCTCGGTGAGCTGCCCACCCTCCTCGAAGCCCACGTAGCCGGGGGGCGCGCCGATGAGGCGTGCCACCGCGTGCTTCTCCCCGTATTCGGACATGTCGATGCGCACCATCGCCTCGTCGGTATCGAAGAGGAACTCGGCCAGGGCCTTGCACGTCTCGGTCTTGCCCACGCCCGTGGGCCCCAGGAACAGGAAGCTCCCGATGGGGCGGCGCGGATCGCTGAGCCCGGCGCGGCTGCGGCGCACGGCGTCGGCCACGGCCTTGAGCGCGTGCTCCTGCCCGATCACGCGCCGAGCCAGCTGCTCCTCCATCCGCGTCAGCTTCTCGCGCTCGCCTTCCACCAGGCGCGACACGGGGATGCCCGTCCAGCGGGCGACGACGGCCGCGATCGCCTCGGCGTCGACCTCCTCCTTCACCAGCGCGTCGCCGCGGCTCTGGCGCGCGGCCAGGGATTCCTCGGCCTGCTTGAGCTGCGATTCCAGGTCGCGCATCTCGCCGTAGCGGATGCGGGCGGCGGCCTCGAGGTCGCCCCGGCGCTGGGCCTGCTCGAGCTCCACCTGCTTGGCGCCCATGCGCTCCTTGATGCTCTTGACGGCGTCGAGCTCCTTCTTCTCGGCATCCCAGCGCGCCGTCAGGGCCCGGTTCTCCTCCTGAAGCCCGGCCAGCTCGCGCTCGATCCGCGCCAGCTCCTTGCCGGTGGTGTCGCCCGCCGCCTTGTCCTTCTGTTCGATCTTCAGCGCCTCGCGCTCGATATCGAGCTGCATGATCCGCCGGCGCAGCTCGTCGAGCTCGGCCGGCATGCTGTCGTTCTCGATGCGCAGGCGGCTGGCCGCCTCGTCCACCAGGTCGATCGCCTTGTCGGGCAGGAAGCGATCGGCGATGTAGCGGTTGGAGAGCTGGGCGGCGGCGAGGATGGCCTCATCGCGGATGCGCACGCCGTGGTGCGCCTCGTAGCGGGGCTTGAGCCCGCGCAGGATGGCGACGGTCTCCTCCACGCTGGGCTGGTCGACGAAGATGGGCTGGAAACGGCGCTCGAAGGCCGGGTCCTTCTCGACGTGCTTGCGGTACTCGTCGAGCGTGGTGGCGCCGATGCAGCGCAGCTCGCCGCGCGCCAGCGCGGGCTTGAGCAGGTTCCCCGCCGAGACCGCGCCCTCCGCCGCCCCGGCCCCGATGATCGTGTGCAGCTCGTCGATGAACAGGATGATCTTCCCGTCGCTGCCGGTGACCTCGCGCAGCACGGCCTTGAGGCGTTCCTCGAACTCCCCGCGGTACTTGGCGCCGGCCAACAGCTGGCCCACGTCCAGGGCCATGATCCGCTTGGCGCGCATGCCCCCGGGACAATCGCCGTCCACGATGCGCAGGGCCAGCCCCTCGGCGATGGCGGTCTTTCCCACCCCAGGCTCGCCGATCAGGACGGGGTTGTTCTTCGTGCGGCGCGACAGGACCTGCATCGTGCGACGGATCTCCTCGTCGCGCCCGATCACCGGGTCGAGCTTGCCCTGCTGGGCCTTCTCCGTCAGGTCGATGGCGTACTTCTTGAGGGCCTCGAAGCTGCTCTCGCCCGAGGGGTCCTGGATGCTGGAGACCCCCGAGGCCTTGCGGATGGCCTTCATGGCCTCCTCGAGGCGGGGCCTGGTGGCGCCGAGCGTCGTCAGGAGCTGCCTGGCCTGCCCGCTGGAGCCGTTGACCTCCGCCAGCGCCAGCAGCAGGTGCTCGCTGCTCACGTACGCGTCGCCCAGGCGCTTGGCCTCGGCGTCCGCCCTGGTCAGGATCTCCATCAGCGCGCGCCCCCCCATCGGCGCCGCCCCGCTCACCGTCGGCAGGCGCGACAACTCGCCCTGGACGGCCTGGAGGGCGCGCCGCGGCTCGAGCCCGATCTTCGCGAGCATCGAGGAGGCCGGGCTGGACGCATCGGACACCAGCGCGCTCAGTATGTGGAGCCCGCCGACTTCGGCGTGCTGGCGCGACATCGCGTCGCCCTGGGCGTCGGCCAGGGCTTGCTGGGCGGTCGTGGTCAGCCTGTCGGGTCGCATGCGAGCACCTCCTCCCTAATGCCGGCGGTCCCGGACAAAGGGCGTACCGGGATGCGTTGCAATCCACAGACCAGCCTGAAGGTGCCAGGGGGGCCCGCGGGCGGCGGGTCGGCCACGTGCGCACGAATCCGGTCGGGCGTGGCGAGCGGTCTATCTGCCGAACTGGCAGTGGGATAGGGCGCGCCTGGGCAATATCGCACCGGGCACGAAACCCCTGGCCTGGGATGCTCGAATCGAACTCAGGCGTAGGTATCGAGGCGGGTGCCGCGGCCCAAGGACGCCTCGCTCCCGGGGCGCGAGCCGCCGGGCTGCGTCCGGGCCGCGTCCTGGATCATGCGGACCATCGCCTGCCCCTCGAACTTGGCGGAATCCAGCGTTTTCTTGGCGACGGCCACGGAAACGGCGTTGGAGAAATCCACGTTTGAAAGGGACTGGATGGTCATGGCGAGAGGACATCGGGCGGATCGGGCCCGAAAATCAGCCCGCCCGCGCTTTCCATGGGCGGGGCAGGCCGATAATCTGGGACATTGACGGGACGGGGTGAGGGGTGGTATAACCCCGTCCTGCCCGCGGGGCCAGGGAACCGGAGAAGCTCAACTATGAATCGCAACATCCGTCGCATCGTTCTTCTTGGTCTGGCGTGTGCGGCCCTGGCGGGCTGCGGCTCCAGCGGCGGGGTGAGCCACTCCGACGTGCGCTACAACCTGACTCCCGAGCTCAAGGACCTGAACCAGCGCCCCGTCGAGTACTGGGACAAGCCCTTCGTGGCGTGGGATTCCAACTGGCGTGCCGCGTGGGGCGATTTCGCCCGCGGCGCGCTGATCGACCGCCCCAGCCGCCTGGCGCCGGTCCCGATCACGCACTGAGCGGTTCTTGCGGCACGGACGACCTCCTTCCCCGCGACCCGTGGGCGGGTGGCGGGTTTGTCCTGTCCACGAACACGCGCGGACTACTTCGGCTTCTCGTCCTTCTTTTTCTTGAGCCCCGGGATCAACTCGGGCAGTTGGTCGATGACGCGCTCCGGGCTGATCGACTTGCCCAGGTCCTTGACCAGCAGTTCGGCGTCGAAGCTCGTCTTGCTCTTGTCGAACGTCCCGCTGGTGCGGAACGGGATCATGGTCAGGTTCTCGATGGGCAGGACGCGCCCCACCGCGGCTCCCAGCCCGGAGTTCAGCTTCACCTTGCCCGCAATCTCGTCGGAGAGGGCGCCGAAGGGGATGCGCGTCACGATGTCAACCCCCCGCGTGCCCAGGTTGACCTGCCCCTGCGTCTGGAGCGTGAACTCGCCGAGCTTGAGGTTGTAGGGCGGGACGACGATGACGCCCTTGTCGATGGTCAGCGAGAGGGGGTCGAGCCTCTGCCCCACCAGCCCCTGCGTGCTGACCTTGACGAGGTTGAGCAGCTCCCCAAAGGCGGTGGACGTGGCGAACCGGGCCTCGCCCGGGTCGACCTGGACCTTGGCGCTCAGGGCCGACAGCCCGCCCGAGATCGGCATGGAGAGGTCGCTGATGCGCACCATCGCCGGGCGGTCCGTCGGCTTCTTTTCGAGCGTTCCGATGATGGGCAGGGCGGCGTTGAGCTGGCCCCCCAGCGCCGGCGTGATCTCCAGCAGCTGGGCCTCCACGTCCCTGGTGGCGACGAACGTCCCCTCGCGCACCACGCCCGTGATGTGGGCCTTGGCGCGTGGCGAGGTCAGCTCCAGGTCGATCGGGGACTGGTTCGCCTCGCTGCCCTTGAGCGACACCCCCTCGGCACGCACTTTCGCGTCCAGCGTCGGGCCCAGCACCTCGACGAGCAGGCCGTGCTGGCGCGCCAGGGCATCGATCAGCGGCGTGGGCACGGCGTGCAGATCGCCCGAGGCCGTCATGATCGCCAGGTCCGGCGTGGGCACGCCCTCGGGCGAGGCCAGGCGGGAGATGGCCACCGTGAGCTCCAGGGGCGCGTGCTCGGGGCCCGTGGCCAAGTCGCCCTTCAGGTCGGCATGGATGGCGCCGTCGGTGGAGTTCGCCGGGTGGGTGGCGTGGATGGCCAGGGCAGAGATCTCCAGCGGCTCGCCCTGCTCGCGCATGAAGCGGGCGTGGGGAACGGAGATATCGACGTCGAGGGCGAACACGCCGGGCTTGAGCGGTCCGGCGCCTCGGGACAGGGCCAGGGTTTTGATCGACGCCGTCAGGGTCACCGGCTCGATGAGTTGGAGGGTCCCGGCGGCGGGCGAGCCCTTGGCGTCCTTGGCCCCGGCGAGCCTGGCGTTCAGGAAGGCCGGATCGGGCGTGAGCGAGAGGCTCCCGGCGCGCGAGAGCGCGATGCGATCGGGGAGGAGGTCAAGGGCCAGCGGCGCGGGGGTGGAGACCCGCTCGCCCGCGATGGCCACTTCGGCGCTGATGCGAGACGCGGGCCAGTCGACCTGGCCGTTGACGGGCGCGGGAGGCGTGATGGTGCTCTTGAGGTTGATCGCCACGGACTGGCCCGCCAGGGCGGGCAGCGTGCCGCGCTCCATCAGCGACGCCGGGAGCATCGCCTCGGCCACCGCGGGGGCCAGGTCCTGGAGCGCGAGGGTCGCGACGATCGGGCCGGCGGGCTGAGCGGCCGCCAGGGGCGCGGTGATGGTCCCCTTGACCGCGCCCAGCGATTGGCGCGAGGGCCCCTGCGGGCGCAGGTCGAGATCGACGCGGGCGTCCTTGTCCGGTGACGCCGGACCCGCCAGCAGGGACGCGATCGCGACGCGCGCCGCGATGACCGACCCATCGCCCAGCCCCACGGCCCCCAGGGGCTGGGCGTTGCCCGCGTCGTCCTTGAGGGAGAGGCCGTCGAGTGCAAGCCCCGAGAGATCGAGGCGCAGCGTGGCGGGTGAGGTGGCGGCCAGGTCCGGCTTGAAACTCCGATCGATCGGGATCGTCATCGCGTCCAGCGCGAACGAAGGGCGGAAATCCTGCGTGAGGCGCGGTGTGCCGATGGGCAGGCCCTGGGGCGCGGCCTGGGCCAGGATCGCCGAGAACGCCGCGGGCGTCAGGCCCAGTTGACCAGCCATCGATCGCAGCTCGAGGGCGTTGACGGAGACCCCCGCCCGGGCGCTGAGGTTGGTGGTGGGGGTGCTGATGCTCAGGGCGAGGTCGATCGAATCGCCCCGCTCCGGGCGCGAGGTGACCAGCTTGATGGAGGCCTTGTTCCCCAGCGCCTGGGCGAGGATGGCGCGCACGTCGAGCGTGCCGCGCGCCGGTGTGGCGAGGAACACGTCGGCGAGCGCCGTGGGCAGGTCCGCGATGTCCAGCGTTCCCACGGGGCGGATGACGCTCGGGTCGCTCATGCGGCCCGCGGCGTCCCACGTGTTGAAGAAGTCGAACGTGGCCTGCGGGTGGCAGGTGACGCCGCCCTGCGTGAGGATCGCGTCCAGCACGAGCCGCGGATCACCGCCGGGCAGGAAGCCGAAGTCGAGCGCCGCGCCGGCGAGGTCGATGGGCGCCGCCCCCGTCGCGGGATCGGGCACGATCCGCCAGCTGCGGATCTCCGTTCGCGTGCCCAGTCGCGTGTGGGCCAGGTCGGGCGCGGAGCCCGCGGTGAGGGGCATGTCGAGCGTGGGGACGTAGACCACCACGCTGCCCGTGGGCGCGATCGTCATCCCCGCGCCCCGCGGGATCAGCGGCCCGACGATCGCGCCGGCGTTGGCCAGGTCCAGTCGCAGGCCCTGCCCCAGCGTCGTGATGCGCTGCGGAGAGGCCACCAGCGAGCCCGTGACGCCGAGCTTCTCCGCGTGGGCGGACAGGTCGAGGCGCAGCGCCGGCGCGCCCGCCGGCGCCGGTTGCGACTGGGCGTTGATCGAGAGGTCCAGCGCCGGCCCGATGCCGCTCCGGAGATCGATGCCCTGGGCGAAGGGCTGGGCCAGGGCCGTGGCCACGCCCCTGACCTCGACCTTGCCACGCAGCGTGGGGAGGGCGGCGCTGGGCTTGCCCGAGGAGTCGAGCAGGTCGGCGGCGGCGAGGTCGATCACGACGTCACCGGCGGGCTTGGCGTCGATGGTCGCGCGCGTCGAGCCCTGGATCGTCAGGGCATCGCCCAGGCGCGCCGAAGCGAGCCGCAGCGTCAGGGGCTCGGTGGCGAAGGCGCTGGGCGTGGCGGCGGAGGGATCGATGCGGACCGTTCCCGACGCCGCGCCCACGTCGATCTGGACCGCGGTGGCCAAGGGGCGCAGGTCCGGCGTGCTCGGCGCGGCGAGGTCGATGGGCAGCGAGAGCGATTCCACGCGAAGCGAGGCGTCGGGAAAGGCGGCGAGCGTCACGTCCTGCTGGCCCTTCAGGGCCGCGTCAAGCCCGGGCGCCAGGGCCCGCACCGCCGATCCCCTGATCGACACGCCCAGGGGCTTGTCGAGCGTGAGGAGCCTGTCCGCGTAGCGCACGGAGCCATCCGCGTGCAGATTCGCCAGCACGACCTCCAGGGACGCGTTCAGTTGCCTGGTGTTCCCCTTGGCGGTCACGCGAGTGTCCAGCGCGGGGCCCAGGGCGTCGGCGAGCGTGGCCCCGGGCGAGAGCACGCCGGCCAGGGCCCGGCCCGCGAGCGTGTCGATGACGGCCGTGGGAACGCCGGCCAGGGAGATGTCCGCGTCCAGGAGCGTGGCCTGGGGCGTGAGCGTCCCGTCGGGCCCGGCCAGGACCGTGGCCTTGAGCGACCCGGTGATCGTCCCCGCGCCGACGCCGTCCTGCGAGGCGCGGGCGGAGAACCTCGCGTCCGCCGCGGCGGCGTT